>DATHFE010000217.1:0-4318 GCA_035318245.1 Sphingomicrobium sp. | reverse complement strand
GCGCTAGACGACCTCACGAGCCGCGCCCGCGACGGCAAATTGACCGCCGCCGACGTCTCGGGTGGCAGCTTCACCATTTCCAACCACGGCGTGTCGGGCAGCCTACTTGCTTCGCCGATCATCCTGCACGCCGGACAGGCTGCGATCCTCGGCGTCGGCAAATTGCAAAAACGAGTCGTGGTGCGCGAGGTCGATGGCGACGACGCGATCGTCATTTTGCCGATGGCCTATGTCACGCTGACAATCGACCACCGGGTCGTCGACGGCCACCAGACCAATGCCTGGCTATCGCGCTTCATCGAGATCCTCGAGAGCTGGCCGACGGCCTGATCTGGGGGATCAGGCCTTTAGGCCAGCTGGCCGGCCGCTTAGGCGACCAGTCCCGCATAGTGCAGCATGACGCCGACCGCCGCCGCGCCTAGGATGGTCGTGGCGATGCCGAGCTTGAAGCGGAAGATCGCGACTGCCGCTGCGAGGGCCAACAGCGCCGCCCACGGGTTGATGCTCGCGAGAATCGGCCAGTCGAAATTGAGCGGTCCCTGGTCGATGCGGACTGCACGCGTGAAAACGGCGTGGACCGCGAACCATAAAGCAAGGCTTGCAATCACACCGACCGTGGCGGCGGTGATTCCGGCCAGCGCGCCCGACAGGCGGGGGTTGCCGCGCAGCCGCTCGACATGCGGCGCGCCGGCGAAGATCCACAGGAAGCAGGGCGCAAAAGTGACGAAGGTTGCGATCAGTCCGCCGATCGTACCGGCGAGCAAGGGATTGAGCGTTCCAGGGTCGCGGTAGGCGGCGAGGAAGCCGACGAACTGGAGGACCATGATCAGCGGCCCCGGTGTGGTCTCGGCGAGGCCGAGGCCGTCGAGCATCTCGCCGGGCTTGAGCCAGCCATAATGTTCGACCGCCTGCTGCCCGACATAGGCCAGCACGGCATATGCCCCGCCGAAGGTGACCATCGCCGCGGTCGAAAAGAAGGTCGCGATCTGGCTGAACACGTTGCCCGGTCCGAGGAAAAACACCAATGCGCCGATCGGGATCAGCCAGATGGCCGCCCAGGGCAGCGCGGCGTTGAGGGTTTGGCCCCAACCGACTCGTTCGGTTGGGGTGACTGACGCAGCGGGAGTGCCGCGCGACATCCACCAGCCGATCACGCCGGCGCCGAGCACGACCAACGGGAAGGGCGCGGCGAGGAAGAACAGGAGGAGGAAAGCGGTGAGGGCGAGGACGCGCTGCCAATTGCTCTTGAACGCGCGCGCGGCGATCCGCTGCACCGCGTGGAGGACGATCGCGAGGACCGCCGCCTTCAACCCGAACAACAGCCCTGCGACCGCGCCGACATTGCCGGTCAGCACATAGAGCCAGCTCAAGCCCATGATCGCGATAACCCCGGGGAGGATGAACAGCAGGCCGGCGATCAGGCCGCCGCGTATCCCGTGGAGCAGCCAGCCGATATAGGTCGCGAGCTGCTGCGCTTCCGGGCCGGGCAGCAATGTGCAGAAATTGAGCGCGTGAAGGAAACGCTGCTCGTCGATCCACTGTTTTTCGTCGACGAGCACGCGGTGCATCAGCGCGATTTGCGCCGCAGGCCCGCCGAACGACAGCAAGGCGATCCGCGCCCAGGTGCGGTTGGCCTCAGCAAAGCTCGGCGCGGCGTCGGTCACGTCTTGAGGTTTAGCAGCGGATTTGATCTTGCCTATCCACCCGCCATGACGGACAAGCCGCTCGTCCCACGGCTTCCAAGCGTGGCGATCAGTGCGTTGAGGCAGTTCGCCGGGGGGCTACGCACGCGATGATCTTCAATTCGCTGACTTTCGTCGTATTTTTCGCGATCGTGCTCGGCGTGTGGCAGCTGCCGCTGGCGTGGCGGAGCCGCAAGCTGTTCCTGCTGGTCGCCAGTTACATTTTCTACGCCGCGTGGAATCCGCCGTTCGTGATCCTGCTGTGGATTTCGACCGTCGTCGACTGGTGGGCGGCGCAGGCGATGGTCAAATCGGAGCGACCACTAACCCGGCGGGCGTGGATGCTTGCCTCGCTCGTCGCCAATCTGGGGATGCTGGGCTTCTTCAAATATGGCCAGTTCCTGCTCGACAATTTCATCCTCCTGGCCGGTTCGATCGGCATCCACTACCAGCCCGCGCAATTTGCGATCGTGCTTCCGGTCGGGATCAGTTTCTACACCTTTGCGACCTTGAGCTACACGCTCGACGTCTATCTGCGCCGCGCGAAGCCGGCCAAGAGCTTCCTCGATTATGCTTTGTTCGTGACCTTCTTCCCGCACCTCGTCGCGGGCCCGATCATGCGGCCGACCGAGCTGGTCCCGCAATTCGAGCAGCCCAAGCGCGCCAACAAATCGATGCTGCTATTCGGGCTGGCGCTGATCACGCTCGGACTGTTTCAGAAAGTGGTGCTCGCCGACGGCTTCCTCGGGCCGGTGGCGGAGAAAGTCTATGACGCGCACAAAGGCGTTCCCATGGCGCTCGACGCGTGGGTCGCGACCTTCGCGTTTGCCGGGCAGATTTTCTGTGATTTCGCCGGTTATTCGACCACCGCGATCGGGGTCGCCTTGTGCCTCGGCTTCGCCATGCCCGACAATTTCCGCTTCCCTTATGCCGCCGTGGGTTTCTCCGATTTCTGGCGGCGATGGCACATCACTTTGTCGTCCTGGCTGCGCGATTATCTCTACATCCCCTTGGGCGGCAACCGCCATGGCGAGGGGCGCACTTACATGGCGCTGATGGGGACGATGCTGCTCGGCGGGCTGTGGCACGGCGCCAACTGGACGTTCGTCGCCTGGGGTGGGCTGCATGGCACCTATTTGGCGGTCGAGCGTCTGATCAAGGCGCGCTTCGCAGGATTTGTCCCGGGTCCGGCGCTAGTCGCGGGGATCGGCGCGCTGACTTTCCTGCTGATCAACGTCACCTGGGTATTCTTCCGGGCCAAGGATTTCACCGTCGCGTCGAATATCCTGCGGTCGATGGGCGGCATGGCGGTCAAGCCGATCGCGATGATCGCGGCGCTGCCGATGATCTACGCGATGGTCATCGTCGCCGGGATCGTCACGACGCATTGGGTGATGCGCGACAAGACATTGGAACTGGTGGTCGAGCGAACGCCGGCGTGGATCGTCGGCGTGGTGTGGTCGGTGATGGCGCTGGCCATCGTTGCGGAACAGGGGACGGGCAGTGCCTTCATCTACTTCCAGTTCTGAGGAACGCGGCGTTCTGCACCACGAAGGCGCGCTGCCCGCGGGGCTGCGGCTGACCGCGTCCGACCGGCCGGGCGAGGCGCAGCCGGTGCCGACGCGCGATATTCCCAGGCAGCCATGGGGCAAGCTCGCGCTGGCGGTAGCGGTGACGTTGTTGATCGGCACATCGCTGCTCGAATGGAATGCGCGGCGGATCGGGCTTCGCGCCGGCGATCTCGACAATAGCGAGACCGACTGGGCCAATGAGCGCGCGTTATCGGCCGGTGCACCGGTGGCGATCGTCTGCGATTCGCGAATCCTGTTCGACACCGATCTCAACCGGTTCGAGCAATTGACCGGTGTCCGCCCGATCCAGCTGGCGATCCACGGGACCAGCGCGCTGACCCTGCTTCAGGACGTCGCCGCCAACCCCGACTTCAAGGGGCTGCTGATCGTCGGCCTGTCGGACACGATGTTCTTCCAGCCGTTCGACGGCTACGGCGGCTACATTCACAAGCGCGCGCAATATGAATCGCCGGCCAAGCGCGCCTCGGCCCAGATCGATCACTTCCTGCAGCGGCGGCTCGCCTATCTCGACAGCAATCACCGGCTGAGCGTGGTCGCCGCGCGGCTCGACCCCAACTATCGCCGCGGACTCGACGGGCCTTACGACGACGTGTGGAAAGTGCAGGAGGTCGGCGAGCGGCGCGAGACCCATATGTGGTCGCAGGTCGAAACCAATCCGCTGGTGCAGGCCCACGCGCGTTATGCGTGGAAGGGTTTCAAGGAAGACTATCCGTTTACGCCGCAGATGATTGCGGGCGGGATAGCCAAGGCGGTCAAGGCAGTCGCGACAATTCGCGCGCGCGGCGGCGAGGTGGTGTTCGTCCGGCCGCCATCCGACGTACATTTGAGAGTCAACGAGGAAGCACAGGTGCCCAAGGTCAAGGGCTGGGACGCGCTGTTGCGCGCGACCGGCGCAGTCGGAGTCCATAACGACGACCTTCCGCCGCAGGCTCAGAACCTAACCATGCCGGAATGGTCGCACCTCAATCGCGCCTGCGCGCCGGTGTTTACCGATGCCTATGTCCGCGCATTGGCCAGGCTGACGCCGCGGATCACGCTCGTGGC
>DATHFE010000216.1:0-4737 GCA_035318245.1 Sphingomicrobium sp. | reverse complement strand
CCGGTGCTGATCGACCGCTATTTGCGCGACGCGATCGAGGTCGATGTCGATGCCATTTCCGACGGCGAGGAAGTCGCCGTCACCGGCGTGCTGCAGCATATCGAGGAAGCCGGAGTCCATTCGGGCGACAGCGCCTGCGCCATCCCGCCCTACAGCCTGTCCGCCGAAGTGATTTACGAGATCGAGCGCCAGACCCGCGCCCTGGCCCTGGCGCTCAACGTCAAGGGGCTGATGAACATCCAGTTCGCGGTCAAGGACGAGAAAGTCTATCTGATCGAGGTCAACCCGCGCGCCAGCCGCACCGTGCCGTTCGTGGCGAAAGCGATCGGGCGTCCCATTGCAAAAATCGCGGCGCGGGTCATGGCGGGAGAGAAGCTTGCCGCGTTCGACCCGATCGACCGCGACATCGCCCATATCGCCATCAAGGAATCGGTGTTCCCCTTCGCGCGCTTCCCGGGGACCGATCCGGTGTTGGGACCGGAAATGAAGAGCACCGGTGAAGTCATGGGAATTTCGCACAATTTCGACATCGCCTTCGCCAAATCGCAGCTTGGCGGCGGGGTCGTGCTGCCCGATCAGGGGACGGTGTTCGTGTCGGTCAAGGACAGCGACAAGGGCGTGATCGTCGAGGCGGTGCGAACCCTGATCGACCTTGGCTTCGACATTATCGCCACCGGCGGGACAGCCGATTATTTGCAGGCGCAGGGTCTTGCCGTCGAGCGCGTCAACAAGGTTGCCCAGGGCCGTCCGCACATCGTCGACCGGCTGACCGACGGCGAAGTGCAGTTGGTGTTCAATACCACCGAGGGCTGGCAGGCGTTGAAGGACAGCCACACGATCCGCGCGACGGCGCTCCAACGCAAGGTGCCGTACTTCACGACCGCGACCGCCAGCATCGCCGCGGCACGTGCAATCGGGGCTTTGCGCGGCCATGCGCTTGAAGTTCGCTCGCTTCAGTCTTATTATTCCGCGACGTAAACAAACGATCATCCCACATTCCGCCCCTGACAGCGCAGCCCATGTGAGGCAGCGCCGGGGCGGGTTTTTGAAGAAGGACGACTTCGCCATGGCGAGCGCCGAAAAAGTTCCGATGTTGCCCGAGGGGCACCGCCAGCTGACCGAAGAGGTGCGGCACCTGAAGACCGTCGAGCGCCTTGAGATCATCGAGGCGATCGAGGCCGCGCGCGCGCACGGCGATTTGAGCGAAAATGCCGAATATCACGCCGCCAAGGAACGCCAGGGTCATGTCGAGGCGACCATCGCCGACATCGAGGACCGCTTGAGCCGCGCGATGGTGATCGATCCAACGACCTTGTCGGGCGACAAGGTGGTGTTCGGTGCGACGGTTGATTTGGTCGATGAGGACAAGAAGAAGTTCCGTTACCAGCTGGTCGGCCAGACCGAGGCCGACGCCAAGAACGGGCGGATCTCGTACAACTCGCCATTGGGCCGCGCGCTGATCGGGCGCCAGATTGGCGAGGAGGTCGAAGTCACGGCTCCAGCCGGCGACCGCAGCTACAAGATCAAAGCCATCGCATTCGTGTGAGCACGCGGCTTCCGCCACCCAAGACCGGCGGGCGGGGCCGCATTACACTCCCGCGTACCGCGACCACGATCATCGCGAGCGTCACGGCGCTGTTCTCGCTCGGCATATTGCTGTCCAACCGGATCGATCTCGCCGCTGGCCTGATGGGTTTTATCCCGGCCCGTCTCAGCGGGGATTTCACCATGTCGCCGGCGATCCCGGCGGCTCTGACGCCACTGACGGCGACGATCGTCCATGGCGGCCTGCTGCATCTGGCAACCAACTTGCTCGTGCTGGTGTGGTGCGGTCGCGCGGTCGAGCGGGTCGTCGGCGCCGGCCCGACTGTCGTGCTGTACCTGGTCGGCGCTTATGCGGCGGCCGCGGCGCAATATGTCGTCGAGCCGCATTCATTGGTGCCGATGATCGGCGCCAGCGGGGCGATCAGCGCGTTTGTAGGGGCCTTCGCTTTGACCTATGGCCGCCCGAAGCAGCTGGTGAACGCGCAATGGCTCAATCGCGCGCTCAACATCGTGTGGCTGTTGGTGGCGTGGGTCATCCTGCAGCTGATGGTCGCCTATCTGCTTGGCCAGCAGGGTCTGATGCTGGCGACCCCGGCGCATGTCGGCGGGTTTTTCGCCGGGGTGGCGTTGCACCGGCCGTTGCTGCTGTGGCGCTATCGGAACGCCTGAACTTAGGCGACTTTGTCCGCCTCCGGCTCCAGCAAGCGGTGCAGGTGGACGACGACATATTTCATTTCGGCGTCGTCGACGGTTTGCTGCGCCTTGCCGCGCCAAGCCTCTTCGGCCTCGGCGTAGCTGTCATATAATCCGACCAGGTCGATCGCGTCCAAATCGACGAAGTCGAGGCCTTGCGGGTCCTTGACGCGCCCGCCGAATACCAAGTGGAGTCTGCTCATGGCCGGTCCGCTAGCATAGCAGGCGAAGGATGCGAACCGGCCTTTTTCAGTCTACTTGGTATCGCGGACCGCGCTGATCGCCGCTTGCGCCGAGGCCTTGGTCGCATCGCCGGCGCCCTTGAGGATCGACTTCAGCGTTTCCGCCCCGGCGTCCCGCGTGAGGCCCAATTCCTCGAGCTTCGCCTTGCCGGCGTCCTTGGCCGCTTCAGCCGCCGTGCGTGCGGTTCCCGTGATCCGTTCGCCGACCGGCCCGAGCAACTCGCTTTCCTTGGCGGTCTTGGGCAGCAGGACGGCGAGCAGCGCGCCCACAGCCAGCCCGCCGGCCAAGGCGATCAGCGGCGCAGTCTCGATTCCATCACCGGCTTTACGCCCCGCGTTCGCGACGCTGTCACGCGCGCTGTCATAGGCCTCGATGGCTTTTTCGCGGGCGGTCGGCGGGGTTTGATTGGCACTCATTCGACACTCTCCGTTTGGGTAGGCTTGGCTTTGGCGGTGGATTTGGCCGTCTTCCGTGGTCTTGCGGGCCGGGGTGCGCGTTTAGCGGACTTTTCGGGTTCGTCATTACCATTCAACAGCTTGGTCGCATAATCCATTATCGGGTCGCGCCCGAGAAACAGGGCCAGCGCCGCGATCACGCCTCCGGCGACGACCGGCCGCTTGCGCACCGCATCGACCGCCTCTTCGGCGAGGCCGGCGCCTTTTTCCTTGGCGCCCTCCCAGATATCGCGCGCCAGCGTGTGCGGGCTCAACCGATCCTGAAGCTCACGCGCCGTGGCGATCAGCCGCGCTCGGGTCCGGTCGACTTCGGTTCGCGCTGCTACGATCGAAGGGTCGGCGTCGCTCATTTTGGCGCCTTCAGCTTGCCCAGAGCCAGCCGTACCAGCAGGGCCGCGAGGCCGAGCACGATGACGCCGACGATGATCCCGGCCGGGACCGTCCCGATCAACGGCGCCAGCGCGAGGAAGGCGGCAAAGGCCAGAACCGCCACCGCAGCCTGCGCGAGCAGCACCGCTGATCCGATCAGGATGCTCGGCAGCTTGTAGCCGTCGATCCGTTCGTCGATCTCGGCCATCAACTTGGCGCGGGCGAGCTCGAACTCGGCGCGGGCATAATCGCTGCCTTCGTCGATCAGCCGGCCGAACAATTCGTCGATCGGCTGCTCGTCTTCGGGGCCGCTCATGGTCTCGTTCGGCGGTTTCAGCATCAGCGCTTTTTCTTGCCGCTCTTGCCGCTGGTCCGTTCGCCGATCTCGCCGAGCCCCGACTTGACCAGCCGGACCAAAGCGAAGCCGATGACCGCCGCGCCGGCCAGGGCCACGCCCGGGCTCTTGCGGACGAAGCTGCGCGTGTCGTCGATCAATTCGTCGGGATCCTTGGAAGCGAGGCTGTTGGCGGCATTCTCGATCGCTCCGGCAGCCTTGCGGGCATAATCGCCATATTCCTCGCCGAGCCGCTCATCGAGGCCTTCGGCGGTGTCGCCGACCAGCTTCGACACATTGCCGAGCGCTTCGCTCGACCGCTCGATCCCTTGGGCAACCAGCCCGCGCGCCTTGTCGGCGGCCTGGCCGGCGATTTTCTCGCCGCCGCTGCGGACCTGGTCACGGACCTTGTCGCGCGCCGTCGGTTCACGGACGACCAGTTCACTGTCGCTGTCGCTATCGACGCCAGCGCCGGTGATGATGTGGTCGGTGCCTTCGGGAAGCGGGTCTTTGTCGTCGATCATCGCAAAAATCTCCTTCTTCGCCTTCAACCCCGCGCGACGGGGCATCGTTCCTACCGCTCGCACGCAAAGTTGCACGCTTTGGCCCGCGCCGTATAGGGCATTCATAGCATGAAAGGCCGCCCGCGATGACAGCGATTGTCGATATTCACGCACGCCAGATTCTCGACAGCCGCGGCAACCCGACGGTCGAGGTCGATGTCACCCTGGAAGACGGCAGCATGGGCCGCGCGGCGGTGCCTTCGGGCGCATCGACCGGGGCCCATGAAGCGGTCGAGCTGCGCGACGGAGACGAGAGCCGCTGGGGCGGCAAGGGCGTGATGAAGGCGGTCCGCGCGGTCAACGGCGAAATTTCCGACTCCATCGTCGGCTTCGAGGCCGAAGAGCAGAGCGAAATCGACGCGGCGATGATCGATCTCGACGGAACGGCGAACAAGGCGCGATTGGGTGCGAACGCGATCCTCGGGGTCAGCCTCGCCGCCGCCCGGGCCGCCGCCGATGCTCGCGGGATGCCGCTCTATCGCTATGTCGGCGGGGTCGGTGCGGATCTGTTGCCGGTGCCAATGATGAATATTTT
>DATHFE010000215.1:0-2782 GCA_035318245.1 Sphingomicrobium sp. | reverse complement strand
GGTCAGTGACGCGCCGGCATCGAGCAGCATTGCCGCGGAAATGCAGCCGGTATGCGCGCCGGCTATCGCTTCATGAACATCCTGCCCGCCGATGGCGAATCCGGGCACCGCACAAGTCGCGCGCTCGATCAGCGTGGCCGGCAGGCACAGAGCAACATCGACGTCGGCAATGTCGCGCGCCGCGTCGGCAATCGCGGCGACTTCGCCAAGATCGGCGGCGACACCATTCATCTTCCAATTGCCCGCCACCAGCTTGCGCCGTTTCATCACGCCCCCCTAAATTGATCGCCCGCCCGCCTAGCAACGCGCGCTGGCCGAGCCAAGCGGCGCTTGATGCCGCGCCACCCGCCTCCTAAAGCGGCGCCTCATTTTCCTTGAGCCCGCGAGATTCCATGCTCTCTTCCTTCCGCAACCTGTCCAAATCGAAGGGCGGTCAGCTCACCCTGGCCTTGCTCGGCCTCGCGATCCTTGCCTCGTTCGCGGTCGCCGACGTGGGCAATTACCGCTCCAACACCTTCGGCATGAGCAGCGGAGCACTGGCCAAAGTCGGCGGCAAGGAGTTGGCCGAGCGCGACGTCAGCAAGGCACTGGAGCGCTTGCTGGCCAAGGCGCGGCAGCAAAATCCCAACGCCGATTATGCCAGCCTCTCCGGCGATTTTGACCCGCTGGTCGCGGCGCTGATCCAGGAACGCGCCCTGTGGGCCTTCGCCGAAGACACGGGAATGGTCGTCTCGCGGCGGCTGATCGACGCCGAGATCGCACAGATTCCCAACGCGCGGGGACTCGACGGCAAATTCAGCGATCAGGCCTATCGCGCGTTCCTCCAAACACAGCGGATGACCGATCAGGAACTGCGCCAACTGATCACCACCGGCCTGCTTCAGCGGCTGATGCTAACGCCGGTGGCAGGCAACTCGCGGGTCCCGCTGGGTGTCGCCCTGCCCTACGCGTCGATGCTGCTCGAAGCGCGCCAGGGGGAGGTCTCGCTGGTACCGTCGGAAGCCTTTCGCGCGGGCCTGAATCCAACCGAAGCCGATCTCCAGCGTTTCTATTCCGAGAATAGGGCGCGTTACACCGTGCCCGAACAACGGGTTCTCAGAATCGCGTCGATCGGGCCGGAGCAGGTCGCGTCGGTGGTTCCGACCGATCAGGAAATTGCGGCCTATTACAAAGCCAACCAGGCGATCTACGGCGCCAGGGACACCCGCGTTTTGAGCCAGGCGGTGGTCGCGGATCGCAAGGCCGCCGATGCGATCGCCGCTCGCGCACGTGGTGGCGCAAGCTTTGCCGCCTCGGCCGCCCCGGCAGGACTCAGCGCTGCGGATGTCTCGGTCGGGCCGCAGAGCCGCGCGCAGTTCACCGAACTTGCCGGCGCCAAGGTCGCCGCAGCGGCGTTCGCGGGCGCGGCGGGATCCGTCGTCGGGCCTATCCAGTCGGACCTCGGCTGGCACGTCATCAAGGTCGAATCGATCAAGCATGACCCCGGCAAACCGCTCGCCGCGGCGCGCGCGGAAATCCTTGCCAAGCTGACCGGTGACAAGCGCAAGAACACGCTTACCGACCTCGTCACCAAGGTCGAGGACGACATTGCCGGCGGCGTGAGCTTCGCCGAGGCCACGGCAGGCAGCAAATTGGCCGTGATCGAAACGCCGCCGTTGACCGCCGGCGGCGTGTCGCGCGTCGACCCCGCATTTAAATTGCCGGCGAACATGGCTCAACTTCTCAAGACGGGCTTCGACGCAAGTCCGGATGACGAGCCAACGGTTGAAACCCTGGCTGGCGATTCCAACTACGCCTTGCTGGCCGTCGGCCGGGTAATCGAGGCGGCCCCGGCGCCGTTCGCGACGGTCCGCGCCCAGGTCGCACAAGACTGGATCGCCAAGCGCGCCGCCGACCGCGCCCGCGCGGTCGCGACTGCAATCGCAGCTAAGGCCGCGAAGAACGTCCCGCTTGCCCAGGCGGTCGCCGAAGCCGGCGTGCCACTTCCCAAGATCGACCAGATCGCTCTTCGCCGGATCGACATGGCGCAAATGGGCGACAACGTGCCCTCGCCAGTGCGGATGTTGTTCAACCTCGCCGCGGGAAAGAGCCGGATGGTCGCGGCGCCCAACGGCCAGGGCTTCTACATCATCCGGGTGACCAAGATCGTGCCCGGAAACGCGCTCGGCCAGCCAGGCCTGATCAGCCGCATGCAGGGCGAGTTCAGTCGCGTCGCGGGCGACGAATATGGCCAGGAGTTCCTCGGGGCTATCCAGGCCAGTTTGAAGGTCAAGCGCAACGATTCGGCGATCGCAGCTGCCAAGCGCCGACTGCTGAGCGGCGGGAACTAACCCAAGGAATGGTAAAGCCGTTGATCCTGGCGATCGACAATTACGACAGCTTCACCTTCACTTTGGTCGATTACCTCGTCGCGCTCGGCGCGGAGGTTCGCGTTGAGCGTAATGATGCGATCAGCGTCGACCAGGCGATGGCCAGCCGGGCGGACGGCTATCTGATCTCCCCCGGCCCCGGCGAACCGCAGGATGCCGGCATATCGCTGGCGCTGGCCAAAGCCTGCATCGAACGCGGCAAGCCGCTGCTCGGCGTATGCCTCGGCCATCAGGCGATCGGACTGGCGTGCGGCGCGCGCGTCGAACGCGTGGCGCCGATGCACGGCAAGATTGCCCAGGTACGCCATGATTCGTCCGGCGTGTTTGCCGGCCTGCCCTCTCCGCTAGCCGCGACCCGTTATCACTCGCTCGCCGTGACGGACCCGGCACCGCCGCTTCTCGCCAACGCCTGG
>DATHFE010000214.1:0-15743 GCA_035318245.1 Sphingomicrobium sp. | reverse complement strand
GGCGGCTAATTCGGGGCGGCCATCGCTGCGTGGTGTTCGATCATTCGGCCGACGCGGTGAAGGCCGTGGCCAAGGAGGAAGCCGTCGGCGCGGCTTCGCTATCCGATCTCGTGTCAAAGCTGCAGAAACCGCGAGCGATCTGGATGATGGTCCCGGCGGAATATGTCAGCCAGCTAGTCGCCGATCTCATACCCCATCTCGATCCCGGCGATGTGCTGATCGATGGCGGCAATAGCTATTATGTCCACGACATCGAGCGCGCCAAGTTGCTCGCCGACAAGCAGATCAACTATGTCGATTGCGGCACGAGCGGCGGCGTTTTTGGCCTTGATCGCGGCTATTGCCTGATGATCGGCGGCCCGGCCGGGGCCGTCCGGCGGCTCGACCCCATCTTCAAGACATTGGCCCCGGGCAAAGGGGACATCCCGGGAACCCCGGGCCGCGAGAAAATCACCGGCACTGCGGAGGAGGGCTATCTCTATTGCGGGCCGAGTGGGGCGGGCCACTTCGTCAAGATGGTCCATAACGGCATCGAGTACGGCCTGATGGCGGCTTACGCCGAAGGTATGGACATCCTGAGCCACGCCAATGCCGGCAAGGGTGAGCGGGCCAAGGACGCCGAAACCACCCCCTTGGCCCACCCAGAAGAGTTTCAATATGACTTCGACCTGCGCGATATCGCCGAGGTGTGGCGGCGGGGCAGCGTGATCACGTCGTGGCTGCTCGATTTGACCGCGTCGGCACTGCTCAAGGATCCGGAGCTCGCCGCGTTTCAAGGAAATGTCTCCGACAGTGGCGAAGGACGGTGGACGATCAAGGCAGCGATCGACGAGGGCGTGCCCGCGCCGGTCCTCAGCTCCGCGCTTTACTCGAGGTTCAGTTCGCGTGGGGAATCGGCGTTTGCCGACAAATTATTGTCCGCGTTGCGCTTTGAATTTGGCGCCCATTCGGAACAGGGGTCGAAATAGGAAAATGGTGCGCTGGGCAGTCTCGAGCGAACGCGTCTCTGCATTTTTTCAGGGATTCGGCTGAGTGCAGCGCGGGAGCGCTAATGTCCGTTAACGGCCCATAGCGGACATAACGGTCTGACGGCAGCTCCTTGACTTTGAAACGCCCGCATCCTTGGGAATAAACACCAGGTGCATCGCGGAGAGCTTGCAGTGATCCACGAAACCGACTTGTCCAAGTTGATGCTGCAGTATGTTCAGGGGTCAGAACACCCGGACCTCCAAGTCTATCGCAGGGACATGGTGGATCCGGCGAGTCACAAGCTCTGGTTTTGGAGGACCAAACATTTCTGCGATCTCGGCGACTTCTACAACAAGCGCATCCTGGAGGTCGGCTGCGGCTTCGGATGGGACGCTGTCGGAATCGCGGTAGTCGGCAATAACGCGGTCGTTGCGAGCGATATCCTTCCTTCAATGGTGGATGGGATGTCGCAATGCCTTGATGCCATGAAGGCAGCCGGCACCCCGCTTACGGTGACCCCTCTCCAAGGCGATATTTGCAAGCTGGAGTTGCCCGACGCTTCATTCGACGGGATCTTTTCAACGGAAGCGATCGAGCATGTCCACGATCTCGGCGAGATGTTTGACAACGCTTATCGGCTGTTGACGCCCGGCGGCACCGCGGTGATCGTCAACGACAGTAATCGCTTCAACGAGGGCTCCAGATCCCATTCGTGGGGCTCGTGGGGCGAACGCGATGATTCCTGGGAACATGTCGAATGGCTCAAGAGGGAAATCAGGCCGGTTGAACACGCCGACGCCAAACCGTTTGGAGTGATGCGCCAGGAAATGATCCGCGACGCCGATTCAAGTCTCGACGAGGCGTCCGTTGCGAAGCTCCGTAAAGCCACGGCTGGGATGATAAGGCCCGAGATTGAGGGAGCCGTGAAGCGTTTCAAGGAGGACGGCAGTCTTCCAACACCGGATCCGTTCGGATGGTCTCGGAACCCGACAACAGGCGAGTATTCGGAGCGGCTGCTGGACCCGTTTGAGCTAGCGGACATGCTCAAGGCGCGCGGCTTCAAAGTTCAACTGCGCCACTTGTTTCGCAAGATACCCTATCGCCTATTCAACAACATCGGCATTCGGGCGATCAACAAGCGGCTATTTGCCCTGCGCCCGCATTTCATTCTCGTTGCGCGTAAGCCGAAACGTCGATCCGCTGCACAGTGGGCTGGGCCATAAGGTCCGCATTTCCCGGAGGCGGGAGGAGAATTGCCTTTTGCGATTTAGGGATGCGGTAGTCCAACCTGCGACCTTCACCCGTTGCGGCCAATCCGCCAAACTCGAAGATTCCTATTCTCGAGCATCGCCAGCCCATCCTACAGGCAGCGAGATTTGCGCTTAGCCAGCCTTCCGCCTAATTCTTGGGCTCAGCCGACCGGGAGTGAGCGAGTAAAATGCCGAACCATTGGCATCGCGCCCTGATCAGCCGCTTTTTCCATCGCGCATCGACAACGACCAAGGTGCACTTGGCCGACCTCGTCTGCCGATCCTTTGAAGAGATCACTTACGACCGTCTGGCACATATGGGATTCAAGCCCAAGGCGATCATCGACGTCGGAGCATTTCGCGGCGATTGGACTCGGCTCGCGCAACGGCAATTCGGTCCAGTTCCGTCGCTCATGGCGGAAGCGCAAGGCGACCTTGCTCCATATCTGAAGCAAGTCGTTCAAGATCTTCCCGATGTGCGGCTGGCTAACTGCCTGCTCGGCAGCGAAGGAGGACAGAAACGATCGTTCTTCGAAATGGGCACGGGATCATCGATGATGCCCGAACGAAGCGATGTGGTTCGCAAAGAGCGGATGCTCGTGACGCGAACACTTGATGACGTCGTCGGCGATTGTCTCCCTGATGCAAAGGATATCTTCCTCAAAATCGACGTCCAGGGTGCGGAACTGGAGGTGCTCAGGGGCGGGAGGAAAACGCTTGGCAAATGCTCTCTGGTCCAGCTCGAAGTCGCCTTGCTCCAATATAATGAAGGCGCCCCGCTGATGCCTGAGACGGTCGCTTTCATGGCTGAGCGGAATTTCCTGCCGATCGAAATTTCGGGATTCAGCCGACCTCGCGACCGGCTGGTTCAGATCGATATGCTCTTCGCCCCCGTGGGCTCGCCGCTTCGGCCAGGCCGCTTCATCTTCGATTGAGTTCAAGCCGAGACTGAATGCGCGCAAGCAACCTTCAGCCCCCCGCCTTGGCAACCTAAAATCCGCCCAGAATGACCGAACAAGAAAGACCGAGAATCCGCAACCTCTAGAAAAATGTCCCAATATGGGACGCACGATTTATTAAACTTTTACAAACTCGAAGCGTTAATTTTCTGTTATTGCCAAATGCGACTCGGGTTGGAAGCTGGCAGTCTGAGTCGGTTCGGGGACAGGAGACTGGTTATGCGTGCACTTGCAATGGTGCTTGCTGCTTCGGCGGCAATTTCGTTTGGCTCGGCCGCTCAGGCCGCCATCACTCTGACTGCAGTTGCCGGCACCAACCCATACACGGGACCGGTGCCGACCTATGATTTCGAAAGTCCGGCGCCCGTATCCGGTGGCCTGGTGACGAACACGTCGGTTGGCGGCATTCGCGCCCAGCCTTTTGGCAGCACCGGTAATTATTGGACGGTGGGGCCGTCGGACGGTTCGCCTGGCCTGTTCGACCTGTCGGGATTTGGCGACATCAACTCGATCAGCTTCATTTGGGGCTCGACTGACCCCTATAATACGCTCGAGGTGCTCGATGGGGTGGGCGGGATCCTGGCGACGTTCACCGGGATCAACGCTTACGCCTTTGCAAACGGTGACCAGACCAGTCCGTTTACGAACCCGCTAGTGACTTTGCTGTTCGATGGAGCGGACGTTGGCGCCGCTACCACCCTGCGGCTGAGCTCGGGCCAGAACGCTTTCGAGACCGATAATTATACGATCAATGCGGCGGTTCCCGAGCCGGCGACATGGGCGACGATGTTGTTCGGCTTCGGCGCGATCGGCTTCGCCATGCGTCGGCGCCGCAAGCCGGCCCTGCTCGCGCAGGCCGCCTAGGCCCCAATCCCTCCAGCGCGGGGAGTCCGCTAGGATTTCCCGCGCCTGGGCGCCTCCCAAGTTTTGCGGAAAATTCAGCTTGGCGGTGATCAAGCTGTGACAGACCGCGCCTCATCACCGTCAATCGGAGGCCTGCTACGTTGCGAAATGCCGCTTAGGCGCGACCGTAGTGATCTTCCAAGCGGACAATGTCATCTTCACCCAGATAGGCCCCGGACTGCACCTCGATGAGATGCACATCCTTGGTGCCCGGATTGGCGAGGCGATGAACCACGCCAATGGGCACGTAGGCCGATTCATTTTCGTTCAATAGCGAGACATCATTTCCGATCGTGACTTCGGCCGTTCCGCTGACCACAACCCAATGCTCCGAACGCCGATGATGGAATTGCAGCGAGAGCTGCCCGCCGGGTTTCACGACCAGGCGTTTGACTTGAAAATTGTCGCCGCGATCGACCGTCTCATATGATCCCCACGGTCTGTAGACCTTGGCATGCGCTTGGCGGGTGGGGCTATTCTCTTCCTCGAGACGATCGACGATCAGCTTAACATCCTGCGACCGCTCGCGCGGCGCCACCAGGATGGCATCGCGGGTCGCGACAATAACCATGTCGCTAAGCCCCAGGGCGGCGATTTGGATGTCGCATTCACTGCGCAGCAGCGAGCCGTGGGTATCGACCGCCACGACATTCCCTTGCGCGACATTCCCGTCACCGTCCTTGGCCGAGATGCCCCACAGCGTCTGCCAGGAGCCAACGTCCGACCAACCCATGTCCACCGGCACGACACAGGCGCGATCCGTTCTTTCCATCACCGCATAATCGATCGAAATATTATCGCAGGAGAGGAAGGCCTTCGGCTCGGGACGAACAAAAACATCATCGATCGTCAGATTTTCGATCGCAGCGACGCACCTTTGCAGGATGTCAGGAGCATATTTTTGAAGTTCGCCGTTGATGGCGCTAGCCTTGAACAGGAACATCCCGCTGTTCCAATAAAAGTCAGGACTGACGGCATAGGCTCTCGCGGACTCCAGGTCCGGCTTTTCGACGAACCGTCGCACGGCTCGTGCCGCCGGAGATGCTCCCAATTTGCTCCCCGCCTCGATATAGCCATAACCCGTTTCCGGGCGAGTTGGCGCGATCCCGAAGGTAACAAGATGGCCCTCGTCAGCCGCTGAAAGCGCTGCATCGACTGCCCGGTCAAAGGGGGCAACATCCGCGATGACATGATCCGACGGCATGACCAGAAGATATTCATCGGTCCCGCGCGACAGGGCCCATTGCGCCACGAGCGCGATCGCCGCAGCCGTGTTCCGCCCTTCCGGCTCCAATAGGATGGCTTCGGGGGTCACGCCGGCTTGCTCCAATTGCGCTTTGACGAGGTGCCTATGGTTTTCGTTCGCGATCAGGATGGGAGGCGCGAAATGGGAGGATCTTACGCGAGCCAGGGTCGCCTGCAGCATCGTTGCGGGCTCTGCCATAGGCAGGAGTTGCTTCGGGCACTCCGAACGCGAGGACGGCCACAGGCGAGCACCAATTCCTCCGGAGAGGATTACAGGACGGATGCGTGCGTTTTTATCGGTCAAAACAGGTCAAATCTCATAAACAGCTAATGCTAATTGCTGCCGCGGCTTAACACGGGGGTCAATGCGGTTCCATAAATCGAACGCGCCGCATGCTTGCCTTGGAAAGCCGACAGGGTATCGTAGCGCCTTCCCCAAGAGCAGGCAGTCTTTGATGGCAAGGCAATATAACACGCAAAAACGCGTCCTTGTTACCGGCGGTGCCGGCTTCCTTGGCTCACATCTGTGCGATCGGCTTATTGCCGAGGGCCACGAAGTGCTCTGCGTCGATAATTTCTTTACCGGCGCTAAGGCCAACATTGCGCATTTGCTTGGAAATCCGAGCTTCGAGCTATTGCGCCACGATGTGACCTTTCCACTATTCGTGGAGGTCGACCAGATTTACAATCTGGCCTGCCCCGCTTCGCCAATTCATTATCAGCATGACCCGGTTCAGACGACCAAGACGTCAGTCCATGGCGCCATCAACATGCTGGGCCTGGCCAAGCGGCTGGGTGCACGAATCCTTCAGGCCTCAACCAGCGAAGTCTATGGCGATCCGGCCGTGCACCCACAGACCGAGGACTATTGGGGTCACGTCAATCCGATCGGCGTGCGGTCTTGCTACGACGAAGGAAAGAGGTGCGCCGAAACATTGTTTTTCGACTATCACCGGCAGCTTGGACTTGAGATCAAGGTCGCTCGAATCTTCAACACCTATGGGCCTCGGATGCATCATGCGGATGGCCGGGTCGTCTCCAACTTCATTGTCCAGGCGCTCTCGGGCCAGCCGATCACGCTGTATGGCGACGGGGAGCAATCGCGGAGCTTTTGCTACGTCGACGACCTGATCGACGGACTCATTCGCCTGATGAACAGCGATGCGGAAATCACCGGCCCTATCAACCTTGGGAATCCCAACGAATTTTCGATGCGGGAATTGGCCGAAGCTGTCCTCAAAAAGACCGGCAGCAAATCCGCAATTCAATTCGAGCCCTTGCCTAGTGACGACCCTCGCCGGCGCCAGCCCGACACAACCAAGGCCCGTATGCTCCTCAAATGGGAGCCTGCCGTCGAGCTTGAGGCCGGGCTGGAGCACACAATTGCCTATTTTGCCCAGCAAGGAGACAAATAATTACGAATGGCTGAGGTACCAGGGGATGGCGGCGGCAATTCCATCCGGGTCGGAATAAATCGGGTTGTATCCGACAGATGCCTTGCCTTGCGTAAGTCGGCCTCCGACTTTGCGATCTCGCCGGCGCGAAATTCCGCGAAACTAAGCGCCAGTGAGACAACCGAAAGCTTACCAAGCATCAATCTTTTTCGGCTATTGCGGCACCATGGACGGCAAATTTGCATTGCTATTGCTTTGTGCAAGCGGAACCGCGTTCGCGGCGACGTGGAAGTTCATGGATACGGCCCCAAACGCATTGCAACGGCCCGCCGCTCAAGCCAATGCGGAAACCGTGGCTTTCAAGAATTGCGATGAGGTCCGCGCAAAGGGCCTTGCACCGTTGATGGCCGGAAGGCCCGGCTACAATCGTGATCTTGATCCCGACGGCACGGGGTTGGCCTGCCCGCCAAACTGAAGCTTGGGCCTATTCCACAAGCCTGACCTCGGCTCCCTTGAGCGCGATACCCCCGGTGTCCGTCGAGCAGCTCTTGGCGATGAATATCTGACCCTCGAGGATTAGGCGACGGCCGATAATTCGGGCGCAGTTGAAGTTTGACGATCCCGTTCCGACCATTTTCAGCGACTGGGATGGAAAATACACAGCGCCCTCGAATTTTGACGCTTGATCGCCGGAGATTACATTTGTCTCGTCATCGGCATCCGCGCCGGCGCGCCGATCCTGAAACAAGAGAATGCCCGCATAGGGACCCGTGGTTGGGGCTGAAAGCTTCATTGAAGCTGCCTTGTCAATCCTGACTCGACCAATCGACCCGCTATCGGCATCGGCATCCTCGCTGGTGAGGAAGATGGAGCAGCCATCGCAAGTCACGTTCGCACTTGATCCGACAACCAGATTGCCGCGATTGAGGATGTAGTTTCCGGGTTCGAGAGTGACGCTCCCGTTGATGATCAAATTTCCGTAGCATCCCGGTTTGAGCGTTAACTGCCTCTCCGAGCTGGCATTCACAGTGACATTTGGGCAGCCGGTGTTCGGAACCTCGGGCGGATTAATACTGGCAAGGGGATCTTTCTGTTTGAGCGCGTACGCGCGCACGCGCGACCCCGCCATTGCCGCGCCTCCCTCTATTCCGCCCGAGGCGAGCAATTTCGGGACGGTCATTGTCGATGACTCGTGACCTGAAACCGCGTTTGAAGCAGACGAATTGGTCGCGATGCCGCATTCTGCTTCAACGGAGGTGTTGGGTTGAAGTCTTAATCCCGTTTCAGCGGACGAACCCATCGCCAACGCGCAAAAATCGCCAGTTTCGACGACCGTCGCGGTAGCGCTGGCGGAAATGGTGATGGGTCTGCGCAGAAACATGGATGAAAATGGGAGCGATCCCAGGGTAGTTAAGCGTACGCCTACAGCGAACGGGTCGCCGTCACGATCGTCGGGCGTCAAGGTCGTTTGGGCGGACAGATCTCGAATTTTCGCGAAGGTTGGGGCGAGGGCCTTGTCCACGGCATAGTCAACATCGCCCTCTTGGACCGCCTCATAAGAGCCGGCGATTGCCGCGGCATCGGCCGCCTGCTGAATTTGGCGCTTCGTCAAAATCCACATGGTAGTGTCAACCGCGAGCCCCGCGCTCCCCACGATCAAGGGAAACATCAGCGCGGCAAGGACGAGCGTGTTTCCGCCCTCGTTGCGCCAAAGCGACTTTCGGATGGGCAGATCTCTTTTCCCCATTTGCCTGCGATTGTCCTGTCCTGAGTCGAACAGGCGAAGCGACCTATAAAAGGTCATTTCTTCTTCTGCTCCACGCGCGCTTTATCCGACTGCAGTTTCGCTCGTTCCAGAACCGACGGGTGGTGTTTCATCGCGTCGATCTGCGCATGGAGCTCGGCATTCTCCGCCGCGAGGGGATCTACGGGCCTGCCGCTGCTGCATCCCGCCGCGAGCAGGCAGAACGATGCTAGACCAAGCGACTTGAGCATGGCGCGCCTTTTCCTTCCTACTTTGCCGTTGGCCATTGTTAGGATGGGAGTGGGACCAACCGCGGATTTGCGGTCCAGCTAAACGTACTGAACATTTTCATCTGTTTGCCGTTTCCGAGATCACCGCCGGAGCAATTGAGCTTCTTGTTGATGCAATTATCTAGCCACATCGCTTCGACACCATTGTCCCAGGCCCCGAACCAATCTGCGTGAAAGGTCGTGCCCGGGGTCACGCCAGGCATCATCTCGTCGGAAGATAAGTGCCAGGTGCCAAGATTCTGGTCGACGGTGTACCAAACGCCCATCGTAAAGGCCGGAATGACGAACGAGTGGGTCAGGGGGCAGCGTAGGGCGCCGTCTCCACCGTTATAATTGGGGTAGGCAACGTGGCTGCGGTGATCGGGGGAATCGAGGTTCTTGCCATCCCAACATGACGGGGCCTGGATCACCGCGCCGAGCCTGTTGAAGCTGCCGTCCGGATTTTGTTTTGCCGGGCAGTTGGCCATTGCCGCAGTGATTGACTGGTAATGGCCGGGAGCGGCCGTTGCTCCGTCACAGTTGAACCAAAGGCTTCCTGTCGGGGTGTCGGCGGGGTTCAACATGTTGTAGCCGAAAATGAACCTCAGGCCGTTTGGAAGCGGAATGCAGTTGCCTTCCGCCGCAGGATCACCGCTCGTCAAGGAACATTTCGGATCGCTGATTGGTCGGCGCTTGTAGTAAATGGTGACGAAGTCAGGGCGCACGGCGCTGCCTTTGCCGTCAAGCATCGCCGGCATCCAATAGGCCGAACGATTGAGCGGCGACATGCAGGTGCTCGACCCGCTTTGCCGAAGCGAGCTATAAGTCGAAGAGGCATTGGCCCCGGTGTTTCCGAAGAACTGGTGAAGGTGCGACGCGTTAGGTTGACCCGGAAATGCGATCGGATCGTCGCGCAGCAATTGACCGGCGTTGCAGGCAAACCGGAAGGCCCCGACCGGGTCGGGAGAGGCTGAAGGCGGAATGATACCGCTTCCCCAGGCCGGCGTAAGTTCCGAACTGATGTCAAAGTTCGAAGGAACCAGACTCGCCTCAGAATAGAGCGGATTCGTAGCCGGTGGGGGCGGTGGTGGGGTCGGCGAGGTCGGGCCTGGCCTCGGCTGCTTGGGGGGCTTCGCCGAAGCCGAAACGCGCTCCCAGCGGCTGCTCGTCTCGCTCGTCGCCATCCCGCCCACGACGGCAAGTGCGCCGACCATCAAGGCCATCGCCCTGAATCCGTATCTATCCTCGCCTATCATTTTCCAATGCCCCAAAATGTGGTCGCGGACATAATGGCGCTAACAGGTTAAGCGGGAACTAAGCACATTAACTCCGCCACGAGTAGCCCATGGCTTTCCCGGCAGAGTCAATTCCATCTTAATGCCCCGCTGAAGCTCTTCAATCGAGCGGGAAAGCCCCAAAATCCCGGTTCGGGACTGTAATCCTTTTGAAACAACCGCTTGATTCGACTCTTATAACGGAATCAGTTAACGAATGTTTAACAGCGAGTCGCGGGGGCGAGGCCTTAGCGCGCAAGGAGGCTACGGTAATGAAGAAATTGCAGTTGATTCTGGCTTCGGCGGCCCTCACCTTTTTTGGTGGATCGCCGGCATTCGCCTCGGTGACGATAGAGGCCGCTTCTTTGCTGCAGGGCACGCTGGTCCATGGTACCGGAGTATTGCAGGTCAGCACGGAAGTTATCGCCAACCTGGGTGCTGGTGGGCCGACCATCGTCCATTTCACCGGCGATACGACTGAGACCGCCGGTACGGTAGATACGCTAAGACTTCAGGACGGCCAAGGACAGGCCGACATCACCGGAGCCGAAATCACGGTCGGCGGACCGGCTAACGACCTCTACAATCTGCTTAGCGGCGACATCTTCCTGACCGGTCACGCTGGCATGGACTGGATCGAGTTTGGCCTGACAGGACTTACTAGCGGAACTGTCGACTTCATTATCACGCTAAGTGACGCAACGACCGTCTCGTTCCTTGATCAGCTTCTAGGTTCGGGCGACACGTTCTTTGGGTTCCTGGCTAACGGCGGAACGTCGATCACCAATGTCCACTATTCGGCCGACACCCCTCCGGCCGAACTGACCATCCTTAAGCAGGTTCGCATCAACGAGACTGTAGCGGCCGTTCCGGAACCGGGAACATGGGCCATGATGCTGCTCGGCTTTGGCGCGGCGGGTTTCGCGTTGCGGCGTCGCAAACGCCCCGTCATGGGGTCAATGCAAATCGCCTAATCGGCTCGGGGCAGGAGAAACGCCGCTGAGAGTCTGCTCTCGGCGGCGTTGCCTTGTCGAGGGCTGTCTGAAACGGCGTCAGCTCATTTCAGCAAATCGTCGCACGTGACCTCGTTCGGAGGTCGTTGGCCGCCGCGGGCTTGATCTGTTTTGGTCCTACCGCAGGCGCGCAGCCCAGCATGTTCGGCACCGCGCTTGTAAGGTGGGATGCGTATGGCGTGATCAAGCTTCCGGCATTTTCGTCGGCTGTCAGCGGAAGCGCCGGCGGCAGCGTGGAATCCCCTGGCCTTGATCCGACGATTGCGCCGAGTGGGTCCTCTTGGGCGGCCTGGTCGTCGACGACCCCTTGTATCGCCTCGGCTGCGACCTTCGCCGCGCTCGGAGAGGGAGGAGCCGGCTCCACGCGCGCGTAACGCTGGCCAAATGCCGTAGCCGTTCCAAGGAAGCCCGGCAGGCGATAGAAAATGTGCTGGCCGATCTTTATCTCCTTTTCGAGGGAATCGGCCCAATAGGGAATCACGTAATCGGCATGGTAATGGGTGGCGTGGCCGACAGGTCCGTAGACATACCCCGATACCAGCGCGTCCCGGGCAAGGCGCCGCGCCCGCGTCCACAGCGGGCCAAGGGGTGTTCGGAGGAGCGAGCCGTCACAGGTGAAAGTGAATTGGCAGCCGGTCGCCCGTTCCGCGCCCTGATAGACCGCTCCGCAAATACTGGGCGGAAAGCCGGGATGACGGACACGGTTGAGAATCACCTGCGCAACGGCCCGTTCGCCGTCCTGCCCTTCTCCGCCCGCTTCATAATAAATCGCCTGGGCAAGACAGTCGATCGCACGTGACAGGTCGGCGTCCTTCACCTTCCCGGTCCAAAAGCTGGCCGCGGGTTGATCGGCGCGCGTCGAAAATGGGCGGATGGCATTAAGTTTGAGGGCCGTCTCGGGTGGGACCAGACGAATCAAATTGGGTGGCGGCACAAGCGCCACATTGGGCGGATTTGCGCGTGCGGAATCGCGCGAAAGAATTCCGCCGCTGATGCGGAATCCGGAGCTCCAGGCAAACGCGACCACGACCGCGATCAGTCCGAAAACCGCAGCCATCACGACCAAGGTGCGCCCGGGCCGCGGGGTCATGCCTGCCCCCGGCACAGCGAGCTCCAAGTGTCGAGCTTCCCCCATCACAAAGGCCGCAATTGCGATTGCCTTCGCCAGCGCCAGGCAATGGCAAAGATCCGAGGTCCCTCGACCAAATACCTTCGCCACATCTTGCGGGGCTGCACGAGAAGGCGAAAGGCCCATTCGAAGCCGAAACCCCGCACGAGGCGCGGAGCTCGCCTTTCCTGGCCCACCAGGAATTGCAGGCTCGCACCAATGCAGAGCGCGGTCCCCGATGCGCCAGGGATCAATTCCACGCGCGACGCAATCATTTCCTGCTGGGGTGACCCGACCGCTAAAAAGGTGAAGCGAGCGCGTTGCTTGGCCACGAACGCCGCGGCTTCATCGAGAGCGGCGGCGTTGGAGGACAGTCCCATCGGCGGCTGGTGCTGGACGAGTTCGACGCCAGGGAACCGCCCGGCGAGACCACCGACGAGCAAGGCATCCCCTCCGACGATGCCGATCCGATCTCCGGCGCGGATCACATTTCGGAATAGCTCCGCGGTCAGGTCGCTGCCGGCTACGACCGGGAGGCCAATTCCGCAGAAACGCGCGAGGCGGCTGAGGACGCGGCTGTCGCAGAGGCAAAGCGAAGCGTGCCGATAGGCCTCACCAAGCGCGCGCGCTTGGGCATCGGCGGCATCGAGCCTCACAATATGATCGACGTTGGGGGTAACGACATAGTGAAACCCGTCCTCTAGCGCGAACGCCGCCAGCCTGGCGAGTGCGCCATCCATCGTCACTGCGTCGAACTCGACATCGAGGAAGCCAACTCTGGAATTAGTAGGCATCGGCATCGAACATCACCGCGCGGGCGGTCGCGAACATGATCTTGAGATCGAGCCACACAGACCAGCTGTCGATATATTCCTTATCAAGTTCAATCCGGCGCTCGGCGCGTTCAATCGTTCGAATTTCTCCTCGCAGCCCGCGGACCTGCGCGAGTCCGGTTATGCCCGGCTTGACGCGATGGCGGCCAGCGTAGCCGCGAACCGCATCGACGTAGAATCGATCACCGACCTTCATTTGGATGGCGTGCGGGCGTGGGCCGACCAGAGACATTTCCCCTTTGAGAACGTTGAACAATTGGGGCAGCTCATCGATGCTGAGGTAGCGCAAAATCCGTCCTACCGGCGTGATCCTGACATCGTTGCGGGAGGTGGTTTTGAGGCCCTGCAAATCGCTCTGGTCCGCGTACATAGTGCGGAATTTGATAACTTTGATCACCTCATTGTTGAAGCCGATCCTGGGCTGAACGAACAGGACAGGTCCCTTGGTCGTGGCTCGAATGCACAGCGCGGCCACCGCCATGACCGGCGACGCGAGCAGCAGCGCCAGTCCGCCGATGATCACGTCCTCCGCGCGCTTCACGATCCGATTAATGTCCCGGAACGGCCGCTGCCACAGAGTGAGAACCGGAATCGAGCCCAGCAGGTTGACACGGTAGTCGGGCGAAAAATCAATCGCCTGTGGCGGGATCAAGGAAACGTCGATCGACACTTCGCTTAATTCCTCGACAATTTTCCTTAGCCGATCCTTGTTCATATCGGCGACACTGATGAATACTTGGTCGATTTCTCCCTGGCGAGCGAGCGTTGCGAGTTCGTTGAAGCCGCCGATCCATGGCAACTCGCCGACGGGCTCAGCCTTGAGACGATCGTCCGCCACGCCGATGAATCGCAAATGCGGCATGTCGATCAGCCAGAGCATGCGTTCAATCATCGCCAGCGATCCCGGATCCGCGCCATAGAAGGCGATCCGTTGGCCAATCACACCCCTGCGCGCCATTGACGTGAGCATGCGCCGCAGCAACGGCCGCGAAAGCCAAAGACATGCAACCAGGCAGCCCAGATAGGCGAGGCTGAGGCCGCGCGAATAATGTTCGATCAAGCCGAACTGCCAGACCAGCGCCGCGGTCAGGAACGTGCCGACAACGGCGTCAAAGGTCGCATCGCCTTCGTCATCCATGCCGCCCAAAAACGTCTTTTGGTAGGCCTGCCTCGAAGATCGGAGAAGCAGAAAGCTTACGACCATGACCACAAAGGCAAACAGATGGACTTTTGGCTCCAGTTGCTGACCGAAGGCCAAATTGTAAACCAGCAACGCCAGCGGAGCGCAGAGCAAAAGGCACACCGAATCCGTCAAGAGAAACATCGGACCGATGATGTTGGAGGTGAAGCGAACTCGCTTGGCGCCCGGCGACCCTGCCCGATTGTCGCCGATCATCGAATTTGCGGGCTCGCCATCGCCTGGCTGCGCGTCGAGCGCCATTACGCAAGCTCTTTCATGAACGTGGCCCGCTTCTGATCTGCAAATTCTGCATCCACCTTGCGCACCGAATCTAAGTCCCCACGGCGTGCCAGTCTATCGCGCAAGGCGCCGTAAATATGCCGGTCCGCGGGAATATCGTGAAATGCCTCCCACAACACACGACGAGAGTTTCGATCGTCTCCGTTGGCCGTGTAGCTTTGCGCCAGCAAGAGCCGGTCGCTGACCGAATTGGGGGTCAGGCTGACGAGCTTCTGAGCATCGTTGACGGCGGACGATGGTACCTTGGTGACTAGGCTCAATCTGACCCGCGCCCGCAGAGCGTCGACGTTGTCGGGATCAAGTTTGAGGATGCGGCGAAGGCGGTCCCGTGCCGCGTCGAGCTGGCCCGTTAGAACCAAAGACATTGCGAATATGGCGTTGGGCCGAACATTACGGGCCGATACCGGCAAGCGCGCCTCCGGCGTAACAAGCGGGAAGGCATCGGCCGGCGCCATGACCGAATTGAAGAAGGCCGCATAGGCCCACTTTTGCTCCGGGCCCGCCGACCGGGACAGGCGCCGGGCTTCATCGAGCCGCGCGGTTCCCGGCCAATTGTCGCGCCAAAGATCGAGTATGGCGCTAATTCGCGCCTGTGGCGCCGTCGGCGTCAATTGAGAAAGCGAAGCCGCGCGAGCACCGGGAGTGTCGCCAGCCTGAAAGGCCGCGTCGACATAATCCAGGGTGGCGGCGAAATCCTCGCGATCCAAATTCCAGACGCGCTTCCTCAATTCCGCGACGCGTAGCGTATCTCCCAGGCGTTCAAAGATGGAGACCAATGCGCGGTAGCTAGCCCGGTCCTTAGGCTGCGACCGTAGCTGATCGGCAAGCAGCGCGATGGCATCGTCGGTTTTGCCCGAACGCATCAGCACTTCCGACTTCAAGACCTTTGCGTCGCTATCGGCCGGCTGGCTTGCAAGGATCAGCTCGGCTTGGCGGCTTGCGCCGTCAAGATCGCCGCGGCGCAGCGCGATTATGCCGTAAGTCATCTTGACGGAGGGATCACTGGGAACAAGCAGCTCGAGTTGGCGCGCATATTCGTTGGCGAGGTCGATGTTGCCGCTGCGCAACGCGATTTGCGTCAACATCCGGATGACATCCTGGTCACTTCGGTCGAGTTCCAAGGCGCGCGCGAACGCGTAATAGGCATCGGAATAGGAACCGAGCGCGGCCTGAACCTTGCCCAGGTCAACCCAGTACTCCGCGACATCTTCGTCGACAGCAACGAGCTTGAGAAGGGCCTCGCGGGCGGCAACAAGATCGCCGGCGGAGGCGGCAACCATATAGTCATCATAAGCGGACTGG
>DATHFE010000213.1:0-7140 GCA_035318245.1 Sphingomicrobium sp. | reverse complement strand
ACCTATTTCAAGGCCTATCCCGGCCTCTATTTCACCGGCGACGGCTGCCGCCGCGACGAGGACGGCTATTACTGGATCACGGGGCGGGTCGACGATGTCATCAACGTCTCGGGCCACCGTATCGGCAGCGCCGAGGTCGAAAGCTCTCTGGTCTCGCATCCGAAGGTCGCCGAAGCGGCGGTCGTCGGCTATCCGCACGACATCAAGGGCCAGGCGATCTACGCTTACGTGACATTGAATGCCGGCGAGGAAGGCAGCGACGAGCTGCGCAAGGAGCTGATTCAGGAGGTGCGCCACGACATTGGTGCCCTCGCCGCGCCCGACAAAATCCACTTCACCTCCGCCCTGCCCAAGACACGGTCAGGCAAGATCATGCGACGCATCCTGCGCAAGGTCGCTGAAGGCCAAAGCGACGGCTTTGGAGACATTTCGACCTTGGCAGATCCGGCGGTTGTCGACGCCCTGGTCAAGGGCAGAAAAGTCGATGCGTAAGCTTTGCGGCGCGCTGCTTCTGGCATGCGCAGTCCCTGGACACGCCGCCGAGCCGGCCAAGCCCCAGCCTCAATTCGATCCGCTCGAATTCTTCACTGGTGAGACCCGCGGCCAGGGCACGGTCAAGATCATCATGAAGCCCGCTTACACCGTCAGGGTGGAGACGCGTGGCACACCCGACGGCAAGGGCGGCGCTACGCTTGACCAAAAAGTTCATGAGGCCGGCAAGCCGGTCCGCGTCCGCCGCTGGGTCTTGTACCCGACATCGAAGGCGACTTTCGCCGGGACCCTGACCGATGCGGCTACGCCGATCAAAGGCGATCTCAGCGGCAACCGGCTCCATCTCAAATACAGGATGAAGGACGGGCTCGCGTTCGAGCAATGGATGTATCTCCAGCCCGATCGCAAAACCGTGCTCAACCGCATGACGGTGCGCCGATGGGGCATTGTCGTCGCACACATCAACGAGACGACCCGCAAGCTGCCCTGACGCGGAGGGGATTGCGCCGCCGCCCCGGCTCGCTATCCCAACGCCATGGAAGTCAAAACCAAGCCCTGGTCGATGTTCCGCGTGATCGCCGCCTCGTCGGCCGGCACTGCCTTCGAATGGTATGATTTCTTCATCTTCGGCGCGCTCGCCCAAACGATATCGAAAGTATTTTTCTCCGGGCTCGATCCGACCGCGGCCTTGATCGCGGCGCTCGGCCTGTTCGCCGCGGGCTTCGCCTTTCGGCCATTGGGTGCATTGGTGTTTGGAAGCATCGGCGACCGGCTGGGACGCAAGGGCGCATTCCTAATCACCGTCAGCCTGATGGGCGCCTCGACCTTCGCCATCGGACTGCTGCCGACCTATTCCCAAGTGGGCATCGTCGCGCCGATCCTTCTGATCCTGCTGCGCATCCTCCAGGGTATGGCGCTGGGCGGCGAATATGGCGGCGCTGCGATTTATGTCGCGGAGCACGCCGACGACGACAAGCGCGGCGCCACCACCGGCTGGATCCAGTCCTCGGCGGCGTTCGGGCTGATGTTCGCCCTTCTGGTCATCCTCGCAACCCGCACGCTCATCGGCGAAGAGAATTTCGCCGGCTGGGGCTGGCGCATTCCGTTCCTCGCGTCGGTGCTGCTACTGGCGATCTCGGTGTGGATGCGCGCCAAGCTCGCCGAGAGTCCGGCCTTCGCCAAATTGCGCGAGGAAGGCCAAGTGTGCCGCACGCCCCTTCGCGAAGCCTTTGCCCGCAAGGAGAGCCTGAAGCGCGTCGCCACCGCTTTCTTCGCCTTCATGTGCGCCCAGGGCGCGGTCTGGTATTGCACCTTTTTCTACATGCAGGTGTTTCTCGAACGGACGCTTGGGCTGCCCGGCCCGACGGTCAACGTCGTCGTCATGGTCATGACCCTGGTCAGCGCGCCGCTCTATGTCTTCTTCGGCTGGCTCAGTGACCGGATCGGCCGCAAGCCGGTGATGGTCGGCGGGATGCTGCTTGCCCTGGTCGCTTACTTCCCCGGCTTCCACGCCATCGCCAGCGCCGCCAACCCGGCCCTGGTCGCGGCGCAGCGCGCGACGCCGGTGGTCGTTGTCACCGACCCGGCGACCTGCTCGGTCCAGTTCGACCCGGTCGGCACGCGCACATTTGCTACGCCCTGCGACATCGCCAAGAGCCTGCTCGCCTCGACCGGGATCGGCTACTCGACCAAGCCCTCGCCCGATGGTTCAACCTTCATCATGATCGGGGACGCGCAGATGCCTATGCCCGACGGCAGTGCACTCGATGGTGCCGGGCTAAAGGCTCTCAAGGCGGCAACTGGCGAGAAATTGAAGGCGGCGCTAACCGCGGCGGGCTATCCAGCCAAGGCCGATTTGGCCGCGATCGACTGGGTGAAGCTCTATTTCTGGCTGTTGACGCTGGTCGTTGCCGCCACCGCGCTCTACGGCCCGCAGGCCGCCGCGCTGGTCGAAATGTTCCCGACGCGCATCCGCTACACCGCGATGAGCCTGCCCTACCATTTTGGCACCGGATGGGTCGGCGGCTTCCTGCCAGTGACCAGCTTCGCGCTCGTCGCGATCACCGGCAACATCTACGCCGGCCTTTGGTATTCGGTCGGCTTCACTGCGCTGAGCGTCGTGAGCGCCTTGCTGTTCTACAAGGAAACTCGGGGGAAGCCGCTCACCTGAGCGCCGCTGCAACACGGGCGCGAGTGGCGATTGAGTCGAGGTCGGTGTCGCCGGGCGGAGCCAACCAACTCCCTCCGACACATAGCACCGACGGATGCGCCAGCCAGTTTGCGGCCGTATTTTCGCGAATCCCTCCGGTTGGGCAGAAGCGCGCCTGCGCGAACGGCGCGGCGAGCGCGCTCAAGGCCGCCAGACCGCCAGCCGCCTCGGCCGGAAAGAATTTGAAATCGCTCAGCCCGAGGTCGAGCCCGCGCATGATATCGCCCGCATTCGCCACTCCGGGAAGATAAGGCACATCACGCTCGTCGGCCGCGCGCGCCAGCCGCTCGGTCAGACCCGGCGAAACGATGAATTTCGCTCCGGCGTCAATCGCTTCGTCGAGCTGGTCTGCGTCGAGCACTGTTCCAGCGCCGACAATCGCACCTTCGACTTCCGCCATCGCGCGGATCGCGTTGAGTGCTTCTGGCGTGCGCAGCGTCACCTCGATTACCGGCAGCCCCGCCGCGACCAACGTCTCGGCAAGCGCGGCCGGGTCGATGCGGTCGTCGACGACCAACACCGGGATCACCGGCGCGATACGCATGATGTGTTCGATATTCAAAGCTCCGCCTCCATCGCCGCGAGCATCGCCGAGCCGCCATGTTCGGCATCGTCGGCGCCGCGCCGCATCATCGCGAATAGTTCGCGCCCGGTTCCCAATGGCGGAGGCGGCGCGCTCGCCGGATCGCGCGTGTCGAGATCCACATCGACAGCCTCGAAGCTCCCGCTTTCAGCGCTCAAGCGCACCAAATCGCCGTCGCGAAGCTTTGCAATCGGGCCGCCGCCGAGCGCTTCGGGGCAGCAATGGATCGCCGCCGGGCATTTCCCGCTCGCCCCCGACATCCGCCCGTCGGTCACCAGAGCGATCTTAAATCCCTTGTCCTGCAGAACGCACAGCGCAGGCGTCAGCTTGTGCAGTTCGGGCATGCCGTTGGCGCGTGGCCCCTGGAAGCGGACGACGACGACCACATCGCGGTCGAGCTCGCCGGACTTGAACGCCCGCAGCACATCGTCCTGGTCATGGAAGATCGCCGCCGGCGCCTCGACCGTCCAATGCTCGGGCGCCACCGCACTGGTCTTGAAGGTCGCGCGGCCTAAGTTGCCGCTTACGAGACGCATTCCGCCGTCGGCGACGAATGGATCGGATACCGGGCGGAGCATGTCGCGATTGGTCGAGGCCTCAACCGGCTGCCATTCGAGTTCGTCATTCACGAATTGTGGCGCCGTCGCGTAGGCGGCGAAATCATCGGCGCCTGCTGCGAGAATGTCGTCATGAAGCAGTCCAGCGTCGAGCAAGGTATGTGCAACGAACGCCATTCCGCCGGCCTGATGGAAGTCGTTCACATCGCCCGACCCGTTGGGATAGATTCGCGCGATCAACGGAACCGCCGCAGACAATTCGTCGAGGTCCCGCCAGTCGAACATGATGCCAGCGGCGCGGGCGATTGCGGGAATATGGATAGCATGGTTGGTCGATCCTCCGGTCGCCAACAGGCCGACCGCAGCGTTGACGATCGCGCGCTCGTCGACCACCTCGCCCAATGGCCGTGCCCGTTGCTTGGCGAGCTCCGCCAGTCGGTGGATCGCTGTCCGCGTCAGCGTGTTGCGCAATGGCGTTCCGGGATTGATGAACGCCGCGCCGGGGATGTGCAGCCCCATCAGCTCCATCATCATCTGGTTCGAATTGGCTGTGCCGTAGAAAGTGCAAGTCCCCGCGCCATGATAGGAAGCAGCTTCTGCGGCGAGCAGCTCCTCCTTGCCGACCTTGCCTTCGGCGAACAATTGGCGGACCCGCTGCTTCTCCTTGTTGGCGAGACCGGACGGCATCGGCCCGGCCGGGATCAACAGCGCCGGCAAATGGCCGAAACGAAGCGCGCCGATCAACAGCCCGGGGACGATCTTGTCGCAAATTCCGAGCAGCGCCATGCCGTCGAACATGCCGTGGCTGAGCGCCACCGCGGTCGACAGCGCGATCGTGTCGCGGCTGAACAGCGACAAGTCCATTCCCGGCTGGCCCTGGGTCACCCCATCGCACATCGCGGCCACGCCGCCGGCGACTTGGGCCGTGGCGCCGGCTTCGCGGGCGTAAATCTTGATCGCTTCGGGATAACGCCCGTACGGCTGATGCGCCGAAAGCATGTCGTTGTAAGCGGTGACGATGGCGATGTTGGGCGCGTCGAACGAGCGGATCGCAGGCTTGTCCTCGCCGGCTGCCGCGAAGCCGTGGGCGAGATTGCCGCAGCTGAGGCGCGGCCGCGAAATGCCGCGCTCCGCTTCCGCCGCGATCAGGTCGAGGTAGCGTCCCCGCGAGGCGCGTGATCGTTCGATGACGCGGTCGGTGACCGCCGCGATGCGCGGGTCAAGTGGCACTTACGGACACCAATGAACGTCGATCGGCTGCTCCGCTTCGGCGAGGACCCGCCCGATCGGCACTTGCGAGCTTTGTCCGTCGGCGATCGCTCGTTCGAGAACCGCGCGCTTTTTGTCGCCGGTTATGGTGATGAGGATCGTCCGCGCCGAAAGGATCGCGGCGCGCGTCAGGGTCACACGTGGCACCGGCGCATCGGCTGGAAGCGGATCGGGCATGACGCCGACCGCGCGCCGCGCCTTGGGGGCGTCGAGCGCGTCCTGCAGGTCGGGGCCGGCGAAGATCGACGCGGTATGGCCATCCTCGCCCATGCCAAGCCAGACGAGGTCGGGCGGGAATTTCAAATCCTGCAACCGCGCATCGGCGGAATTGCCGGCCAGGCGATAGTCGGCGATCTCGGTGCCGATCGGAAACACGCGCGCGCCGACTTTGAGGAAGGTGCCGGCAATCGCGCGGATATTGCTTAAGGGGCTGTCGAGTGGGACCAGGCGCTCGTCGGTCGGGATGATCGTAACTTGCTTCCACGGCAATTGGGCTTCGGCCAGCCGCTCGAAAATTGGCAGCGGCGTCTTCCCGCCAGGAAACGCCAGCAGGGCGCTACCCCGCGCGTCGAGTGCGCTTTCGATGATGAAGCCGACATCGCCCGCGACCGCGTCAGCCATCTCGTCGATGCTGTCATATTCCCACCATTCGGCTTCAATCATCCCAGCTCACTCCGCTTCCCTTGGTGAGTTTCTTCACCGCCGATGGTCCCCAGTTTCCCGGGCGATATTTCTCGGGCTTAACGCCCGCTTCGGCCAATGCGCGGCGGACGCCATCGATCCATTGCCACTGCGCCTCGACCTCGTCACGCCGCACGAACAGGGTCGGGTCGCCCTCGATCAGGTCGAGCAGCAAGCGCTCATAGGCGATCCGCCGCCGATGATCGGCAAAAGCGTTGGCGAGGCCGAGATTCAGCGGCACTTCGCGAAGGCGAATGCCGTCGCGGTCGAGCCCCGGCGTCTTGGCCATCAATTGCAGCTGGATGTTCTCGTCCGGCTGGATGGCGATGACCAAGGTGTTAGGCTGGGTCGTCGCGCCGCGCTCGGCAAAAATCGAATAGGGCACGCATTTGAACTGGATAAGGATTTCGGTGCGCCGCGCGGGCATCTCCTTTCCCGTGCGCATCCAGAACGGAACGCCGGCCCAGCGCCAATTGTCGACATGGGCTTTCACTGCGACGAAAGTCTCAGTGTCCGACACGCGGCCGAGTTCCTCGGCGTAACCGTTGTATTGCCCGGTGACGATGTCGCCAGCCGTCGCCGGATGAAGCGAGCGCAGCACCTTGACCTTCTCATCGCGCACCGCGGTCGCGTTGAAACTCGACGGCGGCTCCATCGCGACCAAAGCCAGCAATTGCAGCATATGGTTCTGGACCATGTCGCGCAGAGCGCCGGCTCCATCGTAATAATCGCCCCGCCCTTCCAGCCCGATGGTCTCGGCGACGCTGATTTCGACATGGTCGATATGAGTCGAGTTCCACAGCGGCTCGAACATCACATTGGCGAAGCGCAGCGCGAGCAGATTCTGGACCGTCTCCTTGCCGAGATAATGGTCGATTCGGAAGGTTCGATCCTCGGGAAAGGCGATAGCGACCGCGTCATTGATCTCGCGGCTCGACTGGAGGTCGGAGCCCAAAGGCTTTTCAAGCGCCATCCGCACCTTGGGGCCCGTCAGGCCCGCCCCCTCCAGCCCCTTGATCATCGGCTCGAACAGGGACGGCGCGGTCGACAGAAAGATCGCCAGACCCTTGTCCGGATCGATCCGTTTGGCCAGCGCGGCGAACCCTTTCGTGTCCTTCGCATCGAGCGGAATGTAGGAGAGGCGCTTGACGAACCGCTCGGCGTTGAGCGGTGCGTAAAAGTCGGCTGGAACATGCTCGGCCAGCGCTTTGCGGGCGATGTCACGATAGGCTGCGTCGTCATGCTCGGTTCGCGCCGTAGCGATGATCTTGAGTTCCGGCGGCAGCAATCCATCGGAATCGAGACCATAGAGCGACGGCAGCAGCATGCGCCGGGCGAGGTCGCCGGTC
>DATHFE010000212.1:0-17389 GCA_035318245.1 Sphingomicrobium sp. | reverse complement strand
GGCCGGCATTTTCGTCCGCACCGGCAACGCCGCGGCGCTCCACGCCGGCCCCGCCGTGCTGTTCTCCTACATCATCGCCGGAATCATCTGCGCCTTTGCCGGCCTGTGCTACGCCGAGCTGGCGTCGACCCTGCCGGTGTCGGGATCCGCTTACACCTATAGCTATGCCACTATCGGCGAGTTCGCAGCGTGGGTGATGGGCGCGCTGCTGGTGCTCGAATATGGCCTTGCCGCGTCGGTCGTCGCGGTCGGCTGGTCGGGCTATGTGGTCAGCCTGCTCCGCGACTTCGGCCTAGCCATTCCGGCGGTGCTGACCGGGCCAACCGGGCACCATCTGCAGAAGGACGGGATCGACGTGCTCGTGAACGGGGCGCCGGTCGTCTATTTGTTCAACCTGCCGGCCTTCCTGGTCTCCGCTGCCCTTGCGATCCTTCTCGTCATCGGCGTCTCGGAATCGGCCAAATTCAACAATGTCATCGTTGCCATCAAGGTGACGGTGTTGGTCGCCTTCATCCTCGTCGGCGGCTTCATCATTCTCGCGAACCTGCCAACCTATATGCCCAATTGGGAGCCGTTCATCCCGCCGCCGACCGGCGAAAAGGGCGAGTTCGGCTGGAGCGGAATCCTTCGCGCCGCATCGATCGTGTTCTTCGCCTACATCGGCTTTGAAGCAGTCTCGACCGCCGGACAGGAAGCGAAAAACCCGGCCAAGGATATGCCGTTCGGGATCATCGGCTCGCTCGTCGCCTGCACCGTGATCTACATCCTCGTTTCAATCGTGATGACCTTGATCGTCCCCTACACCTCGCTCAACGTTCCAGACCCGGTCGCGGTCGCGGTCGATGCCTTCGGCCCGCAATGGGCGTGGTTCGCCAAGACCATCAAGGTCGGCGCGATCATCGGTTTGACCTCGGTGATCCTCGTGCTGATGTATGGCCAGACCCGCATCTTCTACACCATGGCTCGTGACGGCCTGTTGCCGAAGTTCTTTGCTAAGGTGCACCCCAAGTTCCGCACGCCGTGGATCAACACCCTGGTCGTCGGGCTCGCCGTTGCATCGGCCGCCGGTTTCTTCGACATCAACTTCCTCGGCGACGCGACCTCTGTGGGCACGCTCGCGGCGTTCGGAATTGTCTGCTTCACGGTAATCTGGCTGCGCCGCACGCATCCCGATATTCCGCGTGGCTACCGGGTGCCACTCTATCCGGTGCTGCCGGCGCTTGGAATCATCAGCTGCTTTGCCTTGATCTTCACGGTCGAGAATAAGGTGTTGATCTTCTTTGGCTGGTACATCGTCGCCGCCATTGTGCTCTACTTCGTCTACGGCATGCACAATTCGGAGCTTGCCAAGGGCAACCTCGTCATCGCAGACGAAGAAACGCCCTATTTCGCGGAAGATGCTCCGATTGGTCCGGACGGGAAGCCTACCGTCCGGCCTTGACCGCTCAAGGCTGACATGGGGAAGGGGAGGTTTTGGCCTCCCTTTTCTTTGCCTAGTCCAGCAGGTCGCCGGCCAGCGCTTTCAAGTCGGCCTCGGGCCGGGCGCCGTAATGCTGGATCACTTCCGCCGCGGCGATCGCGCCCAATTTGAGCGAGTCCTTGAGGTTCCGGCCCCGCGCCTGCCCCGCCAGGAATCCGGCCGCGAACAAATCGCCCGCGCCGGTCGTATCGACCAGCCGCGCGATCGGCTCGGCGGAAACCTCGGCCCGCTCGCCGGCAGCCAAAGCAATCGCCCCGCGCTCGCTGCGCGTCACGACCAGTATCGCCACCAAAGGCGCGATTGCATCAACCGCAGCTTCGAAGTCGCTTTGCCCAGCCAGCTCGGTGATCTCCGCTTCATTGGCGAACAATATGTCGATCCGCCCATCCCCGAGTAGGCCGAGGAAGCCGTCGCGGTGGCGGGCGATGCAGAAGCTGTCCGACAAAGTGAAGGCGACCTTGCGACCCGCCGCGTGCGCCGCCTCGATCGCCAGCTCCATCGCCGCGCGCGGGACCAAGGGATCCCACAGATAGCCCTCGAGATAGATGATCCCGGCATCGCCGATCACCTTGGGATCGATACTCTCGCTGTCGAGCAGCTGCGCCGCGCCGAGAAACGTGTTCATCGTCCGCTGCGCGTCGGGCGTGACCAGGATCAGGCTGCGCGCTGTGGCGCCGACGTCGCTGCGTGGCGGCGTCAGGAATTCGACGCCAAGGCTGGTGATGTCATGCCGGTAAATCTCGCCCAACTGGTCGGTCCCGACCTGGCCGATATAGCCTGCCTTGCAGCCCAGCGCGGCGAGGCCGGCGGCGGTGTTGCCGGCCGACCCGCCGGACAATTCGCGCCCCGGCCCCATCACGCCATACAGGCGGTCGGCCTCGTCGGCGTCGATTAGCCGCATCGATCCCTTGTCGAGCCCCTGGGCGATAAGAAAGGCGTCGTCGGCGTCGGCGATGACGTCGACGATGGCATTGCCGATCGCGATCACGTCGAGGCGGGGCTGGGTCATGATTTTCCGATGCTGTTGGGAATATGAGCGGGCCGCCTAGCCGCCACCCGCGAGCGCGGCAAGCTTGCCACCCGCCCCGCGCCTGTCCATCAAGGCTTTCATGCGTCGCGTCGCCCCTTTTGTCGCCCTGTTCGTCGCTGCCTGCGCGACCACGCCTCCACCTGCTCCGACGCCGGTGAAGCCGGTCACCCAAGTCCGCGAGCGCGCCGATCTCATCGGCCTCACGGCTGAGGAATTGGTGCAGCGCTTCGGTCGGCCCGGCTTCCAGGTTCGCGAAGGCGCCGGGTTAAAGCTGCAGTTCGCCGGCGGCGGCTGTATCCTGGACGCCTATCTCTACCCGCAAGCGGGCAACGTCGGCATCGAACGCGTCACCCATGTCGACGCGCGCCGGCCGTCCGGCGAGGATGTGCCGCAGGCAACATGCGTCGCCGCACTGGGGACGCGCTAGCCTTCCAGCCGCTCCATCGCCCAGTCGGCGGCTTCGGCCACCACAGGATCGTCGTCGCCAACGTACCGCTCAACCGCCCCGCGCAGCGCAGCGTCTCCACTGTTCCCCGCCGCGATCAGGCAATTGCGGATCATCCGTTTGACCCCGATCCGCTTGATCGGCGACCCGGCGAACATCTCGCGGAAGCTGGCGTCGTCGAGGCTGAGCAAATCGGCCAGCCTCGGCGCGGCCATCTCGACGCGAGGCAGGAAGGCGCGGTTGGCCTGCGCGGCATTCGCGAAGCGGTTCCACGGGCACACGGCCAGGCAATCATCGCAACCATAGATGCGATTGCCCATAGCCTCGCGATATTCGTGCGGGATCGGCCCTGAATGCTCGATCGTCAGATAGGAAATGCACGCCCGCGCATCGATCCTCCCCGGCGCCACGATCGCTCCAGTCGGGCACGCCTCAATGCACCGCGTGCAGCTTCCGCAATGCTCCACCGCCGGCGCGTCGGGTTCGAATTCGAGGCTGGTCATGATGATTCCCAGGAACAACCAATTGCCATGGGTCCGTGACAATAAATTGCTGTGCTTGCCCTGCCAGCCGATGCCGGCGGCCGCGGCCAGCGGTTTTTCCATCACCGGCGCGGTGTCGACGAACACCTTCAGCTCGCTCGGCGCCCGCTCGACGATGAACCGGGCCAGCGCCTTCAGTCCCTTCTTGACCGTCTTGTGATAGTCGCCGCCCTGGGCATAGGCCGAGATCCGAGCGCGTGATGTCGCGCCGGCCAATGCCAATGGGTCGGTTGCAGGGGCATAGCTCATCGCCAGCGCAATGATCGACTTGGCCTCACCCCACAGGCCATGTGGCGAGGCCCGCTCGTCGGCGCGTGCCTCCATCCAGCCCATCGTCCCATGATACCCCGCGGCGAGCCATTGCCTGAGGTCGTCGCCTGCGTTTGCGGCGGCATCGGCCCGAGCGAAGCCGCAGCTGACGAACCCAAGCCTTGCTGCTTCATCGCGGATCGCTTGTTGCAGCTCGCGCATCAGCTTGTGACCGGCATCCCCAGCAAGATTCTGACCGCCTTTGCCGAAGTGAGCGTCGCCGAGTGCCGTGTCTGACGCGCCAGTGCGACTGTTTTCGCAAGAGCGATCATGGTTCCGGCCAATTCGTCCACCGGTATCGGAGGATCGCGCTCCACCACCTCGAAATAGCGGGCGAGGATGCGGCTGACCGTCTTGCGCTGTCTTCCGACCACCTGATCGAGCAGGGCGGCAAAAGAAGGGTTGCGCCGGGATTCCATATCCATCTCGAGCCCCAGCAACGGCACGTTGCTGTTGGCATCGAACTGATCGAACCATTCCCCCAGCGCGTCGTCGAGGCGCTCGGGCTTTTCCGCAAGCAGGTTCAGGATTTGCTCGGCAGCACCCGCGTTCCGCTTCATGCCGTCGGCGAGTAGCTCCAGGAACAACGCCTCCTTGTTGCGAAAATGCCAGTAGACCGCGCCCTTGGTGAAACCGGCTTCCGCGGCGATCCCATCCAGCGTCGCGCCCTGATAGCCGAGCCTGACGAACACCCGCTCGGCCGCGTCGAGCAGCAAGCGGTGGGTGTTTTCCTTGCTTTCGGCGCGGCTCAGTCGCGCTGGAGTGGCGGTGCCATCATTCATGGCAACTTCTTAGAGGGGCGGCCGCCATACTCAATAGTATGGGACGCGCTTTATTCCGATGGTATGCGAAAAACGTAGATCAGGATGGCCAACGCGCACAGGCTGATCATCATCCCAATTTCCGCGCAATCGGGCCGGGCAAGCGCCCGGGCGGTCGGCGCGGGCCGTTGGAAACCGCCTGGGCCGTCAGCACCGTAGTCTGTCCAGGCCGTGCCGTCCTGGATCGCACGGCTTCGACCACCGACGCGGCGACCTGATCGTGGTCGATGTCGTGGAAGTCGCGCGGATAGCTGCCGTGGATCGTCGCGACCGCGTTGGCAAACGACCCGTCTGGCGCGGTCCGTTGAACGGTCGGGACGATCGTGGTCAACGCCACCTTGGTCCCGCGGATATTCTCGGCAAGCGCTTCCGAAAGCCGGTCGAACGCTTCCTGCGAAGCGGCGTAAGGGAAATAGCAGTTGCCCTGTACCGTTCCGCCCATCGGAGCGATGTTGACGATGTGCTTTTTCTCGCCGTCGCGCTTCATCATCGGCAGGAAGGCACGCGTGATCCGCAATGTGCCCAGATTGCGAACATAGCTTCGCCCGGCGGCGTTGATCAGAACGTCGAGCGACGCGTAGGATTTCATGATCTCGGCGGTGAACACCGCGACGCTCGCTTCCGAAGCGACATCGCAGAACCGGCCGAGCGCGTCGAAATTGCTTGCCGCGCGCTTCAACGACGGGCCGTCGATGTCCGACAGGATCAGGTCCGCGCCCTGCGCCGAAAATGCGCGCGCACAGGCGTAGCCGATTCCGGCTCCTGCCCCCGTAATCAAAACGCGAAGATTTGCAGCGGACCTGCGCCCGCCGCTGGAATGGATCGTCAAATTTACCCCCAAATCGGCGCTCGCTTATGCGAGCTCGACATACCCGTTAGTATGCGCATACGTTTCGGTATGTCAACAATCGGATGTTATTGCGCCCGGTTTGGATTTTGGGTGGCGGGCTTGCGGAAGCGGCGGAATTCGACCAGCCGTTAGCCACTCGGTTACCTTGGCCCGCATAGGGAGAATGATGCTTCATCAGGCTCAAATTCCCGAGGGCGCGACTTATGCCGTCGAAACCTGCGACCTGGTCAAGGATTTCGGCGAGACCCGCGCGGTCGACGGGGTCAGCCTGCGCGTCCCTTATGGCAGCATCTATGGCGTCCTCGGGCCCAACGGCGCCGGCAAGACAACCATGCTGCGCATCCTGCTTGGGATCATCGACCCGACGTCCGGCACCCGCTGCCTGCTCGGCCGTGACCAGCCGATCCGCGCCGCGCGCGAAGTTGGCTATCTGCCCGAGGAGCGCGGCCTCTACCCGTCGATGCAGTGCCGCGACGCCATAGGTTTCATGGGCGCCTTGCGCGGGCTGCCGCTCAAGGAAGGGCGCAAGCGCGCCGACGTACTGATGGCCGGGCATGGCCTTTCCGACTGGACCCGAAAGCCGGTTCGCGCCTTGTCGAAGGGCATGGCCCAGACTGTGCAATTGCTCGGCACGATCGTCCATAATCCGCGCCTGATCGTGCTCGACGAGCCCTTTTCCGGCCTCGACGCGATCAACCAGGGCAAGCTCGAAGCCTTGATCCGCCGTGAGGCGGAGGGCGGCGCGACGATCATCTTTTCGACTCATGTCATCGCCCACGCCGAACGCCTTTGTCAGCGGATCGCGATCATCGCCGACGGCAAGGTCGCGTTCGAAGGCGAGGTCGACGAGGCCCGCAATCGTCTTCGCCCGATCGTCCGCCTGAAAACCCGCGCCGAGGATGGCCCGTGGCGCGCCGCGATCCCGGCCAGCGCACGCCGCGACGGCCGCGAATGGACCTTTGAGCTGCCCGAATCGGGCCCCGAGCCATTGCTTGAAGCGCTGATCGAGGGCGGTGCCGGGATCGAGACTTTGGCGATCGAACGTCCTGGCCTCCACGACGCGTTCGTCGCCATCGCCGGCGACAGCGCGGCGCGCGCCATGGGCCGCGACAGCGTGGAGGAGGAGTGATGCGCGAACTGATCCGCGCCGCTTACGTCATCGGCCGTCGCGATTTCACCGCGACCGTCTTCTCGCGCTCGTTTCTCCTGTTTCTGCTTGGTCCGCTGTTTCCGGTGCTTATGATCTTGGTCTTCGGCGGCATCGGTTCGCGGGTCACAAGCGAGGCCGAACGGCCAGTGATCGCGGTGGCGATGACCGCCGACGATTTCGCGCGGCTCAGGGACGCGCATAACCAGGTCGCCGGCGCGTTCGCCGGAGCACCGATGGTCACGCTGGAACGGGTAGAGCCTCAGGCCGACGGGAATGCGCTTCAGCGCCGCCTGCTGGTCCGGCAGAAGCCGCCGGTCCTCGGCGTGCTCGACGGCAGCCTCGCCGCGCCGCGCTTCGTCGGCGCCGTCAATGCCGACGGCACCACGCTGCGCCAGCTGCGATTCCTGATCGACCAGGCCCGCCTTGCCGAAACCAGCGCGAAACCTGGCGGCCGCCCTCTCCTGGTCACCCTTACCGGCCGCTCCGCCGGCTCGCTGTCGACCGCCCGTGCGCTCACCGCCCGCGCCGGCCAGGCAATCCTGTTTCTCCTCACCATCCTCCTCGCCGGCATGCTGCTGTCGCAATTGATCGAGGAAAAATCCAACAAAGTGATCGAGATCCTCGCCGCGGCGGTCCCGGTCGACGCGATCTTCGTCGGCAAATTATTCGCCATGTTGATGATGTCGCTGCTCGGCATCGCCGTATGGGCGACCGCCGGCGCCGCCGCGATCGCGATCTATGCGACGCACGGCGTCGGCAGCCTGCCCCCGCCCGCGGTTGGCTGGCCCATCTTCCTCATCCTCGTCTTTATCTATTTCGCGATGAGCTATTTGCTGATCGGCTCGGCTTTCCTCGGCATCGGCGCCCAGGCCTCGACCGTGCGCGAAGTCCAGACCCTGTCGATGCCGGTGACCATGGCGCAGGTGGTGATCTTCGCCTTCGCCTCCGCGGCCGTCGGCCAATCGGACAGTTTCGCCGGAATTGCCGCCGCCGCCTTCCCTCTGTCCTCGCCGTTCGCGATGATCGCCCGCGCCGCTGAAAGCCCAGAGATCTGGCCGCATCTGGTGGCGATCGTCTGGCAGGCCCTGTGGGTCGCGCTGATCCTCCGCCTCGCCGCGCGCCTGTTCCGCCGCTCGGTCCTCAACAGCGGCCCTCGGCGGAAGTGGTGGCGATTTAAAAAGGCCAGCCCAAGTTCAGCTTTGGCGCGTTAGGGCGGCTCAATGGATAGACGCACCTTTCTCGGCGGTACCAGCGCCGCGCTCATCGCCGGCGCCATCGCCCTTGTCCCTCGCCGCGGCGAGGCGAAAACCCGCTTCGCTTATCAGTTGAGCGACGCCGAATGGCGCCGCCGCCTGTCGCCCGCGGCTTACCAGGTACTCCGCCACGCCGACACCGAGCGCGCCGGATCGAGCCCACTCGATCACGAAAAGCGCGCCGGCACCTACGTCTGCGCCGGCTGCGGCAGGCCGCTCTATTGGTCGAAGGACAAATATGACAGCGGCACCGGCTGGCCGAGCTTCTTCCGCCCGATCCCCGGCGGCATCGTCACCCAGCCGGTTCGCGGCTGGTTCGGCATGGAGACAGAAGTCCTGTGCAGCCGCTGCGGCGGCCACCTCGGCCACGTCTTCGACGACGGCCCGCCGCCGACCGGCAAGCGCTACTGCATGAACGGCGTGGCGCTGCGCTTCGTCCCGCTTACGCGGGCTTAAGCCAGCGCCTCGCGCGCCATTTGCTCGAAGGTTTTCATCAGCGCCATTTGCGGGAACGGCCCGTGGCTGATCCGCGCGATTCCGGCGCCCGCCCACTGGCTGTTGGTCGGCCCGTTCGGGAGCCACATGGCGTTGACCGGGATCGGCGAGGCCTTGGTGATCCGCTCGACCAGCGCGAGGTCGGCCAACCCGGGGATGAAATAGCCGCTCGCCCCGGCCTCGGCATAAGCGATCGCCCGCTCGATCGCCGCGTCGGCCGCCACCGAGTCATGAGCGTCCGGTTTGGCTTTTAAGAAAATGTCGGTGCGCGCATTGATGAAGAACGCTTCGCCCACCGCCTGCCGCGCTGCTTTCAGCCGTTCACACTGGCCGAGGACCGGCCAAAGCCCCTCGCCGCCGACCATTTGGTCCTCGAAATTGCACCCGATGGCTCCCGTCGCGGCGAGCAGGGCACAATTCGCCGCCACCTGGTCAGGATCGGCCGCATAGCCGCCCTCGAAATCGACCGTCACCGGAAGCTCGACAGCTCCGACGATCCGTTCCGCATTGGCCAAGGCGAACACCATCGGCACTTCCTCGCCGTCGCCAAAGCCGTTCGCGGCCGCGACCGACGCGCTGCCCGTCGCAATGGCCTTGGCGCCGGCCTTACCGGCCGCAATTGCACTCCCCGCGTCCCACGCGTTGAACAGGATTAACGGATTGCCGGGAACGTGCAGGCGGCGGAACTGATCGAATTTGGCTGTCATGAATCCTCCAGGCGCGGCGGTTTGGATCGGCCGACCACCGCTGTCATCCCAAATGTTGCGCTCAACAATTGGTCAGGCCATCGCCTCGCGCGCCATTTGCTCGAGGGTCTTCATCAGTGCGGCATGCGGGAATGGCCCGTGGCTGATCCGCGCGATCCCGGCGTTCGCCCAATCCTTCTTGCTCGGCGCGCCGGGGAAAGCGATCGCGTTGACCGGGATTGGCGAGGCGCGGCAGACCTTTTCGACCAGCTTCAAATCGGCCAGCCTTGGCACGAAAAAGCCGCTCCCGCCGTGATCGGAAAAGGCAATCGCCCGCTCGATGGCCGCGTCCGCCATTGCCGAGTCATGCTCCTCGGGCTTGGCCTTCAAGAACATATCGGTCCGCGCGTTGATGAAGAACGAGTCGCCGGCGCCTTTGCGCATCGCCTCGATCCTCTTGCATTGCAGCAGCAGCGGATGGATGCCGGTCCCGCCGATCACCTGGTCCTCGAAATTGCAGCCCACCGCGCCGGTCGCCGCGAGCAACACGGCATTGTCGGCGACTTGCTCGGGCTCGATCGCATAGCCGCCCTCGAAGTCGACCGTCACCGGCAGCTCGACCGCGTCGATAATCCGCGTCGCATTGGCCAAGGCGAAGTCGATCGGCACCACCTGCCCGTCGGGAAAACCATTGGCTGAAGCGACCGGATGGCTACCCGTGGCGATGGCTTTTGCCCCGGCCGCCGCCACCGCCTTGGCGCTGCCCGCGTCCCACACATTGTAAAACACCACCGGGTCGCCCGGAACATGCAGTGCGGCGAACCGCTCGAACGCGCTGGCCATCTCGACTTATCTCCTTACTCCGGTGCCGGGCCCAGTTGCTGCCACAGCTCAACCTTGATCCCGTCGGGGTCGAGGATCCAGGCGAAGCGGCCATAATCTTCGTCCTGCCGGCCAAGGATTTCGATCCCCTTGCCCTCGAGATCGGCGATGACGCCGTCGAGATCGTCGACCCGCAAATTGATCATGAACGGCTTTTCGCTCGGCCCGAAATAGTCGCTGTCGGCCTTGAACGGCGACAGCAAGGTGAAGCCCTCGGGATCGTCCTTCTTGAACGGGAACATTGCGCCCCAGTCGCCGCCGACGCCAAGCGTCTCCTGATACCAGGCCTGCGTCGCCGCCGTGTCCGCAACCTTGTAGAAAATGCCGCCTAGCCCTGTCACTTTGGCCATTTGCGCCTCCTAATCAGGCTAGATTGCCACTGCCTTCCGCCGTCCCTACGCTACATTCATGCGTCATATCCACCGCACCTTGATGGCCCTCGCCGCGATCCTCGCTTCACCCGCGTCCGCCGCCGACCAATTCGCACCGTTGCCGCCGGTCGTTCCATGGCACGGCCCGAGCGAGCGACTTGTCGCCCGTCCGTCCGACCCATGGATCACCCCGGCGGAGGCGCGCAACTTCGACGAAACCCCTTCCTATGCCGAAACCCGCGCCTGGATCGACCGGCTGGTCGCCGCCTCGCCCTTGCTGCGCATCGAGCCATTCGGACGCACCGCCCAGGGCCGCGAGCTCTATGCCGTCCGCGCGTCCAAGCCCGGCGGAGGCCCGAAACCGGTGCTGCTTGCGCAAGCGGGAATTCATTCGGGCGAGATCGATGGCAAGGATGCCGGGCTGATGCTGCTCCGCGACATTGCGCTGCGCGGCAAGGACAAATTGCTCGACCACGCCGACCTCCTGTTCGTGCCGATTTTCAACGCCGACGGCCATGAGCGCTCGTCGCCGTTCAACCGCCCCAACCAGCGCGGCCCGCGCTCGCAGGGGTGGCGCACGACCGCGCAAAACCTCAACCTCAACCGCGATTATCTGAAAGCCGACACGCCCGAAATGAAGGCGATGATCGGGCTGCTGCGCAAAGCGCAACCGGCGCTCTATCTCGACCTCCACGTCACCGACGGCACCGACTATCAGTACGACATCACCTTCGCTTTCCCCGGCTATGCCGGCTATTACGCCCACTCGCCGAGCATCGGCCGCTGGCTCGACAGCCGCTATCGCCCTGCGGTGAACGCCGCACTGGCCCGCGCCGGCCATATCCCTGGTGTGTACATCGATAGCGACGGCCGAAATCCCGACAAGGGCATCAACCTCAATGCCGACAGCCCGCGCTTCTCGACCGGCTATGGCGACCTCGCCCGGATCCCGACCGTGCTGGTCGAGAACCATTCGCTGAAGCCGTACAGGCAGCGCGTGCTCGGCACCTATGTGCTGATCGAGGAATCGTTGCGGCTGGTCGGGGCCGAGGGCGCGGAGATCGAGGCCGCGATCGCCACCGACCGCGCCAGCCGACCCGTCACCGAGACCCTGACCTGGAAGGCGGCGCCCAAGCCGCTCTTCGTCATCCCCGATTTCAAGGGCATCGCCCACGACAGCTACCGATCGGCGGCCTCGGGCGGCAACGAGATCCGCTGGCTCGGCCGCCCGGTGATGCAGGCCATGCCGGTGCTCGGCCAAATCCCCGACAAAGTCGTCACCTTGCCCGCCGCCTGGTGGGTGCCCGTGACCAAACCCGAGGTCATCGAACGGCTCAGGCTCCACGGGATCGCCTTCGAGACGATTCCCAAATCGCGAACGATAAGCGTCGACATGGTCCGATTGAACGGCCCCGAGCTTAAAAAGGCGGACGAAGGCCACGTCCCTCTGGCCGCCAAGGCCTATGTCCACGCCCCGCGCCAGGAGATGTTCCCGGCCGGTTCGGTCCGCGTCCCGTCGGCGCAGCCGCTCGGCCTGCTCGCGGCGGCGATGCTCGAGCCCGAAAGCCCGGATTCATTATTGGCGTGGAATTTCTTTCCCGAAATCCTCATGCGCACCGAATATATCGAAGGCTACGCCATCGCGCCGCTGGCCGACCGGATGCTGGCTGAAAATGCCGCCCTCAAGGCCGAGTTCGAAGCCAAGCTTGCCGCCGATACCAAATTCGCCGCCGATCCCGACGCGCGCCTCGGCTGGTTCTACGAGCGCACGCCTTATTATGACGAGCGCTTCCTGCTCTACCCGGTTGGGAGAGAGCTCAAGCCTTAGTGAACGAACCGCGCGACCACGTCGCGATAGCTGCGGCTGACCTTCACCTGTGCTCCCGAATTCAGCACCAGGAAGCACTCGCCATTGGTGTGGGGTTTGACCTGGCGAACCAGGTCCAGGTTGACGATGGTCGAGCGATGGACCCGCTGGAACCGCCGCGGATCGAGGCGCTTTTCAAGGTCCTTCATCGTCTCGCGCAGGATCAACGTGTTGTCGCCGGTCATGATGCACATGTAATCGCCCGCCGCATCGATCCGCTCGATCGTGTCGACGTCGACGCGGAAGATCTGGCCCTGATCCTTGATGTTGATCATTCGCTCGAAGCGGTTCGATAGGGGCGCTTCGGCGGCAGTCTCTTCGGCCAGCGATTCGGCCGCCTCGGGGGCGTGCTCTTCCAGCGCTTCCTTGAGCCGCTCGACCTCGACCACGCCGCGCTTCTCCTGCAGGCGCTGACGCACCCGGTCGAGCGTCGCCGCCAACCGGTCCTCCTCGACCGGCTTCATCAGATAATCGACCGCCTGCGCCTCGAACGCGCGGATCGCATGATCACCAAAAGCGGTGACGAACACGAACAATGGCGGCTCGACCTCCAGCAACCCCTGGATCACCGAAAATCCGTCGAACCCCGGCATCTGGATGTCGAGGAAAACGAGGTCGGGCTTGTGGGTCTTGATCGCGCGGATCGCTTCGCGGCCGTTGGCGGCGGTGGCGACGATCTCGACGTCGTCGTGCGCCTCCAGTCTCAGGCTCAAGCCCTGCGTCGCCAGCGGTTCGTCGTCGACCAATATGGTCCTTATGGTCATGGGCTGTCCTTGCTCTCCATTTTCAGCGGGAATTCAACGATTACGCTGAACCCGCCATGGTCATTGGTCTTGGTCGTCAGGCTGTGCGCCGCGCCATAGGCTTGCGCCAGGCGATCCCGAATATTGGCCAGGCCGACCCCGGTCGATTGGGTCGCGGTGATCGCCTGGGCGGCCGCGGCGGTGCCGTTGTCGGCCACCTCGACCCTGACTGCTTTACCCTGTCTCGTTGCCGAAATCCAAACATCGGCGCCATTTTCGCTCGGCGTGACCGCATATTTAATCGCATTTTCGACCAACGGCTGGAGCAAGAGCGACGGCAAGCGTGCGCCGATCGTCGCCGCGTCGATCTGGAAATGCGGGCGCAAGCGCTCCTCGAACCGCATTTTCTCAATCTCGAGGTATAGCTTGAGCGTCTCGACCTCCTGCGCCAGCGTGACCTGCGCGGTCGGCTCATTGGCGAGTGTGTAACGCAGGAAAGACGACAATCGCGCCAGCATCGCGTTGGCCCGCTCGGTTTGTTTCAATAGCACCAGGGTCGAGATCGAATTCAACGTATTGAACAGGAAATGCGGGTTGAGCTGATAGCGCAGCATAGCCAATTGCGCCGAGCTGGCCTGGCTCTCCAATTTGGCATGTTGGGTGATCTGCTCTTCGAGCAAAATATAGTAGTTGATCCCGTAATAAAGCGCCGACCAGGCCGTCAGCAGCGCGAAATCGAGCAGGATCGCGCCGAAGAACTCGACCCCGACCGGCTTCGATCCCGGCCGGATGAAGGTCGCATAGCTCCATGTTTCGATCACTGAGAAAGCCGCTGACGCGAGCATCACGGCGATCAGTGACAGGATCAGGGTTAGCCCGGCGCGCAATGTGATCAGCCGACGGAACAGCGACCCCATCAGCAGGGTCAGCGAATAGCCTGTCGCGGTCAGCAACAGCGTATGGACGACGAACATCGCCCCCATGGCGTTGGCCAGGCCGCTCAATGAGCGGAGGATGAAATAGCCGCCCCAGCCAATCGACTGCAGCACCCAGAAGGCGCGATTCTTGTCGTCGAAGAAGGGCCGGTCGAGCCCGACGCCCTTGAGGATCGGCCGGGCAGGGGTGTCGATCACCGCCCGATCGCTGGCGGCGGGCGTCGCCCCGCCCAAGTCGATCACCCGCGCGCTATCGCTCGCCACGCCTACGCCCGTTGATCCGAAAGCCGCATTTCACCGATATAGGCTAGGCCGGCGCGAAGCCCAAGTATGGGCCGCCGGTCGAATTGCAGTGCCCATTCATCGAGCGTCGCTTGAGCCATGATGTGCAATGCATCCTTTGCTCCTATGGGGGGAGAAGCGCTGTGAGAACGACCGCTTTGACGATCGCGCTGGCGCTTGCGCTGCAAGGCTGCGCGGCAACTCCCCTTCCAAAGCCCACGAATCCAGCAGTCGAAACCCACGTCGTCCCGCTGGTCGATCACCATCAGCACCTCGTCAGCCCGGCTGCGGCCAGCGGCGATTATCCGCCCCCGCTCGCCGAGGTGAAGCTGCCTTCCGAGCTCGCCGACCTAATCTCCCGGCGGGAAAAGGCAGGCAGGGATGCCAAGGCCCTCGCCGATCTCTACACGGAGGACGCGGTTGCGCTGAACATGCTCAACGAGGATTTGCCGACCTGGGTTCGCGGCCGTGCGGCCGTGGCCGAGCACATTGCGACCCTGTTCGCCAAACCCTATCGGATCGAACCCGTTTCAGTGACCGCCAACGCTACCCATGCGACCGTCGCCGGCTATTATCTCCGGCCCGAACTCGGCCGCCGCACCGGCCATGTCCTGCTTTCGCTGGCCAAGGGCGGCGACCGCCGCTGGCGCATTGCCGCCGAAACGCCGGCGCTGCCCGGGCCGTTTGTCCGCGATCCGTTCGATGCCGACAAGCTCATCGCCCAGCTCGATGAGGCCGGCATCGCACGAGCCGTCGTGCTGTCGGTCGCTTACTGGTTCGGCAGCGATTTTCGCTCGGTCAAACCGACGGACGAATATGCCGCTACGCGCGCCGAAAATGACTGGGTCGCGGCCCAAATCGCGCGCTATCCCGACCGGCTGGTCGCATTTTGCAGCTTCAACCCGCTACGGTCCTATGCCCTAACCGAGCTCGAACGCTGCGCCGCCTCGGGCCATTTCAAGGGCATCAAGCTGCATTTCGGCAATTCCGATGTCGATCTGCGTAAGGCCGAGCATGCGGGGGCGATCGGGCGGGTGTTCGCCGCCGCCAACCGCAACAATATGGCGATCGTTGTGCATTTGTGGACCAGTCCCGAATATGACGAGCATGGCGACGTCCACGCCCGCCATTTCCTCGAGGCGGTGGCGCAAGGGCCCGATGTCACGGTGCAAGTGGCGCATCTCGCCGGCGGCGGGCGGGCTTCATTGAAAGCGATGGAGGTCTTCGCGCAAGCGTTTGAGGCACGCGATCCGCGCACTCGCCACCTTTACTTCGACGTGGCCAGCTCGGCGGACAAGGAAAGCGCGGGCAACCTCGCCAGGGATGCCGCCTTGATGCGCCGCATCGGCCTAGACCGCATCCTCTACGGCAGCGACCTGTCCCCGCCCAACCCGGCACCGCTGTCGGCCTGGGCCGGCTTCCACAAGATGCCGCTCACCGACGCCGAATTCCGCACGATCGCCAACAATGTCGCGCCCTATATGCGTCCCTAGCGCGGTTCGATCGCACGGGCTAAAAAGCCGCTGACGAGGAGCCGCCCGCCATGAACGACACCCCAGACCAAGCCACCTTCAGCCGCATGGACGAAGGAACCGCCGAAGATTGGCAAAAGATCGGCAGCCATTTCGTCCCCTTCGCCGGCCAGCTCGCCGACCGCGTCCTGACCCATTTGCAATTGCTCGACGGCGACTATGGCGGCTTCCCGATCGACCGGCTGCAGCACAGCCTGCAAACCGCGACCCGCGCCCACAAGGGTGGCGAAAGCGAGGATTATGTCGTGATGGCCTTGCTCCACGACATCGGCGACACGCTCGGCAGCTACAATCATCCCGAAATCGGCGCCGCGATCCTCAAGCCGTTCGTCGATGAGAAGCTCCATTGGATGTGCCAGAACCACGGCGTCTTCCAAGGCTATTATTTCTTCCACTATCTCGGGATGGACCGCAATCTGCGCGACAATCTGCGCGGCCATCCGCACTATGAGGACACCGCGCGATTCTGCGAACTGTACGACCAGACCGCGTTCGACAGCGGATACGAAACCGCTCCCCTTGCGTTCTTCGAGCCCATGGTCAGGCGGGTCTTCGCCGGGCCGAGGAACAGCATGTACGCCGGTCTCGCCAAACCAGCCTGAGGAGCAACTTTTGAACTTGCGTCATTTCGCCGCCGTTGCGGCCGCCCTGTCCCTCGCCGCGTGCCAGGCATCGAACCAGCCCGCTCCCAACGCGCCTTCCGATGAATCCTCCATCGCGCCGATCCTCACCGGCGCCGACGCGATCGACGTTCACAGCTACGCCAAGCCTTTGGAAGCGCGGGTCACCCATGTCGCGCTCGACCTCGAAGTCGATTTCACCGCCAAGCGCGTCGGCGGCACCGCGACCCTCGACGTCGAGGCCAGGCCGGACGCAAAGCAGATCATCCTCGACGACAAGGGGCTGGAGATCGAGTCCATCGCCGACGCTTCGGGCAAGCCCTTGGCCTACTCCGTCGGGGCCAATGATCCGAACCTCGGCGCGCCATTGGCGATCGACCTCGGCCAGGCGCGGCGGATCGTGATCAAATATAAGTCCGCGCCCGACAGCCCGGCGCTGCAATGGCTGTCGCCCGAGCAGACCGCCGGCAAGAAATATCCTTATCTGTTCAGCCAGGGCGAGGCGATCAACAATCGCAGCTGGATCCCGACCCAGGATTCGCCCGGCGTCCGCCAGAGCTGGGAAGCCAGGATCACCGTCCCGCAGCCGCTGACCGCGGTGATGAGCGCGCCCAAGGCCGCCGAACCGATCACCCAGGGCGGCATGACAAGCTTCACCTACAAGATGGATCATCCGGTCGCGCCCTATCTCATCGCCATCGCCGTCGGGGATTTGAAGTTCCGCGAGCTCGGCCCGCGCACCGGCGTTTGGACCGAGCCGTCGATGCTTGACGCCGCCGCGGCCGAGCTTTCCGATACCGAGAAAATGGTCTCCGCCGCCGAGGCGCTTTACGGCCCCTATCGCTGGGGCCGCTACGACGTGATCGTCTTGCCGCCGTCCTTCCCTTTGGGCGGGATGGAAAACCCGAATTTGACCTTCCTCACCCCGACCTTCATCGCCGGCGACAAGAGCCTCGTCAGCCTCGTCGCGCATGAACTTGCGCATAGCTGGTCGGGCAATCTCGCGACCAACGCCACCTGGTCCGATTTCTGGCTCAACGAGGGCATGACCACCTACGCCGAGCGGCGGATCGTCGAATCGCTCTACGGACCCAAG
>DATHFE010000211.1:0-2878 GCA_035318245.1 Sphingomicrobium sp. | reverse complement strand
TCATCAAGGACCCCGATGGGAATGGCATCATCCTTCATAAGCTCAAGACCGCCGAGGAACGCGCTCAGCATTAGCGTCCCCGTCCGATCACACCCGTTCGAGCGCGAGGGCGATCCCCTGGCCGACGCCGATGCACATGGTGGCCAGCGCATACCGACCGCCACCCCGCTGCAATTCTTCGGTCGCGGTCAGGGCAAGACGCGCGCCGGACATGCCAAGCGGATGGCCAAGTGCGATTGCGCCGCCATTGGGGTTCACATGCGGCGCGTCGTCGGCAATACCGAGCTGGCGCATCACCGCTAGGCCTTGCGCCGCGAAGGCCTCGTTCAATTCGATGACGTCCATATCGCCGATCTTGAGGCCGAGGCGTTCAAGCAAGCGCAGCGTCGCGGGCGCCGGGCCGATGCCCATGATCCGCGGCGGGACTCCGGCGACTGCGGCACCAAGAATTCTTGCGCGCGGTTTGAGTGCGTATTTCTGCGCGGCCTTTGCCGATGCGATGATCAGCGCGGCGGCGCCGTCGTTGACCCCCGAGGCATTGCCGGCAGTGATCGTGCCGCCTTCGCGGGCGATCGGTTTCAATTTGGTGAGCGCCTCTACGCTGGTCAGGCGCGGGTGCTCGTCACTGTCGACGAGGATCGGGTCGCCTTTGCGTTGGGGGATGGCGACTGGGACGATCTCGGCGGCTAGGCGGCCGTTGGCTTGGGCGCGCGCGGCGCGGACCTGGCTTTCGTGGGCAAAGCGGTCCTGATCATCGCGGCTGACCTGATACTCCTCGGCGACATTCTCGGCGGTTTCGGGCATTGAATCGATGCCATACTCAGCCTTCAGCGCTTTGTTGACGAAGCGCCAGCCGATGGTCGTGTCATAGACCGTATTGGAGCGCGAAAAGGCGCTGTCGGCCTTGGGCATGACGAACGGCGCGCGGGTCATGCTTTCGACCCCGCCGGCGACGATCAGCTCGGCCTCGCCCGCCTTGATCGCCCGCGCCGCCATGGCGACAGCATCGAGCCCCGAGCCGCACAGCCTGTTGACGGTGGTGCCGGGCGCAGTGGTGCCGAGCCCGGCCAGCAAAGCCGCCATCCGCGCGACGTTGCGGTTGTCCTCGCCCGCCTGGTTGGCGCAGCCGAGGATGATGTCATCGAGCTCGGACCAATCGACCCCAGGGTTGCGCTCTTTCAACGCGCGCAGGGGAACAGCGGCGAGATCGTCGGGGCGGATCTGGGCGAGCGCGCCGCCGTATCGGCCGATCGGGGTGCGAACCGCGTCGCAGATGAAGGCGTCGGTCATGCGAAGGCGCACCTCGACTTCGCTCGGCACGAACGGGGCTGGGGATATTCCATCCCTGTTAGATGACCCCTCGGCGCATCTGATCAAGCTCGATCGATTCGAACAGGGCCTTGAAATTGCCCTCGCCGAAGCCTTCGTTGCCCTTGCGCTGGATGATTTCGAAGAAGATTGGGCCGATGACGTTCTGGGTGAAAATCTGGAGCAATAGCCCCTGCCCCTCGGTCGGCGCGCCATCCATCAATATGCCGCGCTTCTCAAGTTCCGGGATCGATTCCGAATGGCCTTCGATGCGCTCGGGGAGCATCTCATAATAGGTGTCGGGCGTATTCTGGAACGGAATGCCGCGCGCGCCGAGGACGTCGACCGCCTTGTAGATGTCGTCGGTGCCTAGCGCGATGTGCTGGATCCCCTCCCCGTTATATTCGCGCAGGAACTCCTCGATCTGGCTCTTGTCGTCCTGGCTCTCATTGAGCGGGATGCGGAGCTTGCCGCAGGGGCTAGTCATCGCCTTGGAGAAGAGGCCAGTGACCTTCCCTTCGATGTCGAAATAGCGAATCTCGCGGAAATTGAAGAGCCGCTCGTAGAATTCGGCCCAATGCGCCATCCGTCCCCGATTCACATTATGGGTGAGGTGATCGAGGTAAGTGAGATGGGAGGCGTGGCTCGCCTCAAGCGCCTCGGCATCGGGGAAAAAGTCGAAATCGACGTCGTAGATGGTGCCCTTGTCGCCGTAGCGATCGACCAGATAGAGCAGGGACCCGCCGATCCCTTCGATCGCCGGAATGTCGAGTTCACCGGCCGCGATGTCATTTTGAATGTCGGTCGCACCGAGGCTCATCGCCCGGTCGTGTGCGGCCCTGGCGTCCTTGACGCGAAAGGCCATGGCGCAGGCGCAGGGGCCGTGCGCCTCGGCAAATTTTTCGGCGAAGCTGCCTGGTTCGGCATTGATGATGAAATTGATATCATTCTGGCGGTGGAGGGTGACGTCCTTGCGCTTGTGCCGGGCGACGGCCGGGAAGCCCATCTTCGTGAACAAAGCGCGCAACAGCTCCGGATCGGGCGCGGCATATTCGACGAATTCGAAGCCGTCGGTGCCCATCGGGTTTTCAAGACCGAGGGGGCCCTTTTCGGCGACTGCGGTGGCCATGGTGGATGCTCCTTTGCCGCTCCCCTGCTCCGCGAGACGGCGCTTTGCAAGGGCGGGGCAAAGGCCGATATGGGAATGCAATGGCCCAGGAAGCACCCACCGGATGGACGCTCGACGCGGATGGCAAGGCGTTGCTCAAGAGCTTTCGCTTCGACGATTTCGCCGAGGCCTTCGCCTTCCTGACCCGAGTCGCGGCGCATGCCGAAGCGGTCGACCACCATCCCGAGTTCACGAGTGTCTGGAGCCGGGTCGATTTCAGACTGACCAGCCACGATGCCGGGGGCGTTACGGAGCGGGACGTGGCGCTGGCGAAAGCGATCGACGCCTTGGTTCAAGCCTAACGTTACGACGCGATCAGCACCGGCGTTCCGACATCGGTTACGCCATAGAGCTTCGCGGCGAATGGGGCCGGCAAGCGGATGCAGCCATGCGAGGCCGGAT
>DATHFE010000210.1:0-3963 GCA_035318245.1 Sphingomicrobium sp. | reverse complement strand
TATCCCGAGCTCGACCTGCTCATCCGCACCTCAGGCGAAATGCGGCTTTCGAATTTCCTGTTGTGGCAGGCGGCTTATGCCGAGCTCGTCTTCGTAGAGACTCTCTGGCCCGATTTCGACGAAGCCGCCTTTGGCCAGGCGCTGAGCCAATATGCGTCTCGCCAGCGCCGGTTTGGCGGCCGATGAGCGAGCTCATGGCCCGGACCGTAGCCGCGATGGCGATGATCGCCCTGGCCTTGGTCACCGTCGTGCTCGGCGGTTATTTCTTCGCGGTGCTGGTCGCCGGGGCGGCGACGATGATGTATTTCGAATGGTCGCGGCTGGTGCGCGGCTGGGGCGTTGGCTGGCACGTCGCCGGCTTCCTCTACGCGCTGGTTCCGGCGATTGCAGTGCTGTGGATCCGCGAGCAGCCCTATCTTGGTCTGAGCATGGTCGTGTGGGTGTTCATTATCGTCTGGGCAACCGATATCGGCGCCTACTTCGCCGGACGGGCGATTGGCGGGCCCAAGCTGGCCCCTTCGATCAGCCCCAACAAGACGATCGCGGGGCTGGTTGGCGGGATAGTTAGCGCAGGACTCGCCGGGTGGGCGTGGGTCGATTTTTCGGGCGTTCCCTCGGTCTTCATTTGGCTCGCGCCCTTGCTGGCGTTCGCCGCACAGGCCGGTGACCTGTTCGAAAGCTGGCTCAAACGCCGCGCCAACGCCAAGGACAGCGGCACCTGGTTGCCAGGCCATGGCGGTTTGCTCGATCGTCTCGATGGATTGGTCGTCGTGGCCCCGCTGACTGCCTTTGTTTTCGCGGGGCTGATCCGGTGAGGCGCAAGGTCGCCATCCTTGGCGCGACGGGTTCCGTCGGAAAGTCGACGCTCGACCTTATTGGGCGCTCGCCCGAGCGGTTCGAGGTGTGTGCCCTGACCGCCGCGGTCAATGTCGAGGCGCTGGCCGATGCAGCACGGAAAACCGGCGCCAGGCTCGCGGTGATCAGTGATCCGAGCCTCCTCCCGCAGCTCGAATCGCGCCTTGCCGGAACCCATACGCGCGCCGCCGCCGGTCCCGATGCGCTTGCCGAAGCGGCGGCCGGCGAGGCGGACTGGGTGATGGCGGCGATCGTCGGCTGCGCAGGCCTGGAGCCGGTCATGGCGGCGGTCGAAGCGGGGCGAACGGTTGCGCTCGCCAATAAGGAAGCGTTGGTCACCGCCGGTGCCCTGATGATCGACGCCGCCAAGCGGACGGGCGCCACGATCTTGCCGGTCGACTCAGAGCATAATGCGATTTTCCAATGCCTTGGCGCGAACCGTTTGGATCAGGTCTCGCGATTGATCCTGACCGCGAGCGGCGGCCCGTTCCGCGGATTTTCGCTCGATGGAATGCGGGCTGTCACGCCCGAGCAGGCGGTGGCGCACCCGAATTGGTCGATGGGTGCCAAAATCTCCGTCGATTCCGCGACGATGATGAACAAGGGCCTCGAGCTGATCGAGGCACATCATCTTTTCGGGCTGCCGTCGGACAGGATTGATATCCTTGTTCACGCAGAATCGGTGATCCATTCGATGGTCGAATTCATCGACGGCTCGGTCCTCGCCCAGCTTGGCAGTGCCGACATGCGGATCCCAATCGCGCACACGCTGGCTTATCCGGAACGGATGGAAACACCGGCGGTGAAACTCGACCTCGCAAAGCTTGGCACATTGAGCTTCGAAGCGCCGGATTCGACGCGCTTTCCCGCGCTGGCCCTGGCTCGCCATGCGCTTGAGCAAGGGGGTTCTGCCGCGATCGTCCTCAACGCCGCCAACGAGGTCGCGGTGGCCAGCTTCCTCGCCCGGCGGATCGGGTTTAGCGACATCACCCAGCTTGTCGGCGAAGCGCTTGAGCGTAACCGCGCGGCCGCGCCGCAGGCGATTGCCGACGTCATGGAGATCGACCGGGTGACTCGCATCATGGCCGATGATCTCGTCGCAAAGGTCGCTGCCTGATGGCTGCGCAGCCGCCCATCTGGTTGATCCTCATCGCATTCATCTGCGCGATCGGCCCGCTCGTGTTCGTCCACGAGCTTGGTCACTACCTCGTTGCGCGTTGGTTCGGGGTCGGCGCCGAAGTCTTTTCGATCGGGTTTGGTCGCGAAATTTTCGGCTGGCATGACAGGCGCGGGACACGCTGGAAGGTCGGCTGGTTGCCGCTCGGCGGCTATGTCCGCTTCGTTGGGGACGCCGATGTCGCAAGCACCGGCAGCAGCAAGGCCGAGATTGCCCCCGAACTTCGCGGCCACGTCTTCAATACGCGCCCGGTCGGCCAGCGCTTCCTGATCGTCCTTGCCGGACCGATGGCCAATTTCCTGATGGCGATCCTGATCTTCGCCACGTTCTTTGCCACCTTCGGGATGCCGCATTCGACCAACGTGGTCGACCATGTCATGCCGGGATCGCCCGCTCAGCAGGCTGGAATCCGCGCCGGCGACCGTATCGAATCGATCGCCGGGCTGGAAACGCCGACATTCGAAGCCTTGCGCAATGTCGTCATGCTCCGCGCCGGCGCAGTCGTGACGATTCGGATCGAGCGGGGGGAGCAGCCGCTGGTCCTGCAATCGCGCATAGGCTCGCAGGTCATCCGCGACGAATTTGGCCAGGCGCACCGGATTGGGCTGCTGGGCATTCCGCCGCCAAAGCTGACGCTGGAGCGTCCGACGGCGCTCGAACTGATTCCGAAGACCGTCGCTTTTACCTTCTCCATGGTTCGCACGATGATCGATGGAATCGTCCAAATCGTGAACGGCCATATCTCGCCCAAGGAATTGGGTGGACCGTTGAAAATTGCGCAGATCGCCGGACAGCAGGCATCACTGGGCCTGTTTGACTTCGTCGCGCTGCTCGCAATGCTCTCGATTAATCTGGGATTCATCAACTTGTTGCCAGTCCCCATGCTCGATGGCGGCCATCTTGCATTCTATACGATCGAGGCCGTTCGGCGGCGCCCGGTCGACGAGCGCGCTCAGGAATGGGCGTTTCGTGGCGGATTGGCCGCGCTTCTCGCACTACTTGTCTTTGTTACGTTTAATGATCTCAGTTCGTTCGGCTTATGGGAGCGTCTTGGGCGCTTGATTGGCTAAGACGGTTGGGGCAGGGCAGGAAAACGGCCGGCGAGTTTACCCGGCCGAACTCATGAAAAGGCGGGAACGCGTGATTTCAGGCACGAGGATGATCGGCAAGCGCACGGGCGCCATGCTTTTGGTCGGGACGATCCTGAGCGGCTGGGCCGCTCCGGCGGTTGCACAGGAAGCCGCTCCGGTGACGGCCGCTCCGGCCGCGCCTCCATCCAACGTCGCGGTTACGACCCCCGCTGCGTCCGGCACCATTCGCTCGATCCTGGTCCGCGGCGCCGAGCGCCTCGAATCCGCGACGGTCATTTCTTATTCAAACCTCCAGCCCGGCCAGTCCTACACCGCCGAGAACCTCGATGCGGCGCTCAAGGACCTCTATGCTACCGAATTGTTCGCCGATGTGGTGATCACGGGAGCTGATACCGGGAATCTGGTCATCACCGTGCGTGAGAATCCGGTGATCAACCGCATCGTTCTTGAAGGCAATAAGCGCATCAAGGATGACAAGATCACCCCGGAAATCAAGCTCGCGCCGAGGCAGATTTTCACCCGGTCCAAGGCCCGCGCCGATGTCGACCGGATCATCGAATTGTACAAGCGTCAGGGCCGCTTCGCGGCGACCGTCGAACCCAAGATCGTCCAGCTCGACCAGAATCGCGTCGACCTCGTGTTTGAGATCCACGAAGGCGACAAATCAAAGATCCGCGCCATCAACATCATCGGGAACACGCATTTCGGCGATGGCGAGCTGCGCAAGGAAATGTTCACCAAGGAAGCCGGCGGCGTGCTGGGCTTCTTCAAATCGAACGACAGCTACGATCCAGACCGCCTGGCGGCCGACCAGCAAAAACTTCGCGCCTTCTATCTGAC
>DATHFE010000209.1:0-3600 GCA_035318245.1 Sphingomicrobium sp. | reverse complement strand
GCTGACTTTCTCGAAGGCGCTGCCGCCCGGCAACAAGATCGTCGCGGGCCGCTGGTGGCCCGAAAATTATGCCGGTCCGCCTCTCATCTCGCTGGACGCCGACGCTGCGACTGCCTTGGGTCTGCACGTCGGCGACCGGCTGACGGTAACGGTGCTCGGCCGGCCGATCGAGGCGCGTATCGCTTCGCTGCGGCAGATCGACTGGCGCTCGATGGGCTTCAACTTCGCCATCATCTTCGCGCCGGGCACGCTGGAAAAAGCGCCTTACACATTGCTCGCGACAATCGCTCCGCGCGAGGGACAGTCGGTCCAGCCGGTCGAACGCGCCCTGTCGTCACAGCTGCCGATGGTCAGCACGATCCGCGTCCGCGAAGTGATCGACCAATTGAGCGCAATCCTCGTCGCGCTCGACCGGGCGGTGCGGATCGCGACGGGGTTCGCAATCCTCGTCGGGGTGGTTGTACTGGCCGGATCGGTCGTCGCGACGCGCCGCTCGCGCCAACGCGACAGCGTGCTTTTGAAACTGGTCGGCGCAACCCGGCGCGAAGTGCTCACCGTCCAGCTGATCGAGTTTGCGGTGCTGAGCTCGGCCGTCGCGGCGGCAGCATTCCTTGCCGGTATCGCGGGCGCATGGGCGCTGGTGCGCTACATGTTCGATCTGGCCTTCGCTCCCGATTGGGCCATGCTGCTGATCCTGCCGCTCGCTGCCATCGCGGTGGCGGTTTCAGCCGCCCTGACCGCGGCGCTCCCGGCGCTTTCGGCAAGACCGGCCGCCGCCCTCCGCGCGCTTTAGTCGGACAAGCGGACGAGCTTCCCGTCCTTGATTACGCCGTCGACATGCTCGAGCGCCGCCACGTCCTTGAGCGGGTCGCCGCGCACCGCGACCAGGTCGCCATATGCTCCCGGCGCGATCGATCCGACTTGCCCTGCCTTGCCGAGCGCCCGCGCGGCTTCGCTGGTCGCCGACTGAATCGCCTGCATTGGCGTCATCCCATAGCGCACCATGTAGGCGAATTGCCGCGCACCAAGGCCGTAGGCATAAACCCCGGCATCGGTGCCGAAGGTCAGTTTCACACCCGCCTTGACCGCCGCCGCGAAGCCGCGACGCTGGACGTCGGTGGTCTCGATATTCTTGCGCAAATATTCGGCCGGCCAGCCCTGCTTGGTTCCGACGTCGTTGATCCAGTCGCCGTTGTAGATGTCCATGTCGAGCCACACGCCATGCGCCTTGGCGAGCGCGATGCCCTCCGCATCGAGATAGCTCGCATGCTCGATGGTACGCGCGCCCGCGCGGATCGCGGCCTTGATCCCCTCGGCGCCATGGGCGTGGGCGATGCAATAGCTGCCGCGCAGCTTGGCCTCGTCGCACGCCGCCTTCATCTCCTCCGGGCTCAGTTCGAGCGCGCCCGGCTCGCTGCCCAGCGCCAGCACCGCGCCGGTCGCGATCAGCTTGATGAAATCGGCGCCGTGGTCGAGCAGGTAGCGCGACCGGTCGCGCGCTTCCGACGCATTGTGAACCACGCCGATGCGAAAGGTTTCGGGGAGCGGGATGTCGGGCGCCAGCGCGTCGAGGTCGCCGCCGCCGCCGGGCGTGGTAATATAGCCGCCGGCGACGAACATCCGCGGCCCTTCGACCCGCCCGGCATTGATCGCGTCGCGTAGCGCGACATCGGTCAGTCCGCGATAGACCCCGACGTCGCGGACGGTCGTAAACCCCGACCGAAGCTCGGTCCGCGCAGCCGCCGCGCCCTTGAGGATCGTCGCCGCCTCGCTGTGCTTGAGCGGCTCGGCCGGGTCGCTGGAATTGGTTTCGATCGCGCCGTCAGCAAGGTGCGTATGAAGGTCGATGAGCCCTGGCAGGACCGTGTAGCCCGACCACTCGACTGCGGCCGGTCCATCGGCGGCGCTCCACGGCGTAACCGCGGCAATCTTGCCATCGACGATGCGAATCCGGCGGTCGGCTAGGACCGTCGCTGTCGCCGGATCAATCAGCCGTCCGGCGCGTATGTCTATCGTCTGGGCGCAAACGGGAGTGGCCGCGAGCAGCGATGCCGACAGCGTGATCAGGCTCGCTGTTGTTCTCATGCGGTCCCCCTTGTCGCAGGCAGTTTGGCATATCTGAGCCCCGCACCCAAACACCTATCCAAAGATATGCGATGCAACTTGCAGGGGTTTCGGGTGTTCAAGGAGGTCGAAAGGAAGGCCTGCAATGTCAACGCATTCGACCTTGAGCGACATGAGTCATTATCCCGCGGGGCGCGGCTATCATGCGGTCTATCGGGAGCATGACGTTAATCACTGCCCGGGTTGCGGACGGACTCAATGGCTGATTGGCCGGGTATCGGCGGAATGCGCTTTCTGCTCGACCGCTTTGCCGCTGGCCGAAGCGAGCATGCGGTCGCACAACGCGCCCATCGTCATCCAGCATCGCAATCGCCAGCATTCACCAGCCTACGCCGCCTAGTTTCAATTATTGGGTAGGAGTTCGGCGAACCGGGACCGGGGCGTTGCACAGGTCGACGCCGCCGGCCGGATGGGTGAAGAAATCATCCTGGCGATTGGCGCGGCCCTTCACATAAGCGGCGAAACTGGGGCTTTGGGTATCCATAAATTGGATTGACGGGCGTTCGCTGGCCGGCAGGTCGGCAGCCAGAGTCACCCGCGCGATCGGCGCGTCGGACGACCGTTCCTTGTAGAAGCCCAACGCCTCGGTGCCGCGGGGAAGCGCACTGAAACTCTCAATACCCTCCACGACGCGCCCCACCACGGCAATCACCCTATCGAGATGGCGCGGGGCATGGCCGATCGACGCGTACAGCTCGCCGCCCATCCCGGTGTCGGGCGACAGGTCTCGGCCAACGCCGACGCTGCCATAGCAATGTGGGAGATTCGCGGTGCCGGCCTTGGGGTCGTAAGCGACCGGCCAGCCCATCGTGAAACCGGCGCGAGGCGCATAAGCGTCGGGGCTTCCAAGCGGATGGATCGCAAGCCCGCGCAACGACCGTTCATATTCGGCGGGCGGCTTGGCGACGACACCGGCTGGGATGTCCTTCTTCGAATCATTGTTGCCCCACTGCGCGACATAATTGTCCTGGACGCGGTAGACCGCCGCGCCGGTCCACCAGCCGGCTTTAGCCAGCGCGCGCATATTGGCGACGTGGACCGGCGCGAACTGCGGTGCGAGCTGGACGATAACCCGTCCGCCGTTTTTCAAGTCGATCACCATCAGATCATTGGGATCGATCGTCTTCCATGCCGAGGCGGGCGCCTTGTCGATAATTTCTCGCGGTGTGAGGGGCTTGGCCGGCGGAGCGGCGGCGGTGAGCATCAGGGCGGCAGCAGTGGCAGGAAGCAATAGACGTCGGCGCATGATCACCCTCTTCGACCTCGGCATGGAGAGCGATCATCGCGGGGATTGCGCGCGCGCTCAAGCCCGTTAGATCGCGGCCCATGTATCTTGCCACGTTGATGCTGCTGGGATCGGGCGAGCTCGGCCGCGAATTCGCCATCGCCGCCAAGCGGCTCGGCTGCCGGGTGATCGCTTGCGATCGCTACGCCGACGCTCCGGCGATGCAATGCTCGGACGCTTGCGAAGTTTTC
>DATHFE010000208.1:0-3750 GCA_035318245.1 Sphingomicrobium sp. | reverse complement strand
TCGCGCTGGTCCTTCGGCACCGCAGAGAGAGCATCGGCAGCAACCAGAGCTTCGCGATCCACCAGCCGCGCGCGCTCGGCGCCGAGCTGATTGCGGAACGCATCGAGATACAGCAGGCTCAAGGCGATCAGCGCGAGAGTCAGGACATTGACCGCAAGAATGCGGTGAGTGAGCGTCCAGCGCCCCGACCAGGTCAGGGCGAGGTCCGCCTCCTCATTCTTCGCCGAATCGGTATCCAACGCCATAAAGGGTCTCGATCGCGTCGAATTGAGGATCGACACTGCGGAACTTGCGCCGGATGCGCTTGATGTGACTGTCGATGGTGCGGTCGTCGACATAGACATCGTCCTGATAGGCGATGTCGAGCAATTGGTTGCGCGTCTTGACGACCCCGGGGCGCTGGGCGAGCGCCTCCAGGATCATGAACTCGGTCACGGTCAGCACCACGGCCTCGCCGTTCCAGCTGATGCGATGCCGCGCCGGGTCCATGGCCAGCCGACCGCGTTCGAGCACAGGGACCTCGGGCTCGCTCGCCGCCGCCGCCGCCGACCCCGCCGCCAGGTCCTGGCGCCGCAGGATGGCGCGGATCCGGGCGATCAGCAGCCGCTGGGAGAAAGGCTTGGCGATATAATCGTCGGCGCCCATCGCAAGGCCCAGCGCCTCGTCGATTTCATCGTCCTTGGAGGTCAGGAAGATGACCGGCGTGGCGCCCACTTCGCCGCCCATCTCGCGCACCCGGCGGAGCAATTCCATCCCGTCCATCTGCGGCATCTTGATGTCGAATACGCCAAGGTCGGGCGGATTGTCGGCGAACGCCTTCAATGCCGCCGCGCCGTCGGAATAGACACGGGTGGTGAAGCCCTCCGCCTGGAGCGCGATCGACACCGATGTCAGAATGTTGCGATCGTCGTCGACGAGCGCGATCACGTGGCTCATGAGGGCCCCTAGGCTGGGAGCGCCCTCGTTACCGAGACCGTCCGGCTGAAACAAGGTGCTGACCGGCTTTGACCGGGACCGGGTCGCTGGCTATAGGCCCGGCGATACGGTTTTAGCGAATAGTCCGGCGGTCGCTGCGCCTTGATTTTAGGAGATTTATGGTGAGCGAGCGGATCCCGGCACATGGGCTGGATTCCCAGGGAATCGGAACCGGCGCGAAATTGCACTGGAACCTGACCGCCGCGCCATTGGTCGAATTTGCCGTCCGCGCCGGCGAAGGCCTGCTCGCCAAGGATGGCCCGTTGGTCGTTCGCACCGGCAAGCACACCGGCCGCAGCGCCAATGACCGCTTCGTCGTCCGAAACTCGGTCAGCGAAGGCGTAGTTTGGTGGGGTAAATACAACCAGCCGATGGACACAGGCGCGTTCGATCGCCTGCACGCGGATTTCCTTGCCGCTTTGGCCGAAAAGCCGACCCTATTCGTCCAGGATTTGTTCGGCGGATCGCAGCCCGAGCATCGCGTCCGCGTTCGCGTGATCAACGAATTGGCCTGGCACAGCCTGTTCATCCGCACACTGCTGGTCCGTCCCGACGACGGCGAGCTTGGCGGTTTCACGCCCGAATATACGATCATCGATCTGCCCAGCTTCCGCGCCGATCCGGAGCGTCATGGCTGCCGCAGCGAGACGGTCATCGCGGTCAATCTGGAGAAGAAGCTGATCCTGATCGGCGGCACGGCCTATGCCGGCGAGATGAAAAAGTCGGTGTTTGGGCTCTTGAATTTCCTCCTGCCGCCGCAGGGCATCATGCCGATGCATTGCTCGGCCAACATCGGTCCCAAGGGCGATACGGCGATCTTCTTCGGGCTTTCGGGGACCGGCAAGACGACGCTGTCGGCCGACCCCAATCGCACGCTGATCGGCGACGACGAGCATGGCTGGTCGGACACCGCCGTGTTCAATTTCGAAGGCGGTTGTTACGCCAAGATGATCCGCCTTTCGGCCGAGGCCGAGCCGGAGATTTTCGCCACGACCAAACGCTTCGGCACGGTGCTGGAAAACGTCGTGATCGACGAAAACACGCGCGAACTCGACCTCGATGACGCGACGCTCGCCGAGAACAGCCGCGGCGCTTATCCGATCGATTTCATCCCCAATAGTTCAGAAAAGAACATGGGGCCGCTGCCGAGGAATGTGGTGATGCTGACCGCCGATGCGTTCGGCGTGCTGCCGCCGATCGCACGGCTGACGCCGAACCAGGCGATGTACCATTTCCTTTCCGGCTACACCGCCAAGGTCGCCGGCACGGAAATTGGCGTGACCGAACCCGAGGCGACCTTCTCGACCTGCTTCGGCGCGCCGTTCATGCCGCGTCATCCGTCTGTCTATGGCAACCTCCTGAAGCAGCGAATCTCCGAGCATGCCGTCGACTGCTGGTTGGTCAACACCGGCTGGACCGGCGGCAAATATGGCGTCGGCAAGCGCATGCCGATCAAGGAAACGCGGGCATTGCTCAATGCCGCGCTCGACGGGACGCTCAATAACGTCGAGCTGCGCAAGGACGAGAATTTCGGCTTCGACGTGCCCGTAGCGGTCCCGGGTGTCGACCCGACGATTCTCGACCCGCGCTCGACCTGGGCCGACAAGGACGAATACGACCGCGCCGCGGCCAAATTGGTCGATCTGTTCGTCGCCAATTTCGCCGAATTCGAGGCGCACGTCGACGAAGGGGTGCGACAATCGGCCCCCAAAGTCGCCGCCCACGTCTGAACTGCCTGGTCATCGATCGGGCCAATCTCGAAAGCCCGATTGATGCCTGACCACAACCCCCGCTTGTTCCAGAGCGACGCCGCGATCACGCGCATCGGCGAAAGCTTGCTCGCGCGCACCTTGCCGCGCGTCGACTGGACCCACGAAGCCCATCTCGCCGCAACCACCTATTTGCTGACCCGCCGCCCCGACGTCGATCTCGACCGCGACCTGCGCACGATCATCTCGGGCTATAATGAGAGCGTCGGTGGAGTTAACGACGACACCCAGGGCTATCACGAAACCATCACGCGCGTGTTCCTTCACGGAGTGCGGCTGTTTCTCGCCGAAGCCGACCGGGACGAACCGCTGCGCGAGCTGGTCAACGACCTCCTTCTGTCGCCGATGGGCCGCCGTGACTGGCCTCTGCGCTTTTACAACGCGAAACGATTATTCTCCGTCGAAGCGCGGCGGAAGTTTGTGGCGCCGGACCTGGCGGCCCTTCCCTGACGGAGTGATTGGTCACCCGCGCGGGCCCATGTTACGATCGCGGCGGAGGGTTCCGGCCATGCTCAGCTTGCGCACTCATGTGATCATCTGCGCAGCGCTGTTCGCCGCTCTGCTATTGCTCGTTCCGTTGGTGGGCTTGCTGCAGGCCTCAGGCCTGATCAAAAATCCTGCGGCCTATAGATTTCCCGCGATGATAATCTTGGGCGGCTTGGTGGCCGCCTTCGCCTTCTCGGCCGTGCCAGTAATGGTCAAGCTCGTGCTCGGCTTCCAAAAAACGGTCGGCAACCAAGATGTCCCGGCGATCCGATCGATTCTGTCCCGGGAGACTTTCATCATCTGGACGATGTGGGCAGTGATGGCGGCCGGGCTTATCATCGCCATTCCCGCCGCCATTGCCGATGGGGCATTCGGTGCCGAGCCACGCCGCGCCCTGGACAGCCGTTTGGTGGGAAAATCTCAGGGCGTGCTGACAGCCCGGCCCGGCATGCGGGTGGACGAGATGGTTCGCGGCTCGACCCTCAAGATTGTTGCGCCGCCCGGCGCGCCGGTGATTTCC
>DATHFE010000207.1:0-12463 GCA_035318245.1 Sphingomicrobium sp. | reverse complement strand
CCAGTCGACAGCACCTGGGCACTGTTGGCATAGTTGGCTCCGGTCGCGGCACTTCCCGTTCCCGGTGTCACCGTGTCGTTGGTGACGATGTCCAGGCTGGACGTCGGCCCACTTCCGGACACCGAAGCAACCTGCGCCTGCGCGGGCGCGCTAGCGGCGAAAACTGCAAGCGAAGATGCTGCCATCAGCAGCGCACGGCATTCCACCAGACGTGAAGATATCATCGAAATTACCCTCCTCAGAGCCACCGGAACGCCCCGAGTCGGGCCCCATTCCGAATCGCCAGCGTAACGCCATCAAGCGGAAATCAAACATCTTTTTTCAACTTTTGTTAACCATCTTCGGAATCACTCCGCGCCGTCGGCGAATCTGTTCCAAATTGGCACAGGGGTAGCGTGGACGCAGCGACGCAGCTAAGGGGTCGCCGCAATTCCATACCAGCAGCGGGGAGTGACGACGTGGGCGAGCCAAGGATTTTGCCGTTCGATTGGGAAGATCCGTTCGGCCTTGACGGGCAGCTCAGCGATGAAGAGCGGATGGTCCGCGATACCGCTGAAGGATATGCCCAGGACAAGCTTCAGCCGCGCGTCACGGAAGCCTATCTCAATGAGCATTTCGACCGCGAGATCTTGCGCGAAATGGGAAGCCTCGGCCTTCTCGGCGCGACCATCCCCAGTGAATATGGCGGGGCCGGGCTCGGCTATGTCAGCTATGGCCTGATTGCGCGCGCGGTCGAGCGGGTGGACTCGGGCTACCGATCGGCAATGTCGGTCCAGTCGAGCCTCGTGATGCACCCGATCCACGCCTACGGCAGCGAAGAACAGCGCAGGAAATATCTTCCTGGCCTTGCCAAAGGTGAGATCGTCGGCTGTTTCGGCCTGACCGAGCCCGACGCCGGCTCGGATCCCGGCGGTATGCGCACAAGGGCGGTCAAGACCGCGAACGGCTACAAATTGTCCGGGTCAAAGATGTGGATCACCAATTCGCCGATCGCCGATGTGTTCGTGGTGTGGGCCAAGTCCGACGATCATGGCGGCGCGATCCGCGGATTCCTGCTCGAAAAAGGCATGAAGGGCCTGTCCGCGCCGAAAATCGGCCAGAAGCTTTCGCTGCGCGCCTCGATCACCGGCGAAATCGTGATGGACGAGGTCGAGGTCGGCGAGGACGCTATTCTCCCCAATGTCAGCGGCCTCAAAGGCCCGTTCGGCTGCCTCAACCGCGCGCGTTACGGAATCGGCTGGGGATCGATGGGTGCGGCCGAGGCCTGCTACGCCGCCGCGCGCAGCTACACGCTCGACCGCAAGCAGTTCGGCCGCCCCCTCGCCGCCAATCAGTTGGTCCAGTTGAAGCTGGCCAACATGATCACCGAGATCACGCTGGGCCTTCAGGCCGCGCTGCGCGTTGGGCGGCGGCTCGAGGATGGCGAGCTGATCCCCGAAGCGATCAGCCTGATCAAGCGAAACAATTGCGGCAAGGCGCTCGACATCGCCCGGGTCGCGCGCGACATGCACGGCGGCAATGGCATAAGCGCCGAATTCCAGGTCATGCGCCACGCCGCCAACCTCGAAACGGTCAATACCTATGAAGGCACGCACGACGTCCATGCGCTGATCATCGGGCGCGCGATCACCGGGATCGCTGCCTTCTAGCGCCCGCGCCAATCGCCGTTTATGCTTTGCCCTTCAAAAGGGGGATATGCTCATGGGTGTCATCGGCTGGGTCGTGATTGCGATCCTTGTGTTGGCAGCGGTTTATGCCGTCGCCGTTTACAATCGGCTGGTGCGACTCCGGGCTCTGGCGCGCGAAGGGTTCAGCGGGATTACTGTCCAGCTCCGCCGCCGCGCGGACCTGGTTCCCAACCTCGTCAGCACGGTTCAGGGCTATGCGACCCATGAGCGCGAAACACTCGACCAGGTCACCGCCCACCGCACAGACGCGGTCAGCGCCAAGGGCGTCGAGGCGACGGCCCAGGCCGATAACATGATGAGTGCGATGCTCGGACGGCTGATTGCGGTGGCCGAGGCCTATCCGGACCTCAAGGCTGACGACAATTTCCGCCAGCTGCAGGATGAACTGGCCGCGCTCGAGGGCGAATTGCAAGGCGCTCGGCGCTATTACAATGCCACTGTGCGTGACCTCAACACGCGGGTTCGCTCCTTCCCCGACATGCTGTTCGCCGGCCCGCTCGGTTTCGGCGAGGAGCCTTATTACCAGGATGACGACGCCGCCATCCAGACCGCGCCCAAGGTGGAATTCGCGCGGCCTTAGAGGATGCGCTTGCCGCACCTGATCGCTCTTTGCGCGGCGCTATTGGCCGCTTCGCCAGCGTTCGCCGACGAACGCATCCTCGATTTCAGCAGCGCGGTTGTAGTCCAGCCCGACGGCGCGCTCGATGTCGAAGAGAAGATCCTCGTCCGGGCCGAGAATGTCGCGATCAACCACGGCATCTTCCGCGATTTCCCGACACGTTACCGCGGCCGTGCCGGCAGCAGGGTGCGGGTGGCCTTTAAGCTGATCGAAACCCGCCGCGACGGCCTGCCCGAGCCTTCCGCGACCGAAGCGATTTCCAACGGCCTGCGGATCCGCATCGGCTCGGCCGATACGACCATCCCGCCGGGCGAGCATCTCTACGCCATCCACTACCGCACCGATCGGCAGATCGGGCGCTTCGCGGATTATGACGAGCTCTACTGGAACGTCACCGGCAACGGCTGGGACTTTCCGATCGACCAGGCCAGCGTCCGCATCACACTCCCGGGCCCCGCCAAGTTCGGCCAGCGGGCGGTCTACACCGGCCCTCAAGGGTCGACCGACAGCTACGGTCGGGTTGTGGAGGAACGCCCCGGGGAGATCGCGTTCCAGACCACCGCGCCGCTGGGGCCTCACGAGGGCTTCACCGTGGCGGTCGCCTGGCCCAAGGGCGTGATCGCCGTCGAGACGTCCGGCGACCGCGCGCGAAATTGGCTCGCCGACAACGGCCCGACGATGGTTGGGACGTTGGCGCTACTCGGGCTGCTCGGTTATTATTTCTATGCCTGGAAACGGGTCGGGCGCGGTCCCCTTGCCGGTACGGTTGTGCCGATCTTCTCGCCCCCAGACGATCTGACTCCGGCGGCGATGCGCTACGTGTGGAAGATGAAGGCCGACAACCGCAGCTTTGCCGCGGCGCTGGTCGACATGGGCGTGCGCGGTCACATCAAGCTGGTCGAAAAGGACGGCGGCTGGCTGTCGAGCGACACGACGACGATCGAACGAACACCGGCAACCGACTCCCTCCCCGCTGGCGAGCAAGCCCTCTCAAGCGCTTTGTTCGCCGGGGATGACGCAATCGAAATGGACAAGAAGAATCACGGGCGATTTTCAGCTGCATTGAACGGCTTATCTGAGCAATTGAAGGAAGCCTATGAAGGAAGGCTGTTCCTTCGCAATTGGTCTTGGTCGCTCATTGGCTTGGCCTTGTTCGTTGCCGCGATGGGTCTCACCGCCCTGACACTGCTCCTGGCGGAGGGAACTATCGATCCGGCGGTGATCGGCGGGAACGTTTTGCCTCTTTTCTTGCCGTTGCTCGCCCTCCCTTTCGTGGTCTCCGCATTCGCGTGGATGGCGGCGCCGACCAAGGAGGGGCGCGGGGTGCTCGACCGGATCGCGGGTTTCCGCCAATATCTGTCGATCGCCGAGCGTAACCGGCTCGACCGCATGACCGCGCCGGCAGACACGCTCGATCGCTTCGAACGTTTCCTGCCCTACGCCATCGCGCTCGGTGTCGAAACACAGTGGGCCAAACGCTTCCAGTCGCAGCTCGCCGCGGCTGCGGCAGCGGCGCAGCAGGGCGGAGCAGCGCAAGGCTTTGCCTGGTATTCGGGAAGCAGCAACCCTTGGGACAACCCCGGCGGCTTTGCCCGCGATATGGGTTCGTCCCTGTCGAGCGCGATCTCGTCAGCGTCCGCTGCGCCGGGCTCGAGTAGCGGCTCGGGCGGCGGCGGATCGTCGGGCGGCGGCGGCGGCGGAGGTGGCGGCGGAGGCTGGTAGGGCTAGGGCCGCGCGCGGCGGAATAGCGCGATCGGCTGCTCGCGATAGACCGCGTCTGCCTGACAGACGAAACCGAGCCGCTCGGCAAGCCGCATTGAAGGCGTATTCTCCAGGTCTATAATCGCAGGGATTGAGGCCGGCTTCAGCACCTCGTCAGCCCAGCCCAGCGCGGCCATGCCCGCTTCGGTGGCAAAACCCTGGCCTTGGGCGGCGCGGTCGAAGATCCACCCCATCTCGGGCTCGCCGGCGATGCTCGGCTGGAGATCGCGCTCGAAATTGAAGAAGCCGATGTGGCCGAGATAGCGGCCATCGCTGCGCCGCTCGACGACCCATGGCCCCATGCCGATCAGCGACCACAGGCCGACCGACATCGCCAGGCGGCGCCAGCTGTCTTCGCGTGACAGGGCTTCACCGCCGATGTGGCGCATGACTTCGGCGTCGCCCAGCGTCGCCGCGTGCGCGTCGAGATCGGATCGCCTGAATTCGCGGAGGATAAGCCGCTCGGTCTCCAAGACGGGAGCCGGGCTCATAGCGCCGTGCTCACCATGCCCCCGGCATGGCTGCGCTCGCCACTTATTTTTTACCGAGGGTGAGCCCGCCGAAGCGTTTGTTGAAGCGCGCGACCTGGCCGCCGGTGTCGAGCATGCTCGACTTGCCGCCGGTCCATGCCGGATGGACGCTGGGGTCGATGTCGAGCGTCATCGTGTCGCCTTCCTTGCCCCACGTCGAGCGGGTCTGGTAGGTCGTGCCGTCGGTCATCTGGACCGTGATGTTGTGATAATCGGGGTGGATACCGGGCTTCATGGGATGATTCCTTGGGGTTTGGCTGGTTCCGACCAGCCTGAAGGCAAATGCGTTGCGGCCCCCTAGCGAAAGGGCGCCTGCTTGACAAGCTTCGGCCCCCGGCCCTAGCCCCGCGCCACGATCAGGGTCCTAAGGAAGCCGGCGGAAATCCGGCACTGTGCCCGCAACTGTAAGCCTGGGGTCACCCAAGCAAAGTCAGATACTTGCCCTGGTCCGTCGTCCGTTTCCCTGGCCGGGTCCAGCCGTGGAGCGTGGGACGGGCCGTGTTCGCGGCGCGCTTCCTCCGAGACGACTTCGTGTCGTTGAAGGAGGACCATATGTTCGAAGCACCACCCACAGAAATCTCAAGCGAAATCATCGTCACCGCATCGCGCGTGCCGGAGAAGCAAAGCGAGAGCGCGGCCAGTGTTACAATTATCGACGAAAGCCGGATCGAGCGGCTTGGCGACCCTCAGGTTGCGCCGCTGCTGCGGCTGATTCCGTCAATCGCGATCGCCACCAGCGGCCCGGCGGGTTCGCTGACCGAGGTCCGCATCCGCGGCGCGGAGGCCAATCACACCTTGCTGTTCATCGACGGCATCCGGGCCAATGATCCCGCGGCCGGCAACACACCGCGCTTCGAATTGCTCAACGCCGACATCGTGTCGCGGATCGAGGTGGTGCGCGGCCCGCAATCAGCGCTGTGGGGATCCGAGGCTATCGGCGGCGTGGTCGCCGTAAGCGGGCCGGAGAGCAGCGCGAAAGGCGTTGGCGGATCGGCCGCGGTTGAGGCGGGTTCGTTCGGATTTGTCAGGACCGCTGCCGCAATCAACACCGCGTCGGATGACGTCAATGTAGCAGCCGGCATCGGCTGGCAGCGCGCGACGGGGATCGACAGCTTCGACGGGTCCGGAGACCGCGATGGCTATCGCAACCTCGCGGCGCGGCTGCGGGCCAGTTGGAGGCCCCTGCCCGCTCTGGAGCTAGGCGCGTCGGGATTTTCATTGAACGGGCGGAGCGAGTTCGATGGCTTCGACCCGGTGACCTTCCTTCACGCCGATACCCTCGACAGCAGCCGCACAAGACTCAACGCGGTCCGCATTTGGGCAAACGTCGGCGAGGCAACGGCTGCGTGGTCCGGCACGATTTCGGGGTCGTTACTCGGATCGTCGAACCGAAACTTACTCGACGGTGATCCGGTCAACCGAACTAAGGCATCCCGTGCGACGCTCGGTGGGCAATTGGAGCATCGTTTGACCACAGGGCCCATCGAGCATGTGCTGATCGCCGCGATCGACCTTGAGAAGGAGAAATTTCACGCGCGTGACACGGCCTTCGGCGGATTTTCGGCGCAGGACCAGTCGCGCCGGCATGACGCCATCACGCTCGAATGGCGCGCGGAGTTCGCCAAGCGGCTGGTAACCGACGTCGCGGTACGGCGCGACAAGTTCAACCGCTTCAAGGATACGACGGCGTTGCGTACATCAGCCTTGGCGCGCCTTGGCGGCGGGATCGATTTTGGCCTGTCCTATGGCGAAGGAATCGCCCAGCCGACCTTCTTCGACCTGTATGGCTTCTTTCCGGGGAGTTTCGTTGGAAATCCGTCGCTTAGACCGGAGAGTTCGCGCGGATTCGAAGTGTCCGCTCGGCTCCGCCGCGAGGCATGGGGCGCTCGCCTGGCCTATTTTCGACAAAGGCTGCGCGACGAGATCGTCGATGTATTCGACCCCGCGACATTTCTGTCGAGCACAGTCAACACGACGAGCAAGAGCCGCCGCTCCGGGGTCGAGGCAGAGGCCGATTGGTCCCCGAGTGAGGCGGTTCGGCTAACCGCGCATTACGCCTGGCTCGACGCCAAGCAGGGTGACGTCGCGACAGCGTCGCTCTCGCGCGAAGTCCGGCGCCCGAGGCACAGCGGGTCGATCGCAATCGATGGGCAGAAAGGGCCGCTCAGCTACGGGGCGTCGATCGCTTACAGTGGCGCGCGCTTCGACACGGATTTCGACCAGTTCCCGGCAGCGCGTGTCAGGCTCGACCCCTATTGGCAGGCCGGTGCGCGTGTCGCCTATCGCGTGCATCAGGGAGTGGAAGTGTTCGGCCGTATCGCCAACGCATTCGATGCCGACACGCAGGAGGTGGTCGGCTATCGCACCGAAGGAAGGAGCGCTTATGCCGGTGTCCGCGTCGCTCTTGGCCGCTAGCGCCGTATTGAAGGTCGCGTCATTGAACCTGTGCACCGACGAATTGGTGCTGTTGATCGCCTCGCCGGATCAGATCGCGTCGGTGACCCATCTGGCCCAGCAACCGGCGGAGACTCCGTTATGGCGTCAGGCGCGGCGCTACCGGGCCAACGACGGCAGTCTGCTCTCGGTCGCGGGACTCAGGCCCGATCTGGTCGTAACCATGGGCGGCGGCGCGCGCGATCGGCTTCGCATTGCAGCGCGATTGGGAATTCGCACGGTCGATTTGCCATTTGCCCAGAGCCTCGCGGACGTTGAAACGAGCGTGACCAAGGTGGCCGGTGCCCTGGGGCGGCCACAGGCAGGCGCGGTGTTGCTCCGCCGAATGGCGGCGCTGAAGGCGAACCCTCCATCGACTCGCCGCGACACGATCTGGCTTGGTGGCGGCGGGCGAACGGTCTCGGCGGGCGGTCTGGAGGCCCAATGGATGGCGCTGGCGGGAATGCGCCAGCGTCCGATGAAAGGCGACCGCGTGTCGCTGGAAACGCTGATGCTACAACCGCCCGCCATCCTTTTGCGAAGCGACTATCGGCAGGGCCAATATTCCGACGGGCAGCGCTGGCTGACCCATCCTGCGGCCAAACGGCCAGTACATTCGACGGTAATTGCTACCGATGGACGCTTGTGGACCTGCATGGGCCCGTTGCTGGTCGACGAAGTCTACCGGCTAAGGGGTTTGGTTCGGTGAACGTTCGGACCTCCCTCTTGTTGGGCCTGGCATTGGTTGTGGCATTTGTCGCAGCTTTGATCGTGCCGCTTCGGCCGCTGCTTGGCGTCGACCGGCAACTGGCCGGCGCGGTGCTGGTCGAGCTGCGGCTGCCGCGCGCGCTGCTCGCGCTCACCTACGGCGCAATGCTTGGCGCGTCGGGCGCGGCGATCCAGGCCTTGTTCGCCAATCCCCTCGCCTCGCCCGACCTGACCGGCACGACCAGTGGCGCCGCGCTCGGCGCGGTGGTGACGGCGTATCTGCTCGGCTTCGGGGCGCCGATCGCCCTTTCGATCGGCTCGGTCGCCGGCGCGCTTGGAGCGCTCTTGCTGTTGCTCGCGCTCGCGGGACCGAAAGCCGAGACCGCGACGCTTCTGCTGTCCGGCCTGGCGATCAGCGCCCTCGCCGGCGCGCTGACAACTCTCGCGCTGGCACTCGCGCCCTCGCCCTTCGCTTTCTACGACGCCTATGACTGGCTGATGGGCTCGCTGATCGACCGCAGCCTCGACCAGGCCGCCTTCGCCGCGCTTCCCGCTTTCCTGACCATCGCGTTGCTGTTGCGGCTTGGCCCAGCGCTCGACCGGCTCGCGCTCGGCGAGGAAGTGGCGCAATCGCTTGGCGACAATGTCGTACGGCTGCGGTTGATGGTGATCTGCCTCAGCGCCTTCGGCGTTGGCGCTTGCGTCGCGATTTGCGGGGCGATCGGCTTCATCGGCCTGATCGCGCCGATCTTCGCGCGGCGGCTAACCGGCGGACATCCGGGCCGGGCGATCCTGCCCGCCGCGCTGATCGGAGCGTTGCTGCTCAGCCTGGCCGATTTGACCGTCCGGCTCGCCCCGCTGGGCCGGACGCTCCCGATTGGCGTGGTCACCGCCCTGATCGGCGCGCCATTCTTCCTGTGGCTGGTCGCGCATATGCGATGGAGGCTGAGCGCATGATGCTCGAAGCCTCAGGCCTGGCCATCCCCGGGCGCCTGTTCGACGTGTCGCTGCAGATCGCGGCGGGCGAATTGGTCTGCCTGGTCGGTCCCAACGGCAGCGGCAAGACCAGCCTGCTCCATGCGCTCGCCGGAATTGGCCGGCCGAACGGCAAGGTCGGCCTTGACGGCGTCGATCCGCGCACTCTCGGACCTTCGTGGAAACCGCATTATCTGACCTATCTTCCGGCGACGCGCGACGTGCCCTGGCCCCTGCTGGCGCGTGATTTGATCGCGCTCGGTGGAGGCGACGTGGCCTTCCCTGCCCTTGAGCTGGAGCCGCTGCTCGATCGGCGAATGGATCGCCTGTCGACCGGTGAGCGCAGCCGGGTGCTGATCGCTCGCGCGCTGGCCCCCCGGCCCAAGCTGTTATTGCTCGACGAGCCAACCGCCAATCTCGACCCGCTGTGGCAGATTCGGCTAATGGAGCTGGTCCGTGAAGAAATTGCTGCCGGCGGGCGAGCCGCTTTGGTAGCTATCCACGACCTCGACGCGGCCCTGCGTTACGCGGATCGGGTTCTTGTGATGGACGGAGGCCGAATCGGCGCCGAAGGCCTCGATGGGCAACATATTGGCGAAATATTCGGCATCGAGCGCGCCGATGGCGAGTGGCGCCCGGTCAGTCCTTCGGCGGATCCGCAATCATTGCCGTGAAATTGGCTTCGGCGACGGTCTTGCCATCGACCTTGGCGCGGCCAGCAAACTTGCACACCGTCGAGCGCTTCTGAACGAATTCGACTTCGAGCGACAAGAGGACTCCAGGCTCGACCGGCGCACGAAACTTAGCCCCGTCGATCGCCATGAAATAGACCAGCTTGCCTGACCCGGCGAGGCCGAGCGATTCTACCGCGAGCACGCCGGCAGCCTGGGCCAGCGCCTCGACGATCAGCACGCCGGGCATGATCGGGCGGCCCGGGAAATGGCCCTGGAAAAAGCCCTCGTTGATCGTCACTGCCTTGACGGCGACGATCGAACGATCGGGCAATAGGCTTTCGACCCGGTCTACCAGCAGCATCGGATAACGATGCGGCAGCGCGGCCATCACCCGCTTGATATCGAGCGGACCGATGGCCGGCCGGGTCGAGCCTTCGTTCACCGGCGCGTTGGCGCGGCAGCGGCCGGAGCGGTGGTGGAGACGCTGGGAAGCGCCGCGTTTAGGCCAGCCAGCACGTCATTGGTGACGTCAAGCGCCGGAGCTGCCTTCAGTGAAGCGCTCGCATCAATCACGAGATTGGCGCCGCGGCGATCCATGACCTGCTGGATCACGGGAGTGAGCTTCGTGCCAATTTGTTGCAGGACATATTGCTGGTTGCGCTGGATTTGCTGCTGCCCGCGCTGCAATTCCTGGTTGGCGGCTTCTTCCTTTGCTTGCACGGCCTTGATGCGTGCAGTGAGCGTGGCGTCGGGCTGCTTGCCGTTCAGCGCATTGACCGCGGTCTGGATGGCGGTCCCCTCGCCTTGCAGCGAAGCAGCCAATTGCTGCTGGCGTGTCCGCAACGCCGTGACCTGGCCCTGCAAGGCAGCAGAAGCGGCGCGGCAGGCGGTGCATTCCGTGGTCACCCGGCTGGTATCGACGACGGCGATGTTCGCGGCCGGGACTCGTTGCGCTGCGGCTGGAGCCACGACGGCAAGTGTGGCGGCAATTGCGGCAGTTGTTGTGAGAAGAATCTTCATCAGAATTGGGTTCCTACATTGAATGAGAAGAACTTGGTTTGGTCGCCTTCCTGCTTAAGCAGGGCTTTGGCGATATCGATGCGCAGGGGGCCGAACGGCGACACCCAATTGACGCCAATGCCGATCGACAGTCGCGGCTTGACCGAATTGCCGCGGAAGAATTCCTGGATGCCGCTGTTTGGCAGATAGGTGAAACCGACGTCGCAGGCCTCACCTGGAACCAGCACTTGCGTTTCCTGAGGTGGTGCTGGCAGCGGCCCAGTACCGTCCGGATCGACGGGAACAGGCCCAAGACATGTGCCGGGCTCGTTGGCCAGGTCCGGCTTGATTATCTTCCAAACCGATCCGACGTCGACAAAGGCCGATGGACGCAGGCCGAGGCTGCGCATGGCGGATGACAGCGGAAGTTCAAGCTCCACGCGGCCCATGTAGTACGCCCGGCCGCCAATCGCATCGGAAACTTCGTCCTTGTTATTGTCATCAAGGACTGGCGGTAGATTGACGCCGGCCGAATCCTTGCCGGCATCAACATAATCGACGCGCACGATGCGGGGGCCGATGCCGCGAATATCGAAACCGCGCATCTGAGGCCCGAAGAAGCGGTCGGTCAGGCGGATCGCGTCGTTGAACTCGCTCGGTTTCTTCTGCAGCGGGACAATATAACCGCCTTCGACGTGCGCGGAGAGGGTAAAGCCTTTGCCAAGGCCCCAATATTTGGTCGCGTCCGCACGGGTGCGAACATATTTCGTGTCGCCGCCCAAACCGGCGAAATCCTGGGACAGGACCATACGCTGCCCGCGCGTCGCACGAATGCCGTTCGTATTGTCGAACGCCGCGGAATAGCCGATCGACGACGTCAGGCGCTTGCCGATTTCGTCGCAGAGATAGCGGCCGGCGCGGATCGGATCGCATTCCGATGGAGGTGCAGGAAGCGGCCCGGTGCCGTCGGGATCGACCGGATTGGTGAAGAACTCATTGCCCAGGGTGACGTCGTCGAGCACCAGTGAATAACGCGTACCGAAGCTGATGAACTCAGAAACGGGGAAACCAAGCCTCAGACCGCCGCCGGTGCTGGTTTGCGAGTAGGTGGTATTGCGGTGATTATCGACGATGTTGAAGCTGTTGTAATCGCGGCGATAGATTTCGCCGCCCAGAAGGATGTTTCGATCCAGGAAATAAGGCTCGACGAAGCCGAGTTGAACCGATTTCGAATAGCGCGAGTAATTGACGCCAGCGTTCAATTCCTGGCCCTTGCCCATGAAATTGGTCTGGGCAACCGACGCTGAGACGATGAATTTTTCAAGGCTCGAATAGCCCGCCGAAAGCTGGAGCTGACCGGTCGCTTTTTCCTCGACATCGGTCGACAGGATCACGCGGTCGGGTCCCGAGCCCTGGGTTTGCTTGATCTCAAGCTTTTCCTGAAAGAAGCCGAGTGACTGAATCCGGTCCTGCGAGCGTTTCAGCTTGATCGCGTTGAAGGCATCGCCCTCGTTGACCCGGAATTCGCGCCGCACAACCTTGTCGCGGGTGACCGTATTGCCCTGGATGTCGATTCGCTCGACGTAGACACGTGGCGTCTCGCCGACGTGGAAGGTGATCGACATCTCCTTCTTTTCGGCGTTGCGCTCGTAATTGGGCGAGATGTCGGCGAATGCATAGCCAAGCGCCCCGGCAACCTCATTAAGGCCGGTGACCGTGTCTTCGACCGCCTTGGCGTTGAACCAAGTGCCCGGCTTCACCTTGAGCAAGCCCTTGATATACTCGGGCGTCATGTCGCGAAGGTCGCTGGTCGCGTCGATATTGCCGAACTTGTAGCGATCGCCCTCTTCGACGACATAAGTGATGATGAAGTCGCGACGGTCGGGTGTGAGCTCGGCAAGGGCCGAGACGACGCGAAAATCTGCATAGCCCTGGGTCAGATAGAAGGCGCGAAGTTTTTGCTGGTCGGCCGCCAGGCGGTCTGGATCGTAGCTGTCGTTCGATTTGAAGAAGCCCAGCACGCCGCCGGCTTCCTTGGTGAACATTTCCTTGCGCAGCTCGCCATCGCCGAAATGC
>DATHFE010000206.1:0-7470 GCA_035318245.1 Sphingomicrobium sp. | reverse complement strand
CCGCTACGGCGACGCGTTTGCGGCGGTGCCAAGCGCGGCGAGCGATGGCAAGGCGCCGCGCACGCCGCGCGGGGAAAAAACCCTGCGCAAGATTCTCGACGCGGCTCTGGCCGAGTTCGGCAGCCGCGGCTTTTCGGAGAGCTCGATCGTCGGCATTACCCGCCGCGCCCGGGTCGCACTGGGCACATTCTACACTTACTTCGACAGCAAGGACGCGGTGTTCGCGGCGCTGGTCCGCGACATGTCGGCGCGGGTTCGCGACCATGTCGCGCCCTCGCTCGAAGGCGCCGTCGACGGCCTCGACGCCGAACGCCGAGCGCTCGCTTCCTATCTCGATTTTGTCGTCGGCCACAAGGAAGTCTACCGGATCATTGACGAAGCCGAATTCGTCGATCCCGAAGGCTTTCGCCGCCATTATGAGACCACCGCGGAGCGCATTGCCGCCCGTTTGCACGGCCTGCGCGAACGCGGCGAGTTAAGCGAAGCGCAGACCACAATCGACGATGATGTCCACGCTTGGGCGATCATGGGAATGAACGTGTTTCTCGGGCTGCGCTTCGGCGTGTGGGGCGACGAGGATCCCGAAGCGGTGGCCAAAATCGCCAACCGAATGCTGCGCGACGGATTAGGAAGTTAGGTCTTCGGTGAGCACGGCAAAGCGCTTCACATCGCCACCATCATGATAAAGCCCAAGCCCGATCCGCAGCACGTCGCCGCGGACATCGGCGATGCAATTTTTGGCCGCTAGTTGGGCGCACCAGCTCTGCGCATTGGGCGAGCGGAAGGCGAGGAAGCGCGCTCGCGGCGCTCCGTCGAGCGGGTTGAGCAATTCGGCCTGGCCCAATGCGGTGCCCGCAACGGCATCGAGCAACTTCGCCTGCAGGCCAGCGACGTGGGCCGAGACTTTCGCCGTATCGAGACCCTCGCCGTCGAGCATCCGACGCACATGGTTGAACCGATAAAGCGCCGACGGATCGAAGGTCGCGCCCATGAATCGCATCGCGTCCTTGGCATAGCCGACCTGGCCGGGCGCCAGCGTCAGATCGTCGAACTCGGCGAACCAGCCGGTCAGCGGCGGCCGTGGTCCAAAGGCGGGCGGGCAATGCATCAACGCCATCCCCTCCCCGGCCATCGCATATTTATAGCCGCCGCCGAGATAGAAGGTGCTTTGAGCGGCGGCGCGCGAAAACGGCCGCTCGATCGCCATGAAGGCGTGATAGCCGTCGATCACCACCCACGGGCCGTCGGGCCGGGCGAGTCCCGCGAGCTCGTCGACCCCGTCGAACCGTCGGCCGCTGCCGAACAGCACTTGGCTGACCAGAATCAGATCATGCCCGTCGCCCTGCGCTGCTTCGAGGAATCGCGCGGTGAAATCGCCGGGCGGTTCGGCCGCCACCGTCTCGAGCTCAAGCCAACCCTCCTCCACCCAGCGCGCGAACTGGCGCCGCGCGCTGTGGAACTCGCCGTCGCTCATCAGCACGCGCAAGGAGCGCGGATCGGCGCGCGGCGCGGCGGCGGTTAGGCGGATGAGGAAGTCGTGGGTGTTGGCGGCAAACACGATCGCGTCGGCCATGCCGCTGCCCAGCTCGCCGGCGACATGGGCCTGCGCCTCCGGCCACACCTCGCCCATCACCCGGTCCCACTTGGTGTCGGCCAGCCGCGCCGCATCCTCCCACGCTTCGACCTGGCCGGCGAAACTGGCGTCGGGCCACAAATGATGGCTATGTGCGGCCATATGCAGCCGCCCCGGCGCGGCGCCGAGCGCGCGGGAAAACAAATGCTTGAAGCTCACAGGTTGGTTCTCAACGCCCATAATTCGGGGAAAGCGCGCTTCGACAGGGTCGATTGGAGATAGGCCGCGCCGGCGGATCCGCCGGTACCCATCTTGTTGCCGATGATCCGGGTGACAGTCAGCACATGCTTGTGCCGCCACCCGGCCAGCGCGTCGTCGATGTCGACCAGCTTCTCGGCCAGCTGGTACAGGTCGAACCAGCGTTCGGTGTCGCGATAGACCTTGGTCCAGGCGGCGGCGATCGCCTCACTCGAATTATCGCCAAGCTCGAACCCGGCGCGGGCCAGCGCGGCATTGGCCTCGTCCCACAAGCTTGGCTCGGCCAGCGCGGCCGTGAGCAGCACGTGGCCTTCGCTGCCGCCTTCATGCATTTCTAGGAACTTGGGATCCTTGAGCCCCAGCCGGAACTCGAGCTCGCGGAACTGGACCGACTGGAACCCCGACGAAGTGCCGAGCACGTCGCGGAAGCGCGAATAGTCGACCGGGGTCAGCGTCGCCAAGACATCCCACGACAGGGTCATCACCGCCTGGATCCGGCTGATCCGCGACATTGCCTTATAAGCTGGCGCGAAATGGCCGGCGCGGACCAGCTCGATCGCTAGCTTGAGCTCATGCAGCATCTGCTTGAGCCACAATTCCTTGGTCTGGTGGATGACGATGAACAGCATCTCGTCATGCAGGCCCGACAGGGGCACTTGCGCCGACAGCAATGCGTCGAGCTTGAGGTAATCGGCATAGGTCATGCCGGCGGGCGTAGCGGTCATAGGGCGCGGCTTAGGCCAAAGCCCGCGGCGGGAAAAGCGGGGTGCACGGAATGACCGGCAATGGTCCGCCTTCCGCGCCAACCCGACGTTCGGCGCGGAACGGCAAAGTTGCTCTCGTCCTTTCCCTGATGCATCCTCGGCGGGTGTCCGACGTTCTCGCCAATGTGCAGCCGCTTGATCTGAACTCACCGGGCCTGGGGGACAGGCAGCTGGATTCCATTGGCGACGCAGCCAGCTTGCCTGTCTCTTCGCATCTCCAAAATTCTTCGGCGGCCCGCTTTAAGCGGGGCGTCTACGAAGTCCTTTTGGGCTTGGGCGCCGCTGGCATCGCCGTTGCCGCCCGCCTGTTGATCGGCCTTCCACCGCAGATTCTGCCCTTTTTTACGGTAGTAATCGCGGTGTGCCTGGTCACTGTCGCCACCGGCCTTTTGGGCGGACTGACCACGATGATCGTCGGTGGACTGCTGAACTGGTATTTCTTCCTGTCGTCTCCCAGGTCTTGGGCGCTCGAAGGTCGGGACATCTTCGCCTTGCTCGGTTATTTTGCCGTAACGAGCGTGATCCTTTGGACATCTCAAATGTATCGCCGCAGCGAGCAGCACCGACAGGCGGCGGCGTTGGCGCTTGCCGTACAGGAGGCCGAGCAACAACGGTTCTTCGCTCAAGAAATGTCTCACCGGCTTAAGAATGCATTGACGATCGTACAGGCGGTCGCCGGCCAAACGTTCACCCGGGACAGCCCGGAGCAACCCAAGTTTGAGGGCCGCCTCAAGGCACTGGCCGACGCGCACAATCTGCTCAGTGAACATGTCAAGCAGCCGACGGCGATAGTTTTCGACGTGGTCGACACGGCCGTTCGACCCTTCAGAGACCGCGCGGACAGATTTCGTCTCAATGGACCTCCGTTTTCAATCCCGTACCAGCAGGTCGTATCCTTATCCCTGGCGTTGCATGAGCTTGGAACCAACGCCGTGAAACACGGCTCGCTTGAAGCGCCCGCGGGCTGGGTCTCGGTGGACTGGCGCGCGGTCGATGGGCGCCTGCAGCTCGAATGGAAGGAGCATGGCGGCGCCCCCGTATCCGCGCCATCGACCAGCGGCTTCGGCTCCAGGCTTTTGCTGCGATCGGCGATGGGCGCACAGCTTGAATTTGAGCCCGACGGCTTGAGATGCACGATCTCGCAAAAGCTTTAGGACGTGACCTTCGGCGCGGCGGCCCGCTTATTGCTGCTTGCCGCCGGTCGGGAGGCCGCCCTGGCTGACCGTGCCGATGTTGCCGAACAGTTCCTCGAAGAAGCTCTTTTCGTGGCCGAGCGTCGGGGTCTTGCCCTTCATCGGGCTGACCGAGGCGACCTGCTCCTTGCCGGTCTGCTCGACCGCAGCGACATTGCCGGCAGGATCGAAGCGGACGTGAAGCACGGTCTGGTCGGTGACGTGCGGGCGGCGGAAGGCGAAGTAGGCAGTGTTGCGCGCGACATAATACCAGTCGTTAGCGTCGAACTGGCCGGTGAAGGTCGGCCGGCCGAGCGTCTTGGTGACCGAATCTTTATTGTCGACGCCGACCTGGACGCCGGCGGCGAGCTCCTTGTCGAGGATGTAACCGCGATGATCGCGAATCCCGGCGCACCCTGCAACCAGGGCGGCGCCCGCCATCAGAAATGCGATCTTGCCAACTCGAACCATCAAAAAACTCTCCTGAACGCAGACCTGGCGCTGGGAACGCGGCCGGCCTTGCGCCGCTTGTTGGCCTCAATATGCGGGACTAAGGCAGTTGGGCAAGCGCGAAGAGCCGGGCAAGCATGCAGAACTGGGCAAGCGCCAGGCCGGAATAAGAGGTAATGGTGATGCGCGCATGGCTGACCCGCCTGGTTTCGAGCCCGCGAACATCGTCTCCGCTCTATGAACGGGTGGTGAGCGAGGCGCGCCTGCCGCACTGGTACGTCGAAGGGCAGGTGCCGGATACGATCGATGGACGCTTCGCGGTTCTCACGACCCTGCTCGCGCTGGTGAGCGTCCGGCTGGAGCGCGGCGGCGAGTCCGCCCAGCGCGCCGGGATCGACCTCACCGAGCAATTCATCACAGACATGGACGCCGAAGTCCGCCAATTGGGCATCGGGGACCCGACGATCGGCAAGCAGGTCGGCGGGATGGTCGGCGCTCTCGGAGGCCGAGTCGGCGCCTGGCGGGGCGTGCTGTCCGGCGACGAGGATTGGAACGCAGTGACGATCCGCAGCCTCTATCGCGGCCGGGCGCCTGACCAGGCGGCGCTGGCCCATGGCGCGGAGGGGTTGCGGACCTTTTGGGATCGGCTGGGGCCTTTGGGCGGCGCGGCGCTGATCGCGGGAGACATACAATGACCTCTGATTTTGCCCATCGACTGACGCTCGACCGGATCCGCGACGGCGAACGCCTCGACCTCGTCGCCGACGCCGCAGAATGCGCGCGGGTCGCCGAGCGTTTGGGCCTTTTGTCGCTCGACCGGTTCGATGCGCATGTCGCGCTGGCACGCCAAGGCGAGGAGGTGCGCGCGACCGGGCGGATCAAGGCGGCGCTGGTGCAAAGCTGCGTCGCCAGCGGCGAGCCGGTGCCGGCCCGTGTCGACGAAGCGTTCGACCTCAAATTTGTCCCCGAGCCTAAGGTTGGCGAAGAGGAGGTCGAGCTTAGCGAGGACGAGTGCGAGACCTTGTTCCACGATGGCGCGGCGATCGATCTCGGGGCGGCACTGGCCGATACGCTGGCGCTGAGCCTCGACCCCTACCCGCGCAGCCCCAACGCCGAGGACGCGCTGAAGGCGGCTGGCGTGCTAAGCGAGGAGCAGGCCGGGCCGTTCGCCGTGCTGGCGAAATTGACGGGACGCGACCTGCCTTAAAACGGAACGTCGTCGTCGAGGTCGGTGTCGAACGCCGCCGGTTGAGGCCGCGACTGGGGCTTCGAACCGCCGCCGCCGCTAAAACCGCCTTCGTCATAGGAGCGCGAACCGCCCCCACTACCGCCGCCCGCCCCGCCTTCGCGGGCATCGAGCAGGACCAGCTCGCCGCGGAATTTCTGCAGGACGATTTCGGTGGTGTAGCGGTCGCCGCCGTCCTTGTCCTGCCACTTGCGGGTCTGGATCTGGCCTTCGAGATAGACCTTCGAACCCTTGCGGAGGTAGCTCTTGGCAACGCGGCCGAGATTCTCGTTGAAGATCGCCACCGAATGCCATTCGGTCTTTTCCTGGCGGTTGCCGTCGCGGTCCTTCCAGCTTTCCGAAGTGGCGACACGCAGATTGACCACCTCGCCGCCGTTGGAGAATGACCGGCTTTCGGGATCAGCGCCGAGGTTGCCGACCAGGATCACCTTGTTCACGCCCGCCATCTTACTCTCCTAAAGTCCCGCCGCGACCGCCAACCAGTATGTCGCTCCTGCCGCCAGATAGGCGAGCACGAACAGGTAAGTCACCATGAAAAGCGGCCATCGCCATCCGTTGGTCTCCCGCCGCGTTACCGCGATAGTCGAGATGCATTGCGGCGCGAAGATGAACCAGGCGAGGAACGCCAGCGCGGTCGGCAGGGACCAGCGCCCTTGGAGGCGCTGCTCCAGCGTCTGGGTCATGCGCTGCTCGTTGGTTTGGTCGATCGAATAGACGGTGGCGATGGCGCTGACCGCGACTTCACGCGCCGCCATCGCCGGCAGCAGGGCTAGTGAAATATCCTTGTTGAAGCCGATCGGCGCGACGACCACGTGGATGCCATCGGCGATCTTGCCGGCGATCGAGACGTCGCTCTGCCTTTGGCCAGGGCCGGCGGCCGGGAAGCTGGCCAGCGCCCACAGGATGATCGTGGTGACGAGGATGATTCCGCCGGCGCGCTTCAGGAAAATCATCGCGCGCTGCCACAGGCCCAATGCGATATCCTTGATGTGCGGCAATTGATATTTGGGCAACTCCATCATGAACACGCCGCCGCCGCCGCGCACCGCGGTCTTGCGCAGGACGAGCGCGGCGAGCAGCGCGCTGGCAATCCCGGCGATGTAGAGGATGAACATCACCAGGCCCTGGAGGCCGACACCCGGGAGCACATTACGGTCGGCAATGAACGCGCTGATGATCAACGTATAGACCGGAAGCCGCGCCGAGCAGGTCATTAGCGGTGCGACCAGGATGGTGGTCAGCCGGTCCTTGGGATCGTCGATGGTGCGCGTCGCCATGATTCCGGGAACCGCGCAGGCGAACGAAGACAGCAAGGGAATGAAGGCCCGCCCCGACAGGCCGGCGCGGCTCATCAGCCGGTCCATCAGGAACGCCGCGCGGACCAGATAGCCGGTCGCTTCGAGCACCAGAATGAACAGGAACAGGATCAGGATCTGCGGCAGGAAAGTGACCACGGCGCCGACCCCGCCGATCACCCCGTCGACGATCAAGGAACGGAAGACCCCAGCCGGAAGGGCGGCGGTGGCGGTCTGGCCGAGCCAGTTCATCCCGGATTCGATCCAGCCGACCGGGGTGGCGCTCCATGCGAACACCGCCTGGAACATGACGAACATGATGCTAGCCAGGATCAAAGGCCCGGCGATCGGATGGAGCAGAACCGCGTCTAGACGATGGGTCAGACGGCGCACCGGGGTTTCGCTAATCACGGCAGCGGTTGCGATGGCGCGGGCGCGGCGCTGCAATGCGAACGGATCGTGGCTCGGGCCCTCGCCGGCGCGAACCTTGCGCGGCCCGATCAGGAGCCCGGCGAGGCTGGCGACGATCTCGTCGACGCCGCGGCGGCGGACTGCAACGGACTCGATCACCGGAACGCCGAGCTCTTCCTCGAGCTTTGCGCGGTCGAGCTCGAGCCCGTCGCGGCGAGCGAGATCGATCATGTTCAAGGCGACAACCGTCGGCAGGCCGAGATCGATCAGCTGCAACGCGAAGCGCAAGTGATTGTCGAGA
>DATHFE010000205.1:0-2517 GCA_035318245.1 Sphingomicrobium sp. | reverse complement strand
GCGTCAGCGAATCCGCGCTGACCGGCTCGCCGGACCAGGGGCAGACGTCGTTGACGCAATCGTCGAGGTTGAGGTCGCTCACGCGTCGTGGGCCATCTTCTCGGCCTTGGCGACCGCTTCCTCGATCCCGCCGACCATGTAGAAGGCGCTTTCTGGAAGGTGGTCATATTCGCCTTCGACCACCGCCTTGAAGCTCTTCACCGTCTCTTCCAGCTGGACGAACTTGCCGGGGATGCCGGTGAACACTTCGGCAACGTGGAACGGCTGCGACAGGAAGCGCTGGATCTTGCGGGCGCGGCTGACGGTGAGCTTATCTTCTTCCGACAGCTCGTCCATGCCGAGGATGGCGATGATGTCTTGCAGCGACTTATACTTCTGCAGCGTTTCCTGGACGCGGCGGGCGGTGTCGTAATGCTCTTGGCCGACGGTGCGAGCGGTGAGCACGCGGCTGGTCGAATCCAACGGATCGACCGCCGGGTAAATGCCGAGCTCCGAGATTGCGCGTGAAAGCACGGTGGTGGCGTCCAGATGGGCGAACGACGTCGCCGGCGCCGGGTCGGTGAGATCGTCGGCGGGAACGTAGATCGCCTGGACCGAGGTGATCGAGCCCTTGTTGGTCGAGGTGATCCGCTCCTGCAGCTGGCCCATGTCGGTCGCCAGCGTCGGCTGGTAGCCCACGGCCGAAGGAATGCGGCCGAGCAGAGCCGACACTTCCGAGCCCGCCTGGGTGAAGCGGAAGATGTTGTCGATGAAGAACAGGACGTCCTGGCCTTCCTGGTCGCGGAAATATTCGGCGATGGTCAGGCCGGAGAGAGCGACGCGGGCGCGGGCACCCGGCGGCTCGTTCATCTGGCCGAAGACCAAAGCGACCTTCGATCCCTCGGGGGTCGGGTTGCCCTTGGCGTCCTTGGCGATGACTCCGGCGTCGAGGAATTCGTGATAAAGATCGTTCCCCTCGCGGGTGCGCTCGCCGACCCCGGCGAACACCGAGGTGCCGCCGTGGCCCTTGGCGATATTGTTGATCAATTCCTGGATCAGCACGGTCTTGCCGACGCCGGCGCCGCCGAACAGGCCGATCTTGCCGCCCTTGGCGTAAGGCGCGAGCAGATCGATGACCTTGATGCCGGTGACGAGGATCGAGGTTTCGGTCGACTGATCGACGAACAATGGCGCTTCGGCATGGATCGGCGACGACATGTCGCTGCCGATCGGGCCCTGCTCGTCGATCGGCTCGCCGATGACATTCATGATCCGGCCAAGCGTCATCGGGCCGACGGGAACGCGGATCTGCGACCCGGTCGAGGTGACCTTCTGGCCCCGGGTCAGGCCCTCGGTGGCGTCCATCGCGATCGTGCGGACCATCGACTCGCCGAGATGCTGGGCGACCTCGAGGACCAGGCGGTTGCCGTTATTGTCGGTCTCGAGCGCGCCGAGGATCGGCGGAAGCTCGCCCTCGAACGACACGTCGACGACCGCGCCGATGACCTGCGCAACGCGGCCGACGATGTTGTCGCCCTTGTGTGCGGGGGTTTCAGCCTTCTTGGCCTTGGCTGGCTTGGTCGGAGCGGCGGTTGCCATGGTCTATTTCCTCTTGAGGTCCGTTAGAGCGCTTCGGCGCCCGAGATGATTTCGACGAGTTCGGTGGTGATCGCGGCCTGGCGCTGGCGGTTATACTTGATCGACAATTTGTTGATCATGTCGCCGGCGTTGCGTGTGGCATTGTCCATCGCGGTCATTTGCGATCCGTAGAAGCCGGCCTGATTTTCGAGCATCGCGCGATAGATTTGGACCGCGATATTCTTCGGCAGCAATTCCTCGAGGATTTCGTCCTCGTCGGGCTCATATTCGACCGCGGCGGGGGCGACAGGGCCGGCCTTGGCTTGCTCGGCCTCCGGCACGGCGACCGGGATGATCTGGTCGACCGTCGGCTCCTGGAGCAGGGTCGAGCGGAAATTGGCGTAAGCGAGGTGGGCGACGTCGAACTGCCCAGCGCCGAAGCGTTCGGTCACTTCCTTGGCGATGGCCAGAGCGTCGGCGTAGGTCGGCGCCTTCATCCCGCTGGTGTCATACTGGCCGGCGATCGCCTTGGGGTAATAACGCTGGATGACCGGGCGGCCCTTGCGGCCGACCAGGTAGAAATGGACCGTCTTGCCGTCGCCGATCAGCGCGTCGGCCTTGCGGCGGGCGGCGCGGACGATGTTGGTGTTGAAGGCGCCGGCCAGCCCGCGGTCGCCGGTGGCGACGACGATCAAATGGGTCTGTTCGTTGCCGGTGCCGGCCAGCAGCTTGGGGCTTTGCGGGCCGACGGTCACGCGCGAGGCCAATGACGCCGCGACCTCCGCCATCCGCGTCGAATAGGGGCGGGCCGACAAGGCATTCTGCTGGGCACGGCGCAGCTTCGCCGCGGCGACCATGTTGAGCGCCTTGGTGATCTTCTGCGTCGACTTGACCGAGCCGATGCGGTTCTTGAGGGCTTTGAGCGAGGCCACGATGGGTTACGCGAACTGCTTGCCGAAT
>DATHFE010000204.1:0-3362 GCA_035318245.1 Sphingomicrobium sp. | reverse complement strand
AGAGCGAGGGTGACGGAGAAGTCGGCCGGGGCATCGAGAAGGCCGAAGTTCAGGCGCTCTATAGCCGCGCCATCGGCCCCTATTTCAATGTGCAGGGCGGGCTTCGCTATGACTTCAAGCCGAATCCGTCACGGGTCCACGCGACGTTCGGATTCGAGGGTCTCGCTCCCGGCTTGTTCGAACTCGAGGGCGCGCTGTTCCTGTCGAACAAGGGTGAGCTGCTGGCGCGTACCGAGGGCTATTACGACCAGCGCATCACCCAGCGGCTCATCCTTCAGCCCCGCGCCGAGCTGAATTTCGCGGCGCAGAATGTGCGCGAGACACAGACCGGGTCCGGCCTTTCGGACGCCGAGCTTGGGCTGCGCCTGCGCTACGAAATCCGTCGCGAGTTCGCGCCTTATGTCGGCGTCCAGTATCGGCGCGCTTTCGGTGACACGCGCCGATTCCTGCGCGACGACGGCGAGGATCCCCAGGGCTGGAGTCTGCTGACGGGGATCAGGACATGGTTCTGACCTGCATTTTCAATCATCGGAGTTGGTCCATGAGCTTCAGCAAATTCGCAAGTTTCATTGCCTTGCTGCTGATCGCCATAACAATGAGCGCCGCACCGGCCGACGCTCACAAGAAGAAGCATCCTGAGCGGGCTGCGTCGGTAAAAACAGAGGCGTCCCAACCTCCCAACCAAGGGAATCTGGTTGCCCGGCCCATCGCCGAGGTATCAAAAGAGGACCATATGGCGGGCATGATGGAGGAGATGGAGGAGGATCGTTCCTCGATGTCCACTGGTGAAAGGCTGCTCGACTGGCTGGGCCGGTTTCACACGGTCATCATCCATTTTCCGTTGGCGTTCTTCCCGGCTGCATTGTTCACCGCTGTCGTCGGCAGGCGCCGCCCGGGGTTCGCCAAGCCGGTCCAGTTCCTGGTCGTCGCGGGCGGCATCATCGCGCCGATTGCTGCCATCCTCGGGTGGCTAGATGCGATCGATGCCGATTCGAGTTCATTGCTTACAGTCCACCGCTGGCTCGGAACCGGCATTGGATTTGCTGCCTTTGGTTTGGCGATGTGGGCGTGGAAACGCCCCGAAAGCGACAGGAGCACCGGCATGATGGCCGGGCTTGCCGTCCTCACCGCGGCGCTGATCGTCCAGGGCTGGTACGGCGGAGCACTGGTTCACGGCATCGATCACATGAATTGGTAGTGTTGAAAGGACTGGTATGTCGTTCGTTGCACTTCGCGCCGCCGCATTTGGGGCTCTTATAGCCCTCGCGCCGCCGCTTTCCGCTCGTGAACCCGCTGCGGTATCAACCGCTGCGAGTGCGCTGTCGCAATCTGCGCGAGGCGCCGCAGCGGTCGTTGACGCATTTCACGCGGCCTTGCGTAAAGGTGACACGCGCTCCGCAGCTGCCATGCTCGCCGGCAACGCGCTGATTTTCGAAGGTGGCGGCGTTGAGCGCTCCAAGGCGGAATATGCGTCCCACCATCTTGTCGCCGATGCCGAATATACCAAGGCGGTTCCAGCCGTGCTGACCCGCCGGGCGGGCGACGCGATCGGAACGGTGGCGTGGATCGCCAGCGAGGGCCGGACGACTGGGACTTTTCGAGGGAAAGCGGTCGATCGGGTAACGGCCGAGACAATGATCCTCCGGCGCATCGGACACGACTGGAAGATCGTCCACATCCACTGGTCGTCGGCGGCCCGACCATAAGCATTTTGCCATCTCCCGACGGCGCAATTAAAGGCTCGCAATGACCAACACCATTTCCACCCGCCTGCTGATTCTCGGGTCTGGGCCCGCTGGCCTCACGGCGGCGATCTATGCTGCCCGTGCGGGCATGTCGCCGATCGTCGTCCAGGGCATCCAGCCGGGCGGCCAGATGACCACGACGACCGGTGTCGAGAATTACCCCGGCTTCCGCGACGTCATTCAAGGCCCGTGGCTGATGGAGGAAATGCAGGCCCAGGCCGAGCATGTCGGCACCAAGGTGGTGTGGGATCATATCACCAAGGTCGATTTGTCGCGCCGGCCGTTCCGGCTGACCGGCGACGGCGGCACGATTTACTCGGCCGACACCCTCATCATCGCCACCGGCGCCCAGGCCAAATGGCTGGGGCTGCCGAGCGAGGAGCATATGAAGGGCAAGGGCGCTTCGGCCTGCGCCACCTGCGACGGCTTTTTCTATCGCGGCAAGAAGGTCGCGGTGATCGGCGGCGGCAACACCGCGGTTGAAGAAGCGCTGTATATGACCAACCACACCCATGACGTGACGCTGATCCATCGCCGCGACGCGTTCCGCGCCGAGAAGATTTTGCAGGACCGGCTGTTCGCTCACCCGAACGTCAAGGTCATCTGGAACAGCGAAGTGGCTGAGTTCGTGTCGGGCGGAGAGCCCGAAACATTGGTTGGGCTCAACCTCAAGGACACCATGACAGGTGCCATCCAGCGCATCGACGTCGATGGCGCGTTCGTCGCGATCGGCCACAAGCCGGCGACGGAGTTGTTCGCGGATGCGCTCGATCTAGACTCTGATGGCTATATCGCGGTCGAACCCGGATCGACCCGCACCAGCATCCCCGGGGTGTTCGCGTGCGGCGATGTGATGGACAAGATCTACCGCCAGGCGGTCACTGCGGCAGGCACTGGTTGCATGGCCGCATTGGACGTCGAAAAATTCCTCGCCGCCGAGGAATATGAAGCGATCGCGGCGGAGTAGGGTCCTCCCCCGGAACGGGGAGGGGGACCGCGCGAAGCGTGGTGGAGGGGGCGGCTCGAAGGCGGCGAACCCCCTCCGTCAGCACCTTGTGCTGCCACCTCCCCGTGCCGGCGAGGATTTACTTAAGCGCCACTCTTTTCACGAAGGACAGCAACCGTCCGTAGGTCATGAAATCCTCGGCTTCGGCATCGTCGTCCTCGATCAATATGGCGAAGCGCTCCTCGATCCCGGTCAGCAAGGCCGCGACGGCCATTGAATCGAATTCGGGAAGCGCGCCGAACAACGCGGTCGTTCCGTCGAACGCGGCGACTCGCTTGGCGCTAATACCCAAAACCTCGGTCAGCAAAGCGCGCAGCGTCGCCTCGACCATTTGCGCCTCGCTGTCCGCCACCTGCACCCCTTCGCGTTCCATTGGGGCGCGCCTAGTCGAGCCATAGCTTGGCGGCAAGCTTTGCGCGCGCGCCTCGGCAAGGCTAGGCGCACGCCATGGCCGACCCCGATCCGACGCCTTATCCGCTCGACCATCTCGCCTTGCGCGGCGAGCCTGAGGCTTCAGCGCTGGTCGCGGGCGGCGAAAGCCTGACCTATGCCGCCTTGGATCAAGCCGTCGGGCGCATCGCCCACGCCTTGCTCGGGCGCGGACTCGAGCC
>DATHFE010000203.1:0-3161 GCA_035318245.1 Sphingomicrobium sp. | reverse complement strand
CAAGTGGACTCCGTTCAGGAGCTTTTCAAGCGCGATGCGCCTATTATGCTCGCCATGATGCGCTGGTTGCTTGCCTTGCTGCCGTTGGTGACTGCCGCCTCTGCTGCGGCGCAGCCGGTCGCTTACCCGTCGCAGGCGTGGAATCCGGCGGCGGACTATGTCACCCCAGGGCAGGATGAGCCGGGCTATCGCGCATGGGTCGGCGCGAGTGCCTGGCGGCCAGTCTATGTCAAAGCGTTCAACAATTATCTAGTCACTTATGGCGTGGGTGGGGTGGCGCCGACCTGGCAATTGCTGCGCACCGCGTCCGACTGGCAGAAGTGCGCCGCCCAACCTTTCGAGGTGCCCCCGACCAGCGCCTGGCCAAACATTGTCGCGGCTCTGCGTTACGTGGGAACCTATGTGATCCCGCGCATCGGACCGGTCGAGGTGGTGTCGGTCTATCGCAACGCCGGGCTCAACGCCTGTGCCCACGGCGCGCCGACCAGCACGCATCTCCAAATGGGCGCGGTCGACATGGTGCCGCTCAGACCCATCAGCCGCGAAGCGTTGATGAGCGAGCTGTGCGCGATCCATCGCGCGAGCGGGGCCGCCAACGCGACCGGACTGGGCTTCTACAAGGGGCTGAGGTTCCATATCGACGCGCGCAAATATCGCGAATGGGGAACGATGGGGGCGAGGGGCGGCTCCGGTTGCAGCGCGGTACTCGCCGAGGGCGCGGCACCCTTCGAGACGGTAACGCCGGCCGCGATGCCCCAACCTGTGACCACGCCCACCCAAGGAAACCCGCCAATCCCTTGAGTTGCCGACGCGCAACGCCATATGGCCGACAAGGCACAGGGGTTTGGTATGGATCTGGAAAAACTGACCGAGCGCGCGCGCGGTTTCCTGCAGGCGGCGCAGACTATCGCAGTGCGCGAGAATCACCAACGGATTGTCCCCGCGCATTTGTTGAAAGCGTTGCTCGACGACGAGCAAGGAATGGTGGCTGGACTGATCAGCGCAGCGGGCGGCGACCCGGCGGCGGCGCTGCGCGAAGTCGACGTGCTGATGGAAAAAATACCTGTCGTCACGGGTGCTGGAGCGTCGTCAGCGCCCGCACTCGACGGGGACACGATGCGCATCCTCGATTCTGCGGAGCAGATCGCGAAGAAATCGGGCGACAGCTACGTCACGGTGGAGCGTATTCTGCTGGCGATGGCCCTAGCCAAGGGCAGCGACGTTGGATCAGCCCTGGCCAAGTCGGGCGTCACGCCGCAAAACCTAAACGCCGCCATCGACAAATTGCGCGGTGGCCGCACCGCGGACACTCAATCGTCCGAAGACCGCTACGACGCCTTGAAGAAATTTTCGCGCGACCTCACCGAGGCCGCGCGAGAGGGCAAGCTCGACCCGGTGATTGGCCGCGACGAGGAAATCCGCCGCACCATCCAGGTGCTCGCGCGGCGCACCAAGAACAATCCGGTGCTGATCGGCGAGCCTGGCGTAGGCAAGACCGCCATCGTCGAGGGCCTCGCGCTGAGGATCGCCAATGGCGACGTGCCCGACGGCCTCAAGGATCGCCGCCTGCTGAGCCTCGACATGGGCTCGTTGATCGCCGGCGCCAAATATCGCGGCGAATTCGAGGAGCGGCTGAAGGGCGTGCTCGACGAGGTCAAATCCGCGGCCGGCGAGATCATCTTGTTCATCGACGAGATGCACACCTTGGTCGGCGCCGGGAAGAGCGAAGGCGCGATGGATGCGTCCAATCTCTTGAAACCGGCGCTCGCGCGCGGCGAACTGCACTGCATCGGCGCGACCACGCTCGATGAATATCGCAAGCACGTCGAGAAGGACGCCGCGCTGGAACGGCGCTTCCAGCCAGTGTTTGTCGGCGAGCCGACGGTCGAGGACACCATCTCCATATTGCGTGGCTTGAAAGAGAAATATGAGCTGCACCACGGCGTGCGGATCACCGACGGCGCGATCGTCGCCGCGGCGACGCTTTCCAACCGCTACATCGCCGACCGGTTCCTGCCGGACAAGGCGATCGATCTGATGGACGAGGCGGCCAGCCGTATCCGCATGGAGGTCGAATCCAAGCCCGAGGAGATCGAAAATCTCGACCGGCGGATCATGCAGTTGAAGATCGAGCGCGAGGCGCTGAAGAAGGAAAGCGACAAGGCCAGCAAGGACCGGTTGGCGAAGCTCGAGGAGGAGCTTGCCAATCTCGAACAGCAATCGGCCGAGCTGACCGGCCGCTGGCGGGCGGAAAAGGAAAAAATCGCCGCCGAGGCCAAGATCAAGGAACAGCTCGACCAGGCACGGCTCGAGCTCGAGCAGGCCCAGCGCGCCGGCGATCTCGCCAGGGCTGGCGAGCTGCAATACGGGCGCATCCCTGAGTTCGAGAAGCAGCTCGCAGAAGCGCAGAGCGCGGTGAAAGGCGCGATGCTGCGCGAGGAAGTCACCGAGCAGGACATCGCCGCCGTCGTCGCGCGCTGGACCGGGATTCCGGTCGAGCGGATGATGGAAGGCGAGCGCGAGAAACTGCTCCACATGGAGGAAGCGCTGGCCAAGCGGGTGATCGGGCAGACCGAAGCGGTCAAGGCCGTCTCCGCCGCCGTTCGGCGCGCCCGCGCCGGGCTGCAGGATCCCAACCGGCCTTTGGGCTCGTTCCTGTTCCTCGGCCCGACCGGCGTTGGCAAGACCGAGCTGACCAAGGCGCTCGCCGAATTCCTGTTCGACGACGCGCACGCGATGGTCCGCATCGATATGTCGGAATATATGGAAAAGCATGCGGTGGCGCGGCTGATCGGCGCTCCCCCGGGCTATGTCGGTTATGAGGAAGGTGGCGTGCTGACCGAGGCCGTGCGGCGGCGGCCGTATCAGGTCGTGCTGTTCGACGAGGTCGAGAAGGCCCACAGCGACGTGTTCAACGTCCTGCTCCAGGTGCTCGACGACGGCAGGCTGACCGACGGGCAAGGCCGCACGGTCGACTTTGCCAATACGATCATCATCCTGACCTCGAACCTCGGCAGCCAGTATCTGGCGAGCGTCGGCGAAGACGAGGAAGTCTCCAAGGTCGAGAGCCAGGTCATGGAGGTGGTCCGCGCCCATTTCCGGCCGGAGTTCCTCAACCGACTCGACGAAATCATCCTGTTCCACCGGCTCGGCCAGGCGCA
>DATHFE010000202.1:0-28382 GCA_035318245.1 Sphingomicrobium sp. | reverse complement strand
GGGGTGTGCCTGGCCTATTTCGGCGACGGCGCGGCCAACCAGGGCCAGGTCTATGAAAGCTTCAACATGGCCGAGCTGTGGAAGCTGCCGGTAATCTACGCGATCGAGAATAATGGTTATGCGATGGGCACGTCGGTGGGGCGGTCATCTTCCGAGGACCAGTTCTACAAGCGCGGCGAAAGCTTCCGCATTCCGGGCATCCAGGTCGATGGGATGGACGTGCTGGCGGTGCGCGGGGCGGCCGAGGAAGCGCTTGAGTGGACCCGGGCTGGCAAGGGACCGATCATCCTCGAGCTGATGACCTATCGCTATCGCGGCCATTCGATGTCCGACCCGGCAAAGTATCGAACTCGCGAGGAGGTTCAGTCGTACCGCGAGGGCAAGGACCCGATCGACCACGCCGCGCGCGACCTTGCCAAGCTGGGTGTCGATGAGGCTGAGCTGAAGGCGATCGACAAGGAAATCAAGGACATCGTCGTCGAAGCTGCCAAATATGCCGAGGACGCGCCCGAGCCCGAAGCGGCCGAGCTTTACACCGACGTTTTGGTGGAGAGCTACTGATGGCGACCGAATTGAAGATGCCCGCGCTGTCCCCGACGATGGAGGAGGGCACGCTGGCCAAATGGCTGGTCAAGGAAGGCGACGCCGTCAAGTCGGGCGATTTGCTGGCCGAGATCGAGACCGACAAAGCGACGATGGAGTTCGAGGCGGTCGACGAGGGGACAATTTCGAAAATCCTGGTCCCCGAAGGAACCGACGGTGTGAAAGTCGGGACAGCAATTGCCTTGCTCGCGGGCGATGGTGAGTCGCCTGCAGCGGAAGCGCCGCCGCAAGTCGAGACCCCAGCCGCTGAAGCGCCGGCGCCGGCCGAGCAGAAGGCCGAAGACACTCCGACTCCGCACGTGTTCGAGACCGCCGCGCGTGAGCTGGTCGCGGACGTCGCCAAGACCCATGATGATCCGGAAATGCCGGCGGGCACGGCAACGGTTTCGACCAGCGTGCGCGACGCGCTGCGCGATGCGATGGCCGAGGAAATGCGCCGCGACGAGCGGGTGTTCGTGATGGGCGAGGAAGTCGCGGAGTATCAGGGCGCGTACAAAGTGACGCAGGGGCTGCTCGACGAATTCGGTGCCAAGCGCGTGATCGACACGCCGATTACCGAATATGGCTTTGCCGGGCTCGGCACCGGCGCGGCGATGGGCGGGCTGCGCCCGGTGATCGAATTCATGACCTTCAATTTCGCCATGCAGGCGATCGACCACATCATCAATTCGGCGGCCAAGACCAATTATATGTCGGGCGGCCAGATGCGCTGCCCGATCGTGTTCCGCGGACCCAATGGCGCGGCGGCCCGCGTTGCCGCCCAGCACAGCCAGAATTACGGACCGTGGTATGCGAGCGTGCCCGGCCTGGTGGTGATTGCGCCTTATTCGGCGGCCGATGCCAAAGGGCTGCTCAAGGCCGCGATCCGCAGCGAGGATCCGGTGGTCTTCCTCGAGAACGAACTGCTTTATGGGCAGCATTTCGACGTTCCGGAAATGGACGATTATGTCCTGCCGATCGGCAAGGCGCGGATTGTGCGCGAGGGCGGCAGCGTGACCCTGGTCAGTTACTCGATCGGCGTCGGGGTGGCGCTCGAAGCCGCCGAAGAGTTGGCGGGCGAGGGTATCGAGGCCGAGGTGATCGACCTGCGCACATTGCGCCCGCTCGACAAGGCAACGGTGCTTGCAAGCCTCGCCAAGACCAACCGCATGGTGGTGGTCGAGGAAGGCTGGCCGACCTGCTCGATCGCGTCGGAGATCATCGCCATCGCGATGACCGAGGGGTTCGACGATTTGGACGCGCCGGTGCTGCGGGTGACCAACAAGGATGTGCCGCTGCCTTACGCCGCCAACCTCGAGAAATTGGCGCTGATCAAGGCGTCGGACGTCGTCGCCGCCGCGAAAGCCGTCTGCTATCGCTGACCGGACGCTCGACAGTGATCGCCAGATCGCGCTGTCGAGCCTTCCATCGCGGCTTCAACCGGCATTCGTGGCTTTGTGGGGCGTCGACCTGGCGATGGCCGATGTCGTCGCGAGCAGTACCGATCTCGCACTGGGAGCGATCCGCCTGGCGTGGTGGCGCGAGGCGCTCCAGCGGCTCGACCAAAGCGCCCCGCCCGCCGAGCCCCATTTGCAAGCCGCAGCCGACCAGCTCATTCCGCGTGGCGTTACCGGCGCGGAATTGGCCAAGCTCGAAGACTGCTGGATGGCACTTCTCGAACCCTTTCCGTGGACCATTTTGACGGCCGAGTTGGTTCGGGTGCGCGGGCGGATCCTATTCGGCCTGGGGACAAAGCTGCTCGGTGGACGAACGGACGCCGTCGAAGACGCTGGCGCTATTTGGTCGCTGGTCGATGTCGCACGGCACTGCAGCGACCCCGCGTCGCGCGCCTTGCTGTTCGAGGAAGCACGAAAGTCGATCGTCGAACTTGGATCGCGCAAACCTCCACGCATTTTGCGGCCAATGACCGCGCTGGCGGCCGCCGCCGCCCATGATGCGCTCGGTGGCAGCAGCGCCGGGCGCGGCTTTGTCGCGCTGATCCATACGCTGACTGGGCGCATCCCGCGCGGCTGATTGACAGCGCTGCCTCCAAAGCGGAGGTTGTTCGCGCCGAATCTCCTTGTTGAAAGGAGGACGCCATGGCGCGCTATTTTGCCTGGGCGACGGCTGCTTTCCTGATGGTAACGGGCGCTTTCCTGCTGTGGCAGGGCAGAGCCGAGAATGCATCGTTGCCGCCTGCGCCGAAACCGCGTGCCGCGACGCCGTTCAGCGTGGTCCCGCAGACCCTGGAGGCGCCGGCTTCGACCGCCAAGACCCGCGAGCAGAAGCGATTTGGGCGGGCCGACAAGGACGACGACGGGCGGATTACCCAAGCCGAATTGTTCGACCCGCGGCGCAAAGCCTTCGCCAGGCTGGATTCGAACGGCAATGGCACGTTGAGCTTCGAGGAATGGGCGGAGAAAACGCTGACCAAGTTCGCCTCGGCCGACAAGGATCGATCGGGTTGGTTGTCGCCGGTTGAATACGCCACCACGGCGCCGCCGCCGCCGAAGACGCAGCGTTGTGCTTGCAAGAGTTAGACCTTGCGCCGGGTTGCAGCGACGAGTGAAGCGATCGGCGCCGGCAAGGCTTCCTCGAGTCGTCTGGCCGCCAGCATCAACATCAGAGCGGCGATCAGCAGCGCCAGGCCGAAAGCGGCCACGGGACTCGCAATAGCCGCGAGGAAAATCGCCGCCGATGCGGCCGCCAGATAAGCGAGCAAGCGCACATTGCCCGGCTGCAAGTGGAAGCCGCTGCGCCGCCGGGCGGCCCAAGTGACCGCCGGGAAATAGGCGGCGTACATGCCAAGGAATGCCACGCCCGACGCTTCGACGCCCAACGCCGGCAACAGCAGCCAAGTCAGCCCGACAAACACCAAAATCGCGAACAATTGAATGGCGGCATATGTGCGTCCGTCACCGGCTGCGATCAGGATGAAACTGGTCGGCCAGCTGGCCACCATCAGCAAGTCGCCGAGCACTTGCCATCGCAGCAACGCTGCTGCGTCGCGAAACTCCGACGAGTAAATCAGATGCAAAATCCACGGGGCGCCGCCGAGGATGACCAGCAGCACCGGCCCGGCGAGCAACAGCACGACTTCGGTCTGCTCGTTGACCAGTCGGTTGGCGGTCTCGCGATCTTTCATCGCCGCGCTCAGCCGCGGGTAGTAATCGGCGCCCATCGCCTGGAGGACGAGGACAACATAGGTCATCGAAAGCGTCCAGGCGGCCTGGAACAGCCCGAGCTCGACCAATCCCAGGCGTTGCTTGATCAGGCTTCGGACAACCAACTGCCCCGCGGCGACGATCAAGCCGCTGATCATCATCGCAAAGCCGAGGGACACCAGCTTGCGCCATTGCGCGCGGAGCGCGGAAAGCGGCGGGTTGTCCGACGCCGGCCTTGGCAGGCGCGCGATATAGAATGACGCGACCACGACATTGGCCAGCGGAAAACAGAGCACGAAGAAGAGGATCGCACCGCTGCCCAGCCAGAACAGGCTGATCAAGGCGGCCGCTGTGGCAAGCACGCCGGAAATAAGGGTGACCCGCCCGAGATCGCCAATTCGGCGAAGTCCGGTGAATAAGGCATTCTGGGAATTGAGCGCGACCGTCAGTGCCACGCCGACGGCCAGCCAGCCAACCGCGCCGGCGTAGCTTTGGTCACCCAGCGCCAGCCGTGCAATCGGCTCGCGCACCGCCCAAGTCGCCGCCGCTCCGGCGAAGGCGAGAACCAGCGTCGCCCAATAAAGCGCGCGGCGGACGCCGCCTTCGCCTTCATCGCCGCGCTCGGCGCGCCCGGCGGCAAGCTGGACGTTGGCGGCGCCGCCGACACCCATGCCGGCGACGGTCGCGCCGGTCGTGACAAGGTTTTGCATCAACCCAATGATGCCGACGCCGGCCGGCCCGAGGATCAGGGCGGCCGCTTTCATCCGCACCAGCCCGAGCAGGAGATTGACCAGCGACGCCCCGCCGACGATTGAGGATGAGCGCAGGATCTGGCGGTGCGAACTTGCCATACAGTTAGTCGCTCCTCCGCTCGGACGGTGGTGATGACGCCCCCTAGCATTACGCATCGAAATTGCTGGGGAAAAATGGTTAGCAGCCGCTAAAGGACAACCGATGTGCGGTATTGCGGGGATAATTAGCGCGAGCGGGGCGCCTGATGCCGGACTGCTGCGGCGGATGGCGGACAGCATTGTGCACCGAGGCCCCGACGACGAGGGAATCTGGATCGACCAGAATGCCGGCCTCGGTTTCGCCCACCGCCGCCTGGCGATCGTCGACCTGTCGCCGCAGGGCCATCAGCCGATGGAATCGCAAAACGGCCGCTATGTGCTGAGCTACAACGGTGAGATCTATAATCATGCCGAGCTCAGGGCCGAGCTTGGCAGCGACATCAACTGGCGCGGCCATTCCGACACCGAGACGTTGATCGAATGCATCGCGGCGTGGGGCTTCGAAGCTGCGTTGAAGAAGTGCGTCGGGATGTTCGCTCTGTCGCTCTGGGACAGACATGAGCATTTGCTCCATCTCGCCCGAGACCGGTTCGGCGAGAAGCCGCTTTATTACGGCTGGGTCGGCGGCGATTTCGTCTTTGCGTCGGAGCTGAAGGCGGTTCGCGAACATCCAGGCTTCGACAATCCCGTCAGCCGCCGCGCGCTCGGCCTGTTCGCGGCGCGCACTTATGTGCCGGCGCCGCTGTCGATCTACGAGCGATTGTTCAAACTGGAGCCGGGTTGCATCCTCAGCGTTGCCCAAAGCGCCGCATCCTCGCCGCGCAGCGAGGCGCCGACCGAGGGGCAGAGCGAGGGAGATCTGTCGCTTCGCCGCTACTGGTCATATCGCGACGTGATGCGCGCCGGCCTGGCCGATCCGATCGGCGAGGAAGGCGAGGCACTGGAACGGCTCGAGCAGGTGCTGGCCGAAGCGATCAAGGGGCAGTCGGTCGCCGACGTCCCGGTCGGTGCCTTCCTGTCCGGCGGGATCGATTCCTCGAGCGTCGTCGCGCTTTACCAGAAATATTCGTCGATCCCGGTGCGCACCTTCACCATAGGGTTCGAGGAGACCCGGTATAACGAGGCCGGGCACGCCAAGGCCGTCGCCGAGCATTTCGGCACCGTCCACAGCGAGCGCTTCGTGACAGTCAAGGAAACCCGCGACGTCATCCCGCTGCTGCCCGCGATGTACGACGAACCCTTTGCCGATTCTTCACAAATTCCCACCCATCTGGTCAGCCGTTTCGCTCGTGAGCAGGTCAAGGTCGCTCTGTCCGGCGATGGCGGCGACGAATTGTTCGCCGGCTACAACCGCCACTTCATGGCGCCGCAGATGTGGCAGCGGCTGCAAAAGCTTCCGCGGCCAGTCCGGGCGGCGATCGGAACGCCGCTGAGCAAGCTTCCCTCGGACGTGTGGAATGCCGGGCCGGGCCGGGCGCCGAATTTCGGTGCCAAGTTCCAGAAGGCGCTGCGCGTCGCCGGTAGGGCGCGCGCGTTCGGCGACGTCTATGAAAGCTTTCTTGACGAGTGGGCTCTCGAACCTTCGCCAGTCATCGGTGCGGTGCCTGCCGCGAGAGATCGCTTCGACATGTATTTTGCTGCAGGCGCGCCGGACGCCTTGCGGATGATGTATTGCGACGCAGTCACTTACTTGCCCGACGATATCTTGTGCAAGGTGGACCGGGCGTCGATGGCGGTCAGTCTCGAAAGCCGCGTGCCGTTCCTCGATCATCGGGTTGCCGAGCTGGCCGCGCGCATTCCGTTGTCGATGAAGGTCCGCGATGGCAGGGGGAAGCATATCCTCCGGAAGTTGCTCTACCGCGAGGCCCCGGCGGCCCTGTTCGACCGGCCCAAGGCGGGTTTCGCGGTGCCGGTCGGCGAATGGATCAAGGGTCCGCTGCGGCCGTGGGCGGAAGATCTGCTCGACCGAAACCGGCTCGCGCGCGAGGGCTTTTTCGACGCCGACGCGGTGGACCAGCGCTGGCGTCAGCATTTGTCGGGCCAGCGCGATTCCACGCCGGCGATCTGGGCGGTGCTGATGTTCCAGGCATGGAACGCCGCAAACTAGGATCGGCGACCGCTGACCAATCGCGGGGCAAAGCGGCAGAGCAGGAGCAAGGCGGTCGGCAGGATCAACGTGTTGATGATGTCATGCTTGGCGCCATCAAATTGCCACTGCTTGAGGTGCGCTTCTTCGCCCAGCCACATATCCAGTCCCTCATTGACCAGCTCGAACGCCAAAACTGTCAGCCACGGCAAGGGATTGGATAAGGGCTTACGAAAAACGGCGGCTGCGGCGATCTGGATGCCAAAGGCCAGATAGATGTGAAGCGCATCCTTGGCGATGAACAATTCGGCCGCCAGATCCTTGACCATGGTCCAGTGCATCAGGCTTCCGAAATCGTGTACCGCTCGGCCAGGGGAACCAGCGAGTCTTCGTGGGTCAGGTCGAGGTGCAGCGGCGTGACCGCGACATAGCCGTCGGCGACCGCTTCGAGATCGGTCGAATGGCCCGGTGTTTCGACCATTGGGCCAAGCCCGAACCAGTAATAATCATAGCCGCGCGGATCCGTCCGGCGCGTGATGCGCAGCCGCCCGTAATCGCGGATGCCCTGGCGGCAAACGCGGATTCCCTGGACTTCGTCGGGGGCGAGCGCGGGGAAGTTGATGTTGATCAGTGCGCCGGGCGCCAGCGGCGCATCGACCAGCGGGGCGAGCGCGCGCGCCGCCCAGGCTTCGGCCGCGGCGAACGGCACCGTGTCGCCCATGCCCTCGCGCGAATAGCTTTGGCTGAGCGCGATCGAGCGGACCCCGGCCAATGCGCCCTCCATCGCCGCCGACACGGTGCCCGAGTAAGTCACGTCCTCGCCCAGGTTGGCGCCGCGGTTGATGCCGGACAGGATCAGATCGGGCGGCGTTTCCTTCATCACTTCGGCCAGCGCCAGCATCACGGCGTCGGTCGGCGTGCCGGTGACCGAGAAACGCTGCTCGCCAAGGCGCCGCAAGCGCACGGGCTGTGTCAGGGTCAGCGAATGACCCGCGCCGGATTGCTCTTCGGCCGGCGCGACGATCCAGATGTCGTCTGACAAGGTCCGCGCGACCGCCTCCAGCACCACCAGCCCGCGGGCTTGTACACCATCGTCATTTGTCAGGAGAATCCGCATGTCGGGCGCGCTATGCGGGAGCGTCCGTCGCGGCGCAACTCCGGTGCCGAAACGGCTTTGCGACATTACCGCAACAATCCACAGTTTTATTGGAAAGAGCCGTGGTCAGTTCTTGTTAATCCCTATTGGGCTAATTATAGGCCCGCTCGGGGATAACCGACTAACCCAGGTTTAAGCCTTGGGAAAGTCTAGTGGAATCGCCTCCGGCTGCACCGTTGGCCCGGCCGCAGCGGCGGCGGGCGTTATCGGGGAGGCATAGAATGGCTACCGCTCTTGTCGACATTTTCGGCACAGAACCTGCGAACTTCGACAGGATCATTCTTCCGTCAGGCTATCATCCATCCGACGATGAAGAATTCATGTGCCCGCGTCACCGCGCTTACTTTCTCCACAAGCTCAAGGACTGGAAAGAAGCTGTCGTCGAGGAATCGCGGGCGACGATGGCCCAGCTCCAACTTGACAGCTTGCGTGAACCCGATCTCGCCGACCGTGCGTCGAGCGAAACCGATTGGTCGATCGAGCTTCGCACCCGCGACCGCCAGCGCAAGCTGATCGCCAAGATCGATAGCGCGGTCCAGCGCTTGTACGCCGGCGAATATGGCTTTTGCGACGTGACTGGCGAGCCGATCTCGATCGGTCGGCTGGACGCGCGTCCGATCGCGACGATGACCCTTGAAGCCCAGGAACGCCACGAGCGGAACGAAAAGGTTTCACGCGACGACTGACACTCAGGCGCGGCGCCTGGCGTGGTGCGTTCGGGCTGAAAGTTGGTTGGGTCCTAGTGGCCCAGGAGGTCGTCCTTGATCCTCAATTTCTCTTTCTTGAGGCGGGCGACGGTATAATCGTCGGGGTGGGGGCGGTGTTCTTCGCTGTCGAGGAGCGCTTCCAGTGCTGCGTGCTTGTTGACCAGTGCGTCGGCATGGGCCTTGTCCATCGGTATCATTCCCTTCGTGAATGGATGCGACAACCAGAGAGTAAATCATGTTTTGCGGCATTTGTCTCGCATCATCCGATCGGCCCGTCGCCGCTCTCGCGCACCCCGCCGCTGTGGAGTAAGAGCCCGCCCATGAACGACGACGAATCCGGTCAGCAACGTTTGGCCGATCTGCGCGACGAGCACCGCCGGCTGGATGCCGAGCTCGCCGCGCTGCGCGAAGCGGGGACCGCCGACCAGATGGAGCTTGCCCGGCTTAAAAAGCGCAAGCTGAGGCTGAAGGACGAAATCGCGCGGCTCGCCAACGATATTGTGCCCGATATCATCGCCTAAACGTCCCGAGGTGGGACGTTTGATGCTCTGGGGGCAGCTAACTCTCGAGTTGGATCGTTTCACGCCGGACAAAAGCATGGCAGTCTTCGCACGATGACCGACTCGACCGACCCCATCGAAACCAACGCGCGGATCACGCCGCGGCTGATCGACGGCTTCTATACCGAGGCGATGATCCTTGCCGACGAGGCGCGGGCCTATTTCGACGATCTCGGCCGCGCCGACCGAGTCGAGCTCGATCCTTTCGCGCGAGTGGGATTCGCCTGCGAGTCGCTGAAGGTGACCACTCGGATCATGCACATCGTGGCTTGGCTGCTGACCCAGCGCGCGGTCGAGAGCGGCGAGATTTTCGCGGCCGACCAGCGCCGCCCCGAGCGGCGGCTGGGCCATGCCAGCGACAGCGATCCGCTCGTTGTGGAGCAATTGCCGGCGTCGGCACAACGGCTGATCCGCGCGAGCGCCGACCTCTACGCCCGGGTCAAGCGCCTCGACGAGGGCGTGATCGACGACACGCCGGCGGCCAGCCCGGCGCGTGCCTTGATGGGCCGGCTGGAGCGCGACCTTATCTGGCAACGCGGCTGATCCGCGGAGTCTTCTAAGAGCCTGATTCACGCTCGTCGTGGAAGCGCGACGCGCTTCCACCCCAACCGATCAGGCTCTAAGCTCGCACGATGCGAGCTTTCCAGTTCATTTACGGTCCCAGGGTGATGAGCGGCCCGGACGGAGCCGCACGTCTCGGCGAGCTGCTGCCGAAAGGGCCCTGCCTGTTCGTCGCGGACGACGGCATCATCCGCTTGGGTCTCGCCGACCCGTGGCTGGCGGCGCTGCGCGAAACCCGTGAGGTCACTTTGTTCAGTGCGGTTGAGGCGGACCCATCCAAGGTGACTTTGCTCGCCGCGGTCGAGCAGGGCAGGGCCGCGGGCGCTACCTCTGTCGTCGGCTTCGGCGGCGGAAGCCCGATGGATGTCGCCAAACTCGCGGCTTACCTGCTCGGATCGGGCGACGATCTCGACGCGATCTGGGGTGTCGAAATTGCGCAAGGCGCGCGCTTGCCCCTGGTGCTGGTCCCGACCACCGCCGGCACCGGCTCCGAAGCGACCCCAATCTCAATCATCACGTGCGAGGGCGGAGTGAAGCTGGCGGTTAACGCCCGAGCCCTGACCGCCGACTGGGCCCTGCTTGATCCGACCCTGACCACCGGCTTGCCGCGGCATGTCACCGCCGCGACCGGAATCGACGCGATGGTCCACTCGGTAGAGGCTTACACTTCGGCGAGACTGAAAAATCCGATTTCCGACGCACTGGCACGTGAGGCGTTGCGGCTGCTGAGCGCCAATTTGCAGACCGCCTGCGACGACCCCAGCAATTTCGAAGCGCGCTCCGCAATGCTGCTCGGTGCGCATCTCGCTGGCGTTGCCTTCGCCAATGCGCCGGTTGGCGGGGTGCACGCGCTGGCCTATCCTCTGGGCGGCCTGTTCCATCTGCCGCATGGCCTGACCAATGCGCTGATGCTGCGCCCGGTGCTCGAGCATAATGCAGAGGCCGCGCGGGAGCTTTATTCGGAGCTCGCCCCAATCCTCGATCCGGCATGCGAAACGGCGGGAAGCCAAGCGCGCGCTGCCGGCTTCATCGATGCGCTTGGCGAGCTGTCCGCCGCGACCGGGCTCAAACTGAAGTTGCGCGATCATGGAATCGGGGAAGGGGATCTGGATATGCTGGCCAGCGAGGCGATGAAGCAGACGCGATTGCTGGTGAATAATCCCTGCCCGATCGAGGAAGCGGATGCCCGCCGGCTCTATGAGGCCGCGTTTTGAGCCGGGAGGAGCCGCTCGACCGCGCGGCATATAAGGCTTGGCGGGTGTTCGCCACCCGCTGGGCGGACATGGACGCCTATGGGCACGTCAACAATACGGTACATTACCAATGGTTCGACAGCGCGGTGAATAGCTGGCTGGTCGAGTCCGGATTGCTCGACGTCGAGCTCGGTAATCCCATCGGGCTGGTCGCGGAGACACGCTGCATCTTCTTCGGTCCGTTAGGCTTTCCCGAGCCGGTCGATGTTGGCATTGCGGTTGCACATATCGGTACGTCGAGCGTCCGCTATCAGATCGGCATCTTCGAGCCGGGGGCGGATCAGGCCTCTGCGCAAGGCGATTTCGTCCATGTCTATGTCGATCGCGAAACGCGCCGCCCGATCGCGATCCCCGACGGGTGGCGAACGACGCTGAAAACGATCGCCTAGGCGCAGATTCGCGCCTTCGCCTCGGCATATTCGCCGGCCAGCCGTGCGACCAGATCGGCGGTTGGCACGACCTTGTCGACCGCGCCGATGCCCTGGCCCGAGCCCCAGATGTCGCGCCACGCCTTGGCGCCGCTGGCCGATTCGAAGTTCATCGCTTCGGGGCCGGGAGCGGGAAGGTTGTCGGGGTCGAGCCCCGCCGCAATCACCGAGCCGCGCAGATAGTTGCCGTGGATTCCGGTGAAGAGGTCGGAATTGACGATATCGGCCGCGCCTCCGGCGACGATCCCCGCCTTATAGTCGTCGGACGCGCGGGCTTCGGGCGTGGCGATGAATGGCGAGCCGATATAGGCCAGGTCCGCGCCCATCGCGGTTGCCGCGAGCACCGAGCGGCCGGTCGCGATCGCGCCGGACAAGGCCAGCGGCCCGTCGAACCATTTGCGAATCTCATGGACTAGCGCGAATGGCGACCAGCGTCCGGCGTGCCCGCCGGCTCCGGCGGCGACCGCGATCAGCCCGTCGGCGCCTTTTTCGATCGCTTTGCGCGCATAGCGGTCGTCGATGATGTCGTGCAGCGTGATCCCGCCCCAGCCGTGCACCGCATCATTTAATTCGGTCCGCGCGCCCAGCGAAGTAATCACGATCGGCACCTTATATCTGGCGCAGCTCATCATGTCGGCCTCGAACCGGTCGTTCGATCTGTGGACGATCTGGTTGACCGCGAACGGCGCCGACGGAGCATCCGGATGGTCGCGGTCGTAAGCGGCCAATTCCTCGCTGATCTGGTGGATCCATTCGTCGACTTGGGCTTGCGGCCGAGCGTTGAGAGCAGGGAAGCTGCCGACGATCCCCGCCTTGCACTGGGCGATGACCAGATCGGGGTTGGAGACGATGAACAAGGGCGCGCCGATCACCGGCAGGCGAAGGCGGTCGAAAATCGCGGGCAGGCTCATGCGGCGTCCTTGGATCGAGTGGCGATAGGCGGCGCTACCACCCCGCCGCGCCGCTGCAAACGGCGGAAAGAGCGACTTGCGCAATGCGGTGAATTTCAACTAGTTATCGCCCAGCCTGTCCAGCGGGGGACGGGCGAATAGCTTAACCATCGTGTCAATTCGAGACGCGGATCATTCCAAGCCTCGTGATATGCTACGTGTTTCGCTAGGCCGACGGTTCGCAAATTCGAGGAATCATGCAGATCATCGCTCCACCCAATGAGATCATCGCGGCCGCGCTGCGCGCGTGCCGCCGGCATTTCATCGCCGTTGCAGCGTTCAGCGCATTGTTGAACCTGCTGTTCCTCGTGCCGATGCTCTACATGCTGCAGGTCTATGACCGGGTGATTCCGACCCGCGGCACCCTGACCCTGTTCTTCCTGACCCTTGTGCTGCTGTTCGGGCTGGTGAGCCTGGCGCTGCTCGATTTCGTGCGATCGCGGTTGCTGGTGCGCGCGTCGATCCGGCTCGACCGCCAGCTCGCCGGAATCCTGCTCGACACTTCGCTGGCGCGGCGCGACCGGACGTTCGATGCGGTCGCGCGCCAGGCGATGCGCGAATTCGACGTGCTGCGCCAAGTGCTGACGGGTCCGGCGATCATCGCTTTGTGCGATGCGCCCTGGTCGCCGATCTATGTCCTCATCTGCTTCCTCATTCATCCCTTGCTCGGCCTGCTGGTGCTGGCCGGCGCGGTGGCGCTGGGAGTGGTCGCACTCCGCAACGAGAAAGCGACCCACGAACCGCTGCAACGCGCCAGCGAGGCGGCGGCGCGGGCTTATGCCAGCCAGGAGCAGGTGCTGGCCGGCGCCGAAAACGTCCGGGCGCTGGGCATGCGCCGGGCGATGGTCCGCCGCCATTTGGCCGAGCGCGATTCGATGATGTCGCTGCAGACCGGCGCCAGCTTCGCCGCCAGCCGCTATGTTACGCTGAGCAAGTTCCTCCGCCTGTCGCTCCAGTCGCTGGCGCTTGGCCTCGGGGCGTGGCTGGCGGTCGGCAACAAGATTTCAGGGGGCGCGGTGTTCGCCGCGTCGTTCCTCGCCGGACGCGCGCTGCAGCCGATCGAGCAGCTTCTGTCGACATGGCGCTCGGTCGCGCAGGCGAGAAGTGCCTACGCTAAGCTCAACGACCTGCTCGGCGCGCGCGAAGCGGACATTGCGCAGACCCAGCTGCCGCCACCCGAAGGCCGGCTCGACGTCGAGCAGATTTCAGTCGCCAATGCGGCCGGCGACGGGGCGATCCTCGCCAACATCAGTTTTCAGCTGCTGCCCGGCGAAGTCATCGCCGTGGTCGGTCCGAGCGGCGCGGGCAAATCGACATTGCTCAGGATGCTCGCTGGCGCGGGACGGCCGGATCGCGGAATCATCCGCGTCGATCGCGCCAATGTGATGGATTGGGATCCGGAAAAGCTGGCCACCTATATTGGCTTCCTGCCGCAGGACGTGTCGCTGTTCGCGGGGACGGTGAAGGAAAATATCGCGCGGTTCGAGGATGGATCGGGTGACGATGACGCTGACATCGACGCCAAGGCAATTCGCGCCGCCAAGGCCAGCTTCGCCCACGAGCTGATCCTCGGGCTGCCGAATGGCTATGACTCGATGCTCGGGTGGAGCGGGCGCGGCCTTTCGGCCGGGCAGGCGCAGCGCATCGGTCTTGCCCGCGCACTGTACGGCGAACCGCCGATCATCCTGCTCGACGAGCCCAATGCCCACCTCGACGCCGCCGGTGAGGGCCAATTGGTCGAGACGTTGGTGGCGTTGAAGGCGCGCAAGGCGGCGGTGATGGTCGTCGCCCACCGCATGGGCGTGCTCGCCGCGGTGGACAAGATTTTGGTGCTTCGGGACGGGCGGATCGAGGCGTTCGGCACGCGCGACGAAATCGTCGCCCGCCTGAGCGGAGCAGCGGCAGCGCCGATCGAGGCTCCTGAGGCACCACGCAAACGGAGCGAACGGTCATGACGGCACGGCTAGGGGGAAGCTATCGCGGGCTGGTCCCGTACGACGGCGAGACCGTTCAGCCGGCGGCGCCGGTCGACGACGCGCGCAGCGACATTCGTTTCGGCGCGATGGTCGCCGGCCTGTTCTTCGTCCTGTTCCTCGGTTGGGCCGCCTTGGCGCCGATGGATTCCGCGGCCTATGCCAACGGCCAGCTGGTCGTTTCCGGGCAACGCCAGTCGGTCCAGCACCGCGATGGCGGCGTGGTCGGGGCGATCAACGTGGTTGAGGGCAAGCGCGTCAAGAAGGGCGATCTACTGGTCGAACTGGCCGGCGCCGAAGTCCGCGCCCAGGAACGCGCTTTTGCCGCCCAGATGGTCAATTACCAGGCGCAGCGCGCCCGCCTTGAGGCCGAGCTCGAAGGAAATTCGATAATCCATTGGCCGGCCGAATTCAGCGCCGCCACCGGTGCAAGGCGCGCCGAAGTCGACGAGGCGATCCGCGTCCAGTCCAATGAATTTCGCGCCCGGCGCTCATTGCTCCTGGCGCAGTCGTCGGTGCTCGGCCAGCAGTCGGCGCAGGCCAATGAAAGCGCGGTCGGGTATCGGTCGCAAATGGCTTCGTCGGCCGAACAGGAACGGCTGATCCAGGTGGAAATCGACAGCCTCAAGGAAGTCGCCGCAAAGGGCTTTGTGTCGCAGACGCGGATCCGGGCGCTGGAGCGGGCGAAGGCCGATTTGCAGGGCCAGCGCGGTCATTATCAGGCGAGTGTCGCCGAAGCGCGCTCGTCAGCCGGCGGCGGTCGCCTGCGCCAGATTGAGGCGGAAAAAACCTATCGCGAGCGCGCCTCGTCAGAGTTGCGCGAAGTCGAATTCGCCCTGGGCGAGTTGATGCCCAAATATCGCGCGGCCAGCGACCAGCTCGAACGGCTTCGGATTCGGGCACCCGTTTCCGGCACGGTGATCGGGCTCAACGTGTTTACGGTCGGCGGGGTGATCGCGGCGGGCCAGACTTTGATGGACATCGTTCCGGATAAGGCCGACCTGGTCGTCGGCGCGCGCGTGTCGATCGACGACGCCGACGATCTGCGCATTGGCCAGCAGGCCCAGGTCCGCTTCCAAAGCCTGCACGAACGCAACATCCCGATCATCTTCGGCCAGCTGACCAAGCTTTCCGCGGACAGTTTGTCCGATGAGAAGAGCGGCGTGTCCTATTACACCGCCGAAGTGCGCGTTCCCCACGACCAATTGGCCAAACTGGAAATGATGCGTGGCAAGGATTTCGCGCTGCGGGCGGGTGCCCCGGTCGCGGTGCTCATCCCGCTCAAGAAGCGCACCGCGCTGCAATATGCCTTCGAGCCGCTGACCGAGACGATGTGGAAGGCGTTCCGCGAACATTGATCGGACGTTAGTGACCTTTGGCTGCCGTTGCCGTCGGCGATGCGCTTCGCCTAGCATGCGCGCACGAGGAGGCCCGACGCATGGCCCAATTATCGATCACGGGCGCAAGCAAGGCATTTGGCGAGACGGCAGTGCTGCGAGAGATCAGCCTGGACGTCGCCGATGGCGAATTCTGTGTCATCGTTGGTCCCTCGGGATGCGGCAAATCGACGTTGCTGCGCGCGATCGCGGGACTCGAGGAATTGGATTCGGGCAGCATTGCGATCGGCGGCAAGCCGGTCGACGGGCTTCCTCCGGCGAAACGCGGCGTGGCGATGGTGTTCCAGAGCTACGCGCTCTATCCGCACCTCAGCCTGCGCGAAAATATGGCGTTCGCGCTCAAGCTGGCGAAAAAGCCCAAGGCGGAAATCGACGAGGCGGTCGATAGGGCCGCTGCGACACTCGGCATTGAGCAATTGCTCGATCGCAAGCCCGCGGCCTTATCGGGTGGCCAACGTCAGCGGGTCGCAATCGGTCGCGCGATCGTGCGCCAGCCGGAAGTCTTCCTGTTCGACGAGCCGCTGTCGAACCTCGATGCCGCGCTGCGTGTCAGGATGCGCTTCGAATTTGCCGCGCTTCACCACCAGCTCGGCACGACCACAGTTTATGTCACCCACGACCAGGTCGAGGCGATGACGCTGGCCGACCGCATCGTCGTGATGCGGGCAGGCGCGATCGAACAAATCGGGACACCTTCGGAACTCTACGAAAATCCCGCCAATCTGTTTGTCGCCGGGTTTATCGGCTCGCCGCAGATGAATTTTCTCAGCGGGGAGATCGTCAGCGGCGATGACGCCATTCCCAAGATCCGGTTGGACGATGGAGCGCTGATAGCCTTGCCGGGCAAGGCGCAGAGGCTGGCCCGGGCGGGCCGGGTCACGCTTGGTATTCGCCCCGAGCATCTGGCGGAGGCCAAGGAGGGTACTGGCCTGACCCGCACGGCCCGCTTCATCGAGCGGCTCGGCGGCAGTGCTAATGTGCACCTGATGGACGACACGGGCGCGGGCGAGCTCGTCTGGCAGCAGCGCGAGCCGATCGGGATCACCGAAGGGCAACGCATCGCCCTGGTGCCGGAGCCGGACCACATCCATTTGTTCAACGCCGAGGGCAGCGCCCTTCTTTCGCATTAGTGACATTTTGGCGACAGTTTGCGGCTTGCGGCGCCGCAATGTAACCGGTTACATACAAAGCGCTTGGGGAAAGCCTTCCCAGCAAGATCCGAACCGCCGGCATGAGCGGAAGGGTCAACAGGAGAGGCGCGATGGTGACCATCCGCGATGTTGCGCGTGAAGCGGGCGTGTCCGTAGCGTCGGCATCGCGCGCGCTCAACGAACATCAGAACGTCACGCCCGAAACCCGCAGCAGGGTTCATGAAGCGGCTCGGCGGTTGCGCTATGTTCCCCACGAGGGCGCGCGCAGCCTGACGCGGCGGCGCAACGACGTCATCGGCGTAGTCCTGCCCGACTTGTTCGGCGAATATTTCAGCGAGCTGGTGCGCGGGATCGACCGCGTCGCGCACGCCAGCGGATTGCAGCTGCTCTTGTCGAACATGCACGGCAGCCCGCACGAGACGGCCAGCGCGATCCGGACGATGCGCGGCCGGGTTGACGGATTGCTGGTGATGCCACCCGAAGGCGACGGCAGTTATCTGCACGACGCGCTGCCGCCTGGCCTGCCAGCGGTCCTGCTCAATCATGACGAAACCCATGGCGAGGCGAGCGCCGTCGGTGTCGATAATCACGGCGGCGCCAAGGCGATTATCGAGCATCTGGTGGCGAGCGGTTACCGTCGCATCGCCCACATCGCCGGGCCCAAGCACAACCGCGATGCCCGTGAGCGCCAGCGCGGCTTCACGGATGCGCTCGCCGCGACGATCGGCGAGCGCGGTCCGGTAATCGTTCCCGGTGATTTCACCGAGGCTGGCGGTGCAGAGGCGGCGCGGCTGCTGATCGCCGGCAAGGTCCCGTTTGACGCGATTTTCTGCGCGAACGACATGATGGCATTGGGCTGCATGGGCGTGCTGACCGAAGCCGGCCTGGCGATCCCCGGCGATGTCGGCGTGGCGGGCTTCGATGACATTCCACTGGCGCATTATGCGACGCCGCCGCTGACGACGATGAAGGTCCATATCGCCGAAATTGGCGAGAGAGCGATGACCGATTTACTGTCGAGAATGCGCGGCACGGGCGGCATGCCCGCGCTCCAGATTCTCGCGCCCGAACTCGTCGTCCGCGCTTCGACGACACGCAGCGCGCTCAGCATTTCACGACAAGATGATTTTGCCGAACAGGAGGAAAGCCAACCATGACCATCACCCGTCACATGATGATCCGCGCGTTATTGCTTGGGGCATCGAGCGTTTCACTGGTCGCCGTCGCGACGCCGGCATATGCCCAGCTCACCACATCGACCATCCGCGGGACGGTTTCGACCGGCACGGCGGCGGCTCCGGGGGCGGTCGTGACCGCTGTCAACGTCGGTACCAATTCCGTCACGAGGGCAACGGCCGGACCCGACGGCGCATACGTGCTGACCGGGCTTCGTCCCGGCACCTATGACATCAGCGCCAGCGGAGCCGAGGGCATTGCCGCGGCCAAGCAGCGGGTGATCATCGGCGTTGGCGAGACGAATACTCTAAATCTCAATGCCGCGGCGCCGGCTGCTCCCGGGACCGAGGCTCCAGCGATCGCGGCAGCGGGCGAAATTCTCGTAGTCGGTCGGCGGCTGGCGGAAACCAAGACGTCGGAAGTCGCGACCAATGTCAGCCAGGAGCAGATCGAAAACCTCCCGCAGAACAACCGCAACTTCCTCAATTTCGCCAATCTCGCGCCGGGCATCAAGACCAGCACGGCCGATATTCGCCAAACCTTTGCTGGGGGCGGCGTCGGGGCGGAGCGCAACGGTGAGCCCCTCGGTGGGCCGCAGGTCAATGTTTTCATCGACGGCGTCAGCCTGAAGTCCAATCTTCAGCAGGGCGGCATCGTCGGTCAGGACGCCAGCCGGGGCAATCCCTTCTCGCAGCTGGCGGTGCAGGAATTTCGGGTCCTCACTTCCAATTTCAAGGCGGAATATGAGGATGCGGGCACCGCCATCATCACCGCGATCACCAAATCAGGAACGAATGATTTTCACGGTGAAGCGTTCGGAACATTTCAGAACGACAGCATGATCAGCCGCGATTTTCTGCAAAAGCGCAACAACGACGACGTCAAGCTCAAGCGCTATCAGTTCGGCGCCGCGCTTGGCGGGCCGATCATCAAGGACAAGCTGTTCTTCTTCATCAATTATGAAGGCAATCTCCAGGACCGCGCCTTGACGGTGACGCCCGGCGTCATTCCGGCCGGAGAAACCCTGCCGTTCGATCCGGAAGAGTTTGCCGGCAGTTTCCCGAGCAAGTTTCGCGAACATCTCGGCTTCGCCAAGCTCAATTGGGAGATCAACGACCGACAATCTCTCGAAGTCAGCGGAAGCCTTCGGAAGGAGACCGACTTCCGGGACTTCGGAGGGCAACAGGCGTTCTCCAAAGCGTCGAGCATCGACAACGACGTCTATACCGGCAAGATTCGGCACCAACTTGAAGGTGACGGATTCCTGAATGAATTCACAGTCGATTATCTGAAAACGAAACTTGTGTTCGGCGCCGATTTCAGCGCGGGCTTCGGCCAAAATTACGCTGGCGTGATCCAGATCGGCGGCAGGGCCGACTTCCAGAATCCAGAGCAGGAGGGGCTGACTTTTCGCGATAATTTCAGCTTGAAAAACGTGCAGTGGCACGGCGATCATTTGATCAAGGCGGGCGGGAAACTATCGTTTCAGAACTTCAGCGTCGCTGGCAGCGGGCCCAATAACAATCCACAATTCGAATTCACTCATCGGCCCTCCGAAGGCCTGGATTTTTCATTTCCCGAGCTCGTACGCTTCGGCAGTGGCGATCCGAAGTTCAAAGCGGATACAACGCAGTTCGGACTGTTCGTCCAAGACGATTGGGCGGTGAACGATCATCTAGTGCTCAATCTTGGCCTTCGCTGGGATGTTGATACCAACGCCCGCAACCGCGATTTTGAGACGCCGCAGCGCGCCGTCGAGGCGCTGCAGGCACTCGGGGCGGATCCGCGAATCCAGCCGGCATTCTACGATGTCAACGACTACATCTCGACGGGCCACAACCGCAAAGTGGATTACAATAATATCGCGCCGCGGATCGGCTTCTCCTACGATTTACACGCGGATCAGAGGACGGTCTTTTTCGGTGGGTACGGCCGCTTTTACGACCGCACCCTCTATCGCAACTCGGCCGAGGAGTCGCTCCTCACGCAATATGTCCAGTCAGAGATTTTCTTCTCGCCCGACGGGCTTCCCAGAAATGGACGCCCGACGATATTGTGGGATCCTGTTTACCTCACGCCGGAGGGCTTTGCGACGCTTCAGAACAGCCTCGCGGCCACAAACCAACTTGGCGGAGAACTTCGCGTCATTCCGAACGACCTCCAGACGCCATACACCGATCAGTTCAGCCTGGGCATCCGTCAACGTTTTGGGGCGCTGCGTACGTCGCTCACATTCAATTACATAATCGGCAAGGACCAGGTCGCCTACGTGCCGTTGAATAGGACTAGCGTCCCCAATGCGGGCGGCTTCTTCGATTTTATCCCCATGATCAACGGCTATGGTAATGCGGTCGCCGCCTTCAATGAGCGCGAAACGCGCTACAAGGGCGTGTTCCTGCAGATCGATAAGCCATACACTAAGGCATCGGGATACGGATTCGGTATTGCCTACACCTTGGCCTGGTCCAAGGGCTTTGCTTACCCATTCAACTTTGACGTCCCCAACTTCGACTTTCTTGAGTTCCAGCCCAACGCGGGCAACGAGCGCCACCGCGTGGTCGTCAACGGAATTGCGGACCTGCCTTGGGGGTTCAAGGCGTCCGGTTTGATGACATTGGCTTCGGGGGTTCCTGCGTTGGTGACCGATGGAGAGACGAACGGCTTCGGCGTCAATATCCGCAAGGGCAACTTCGGGCCAAAGGACACCTTCTTCCAGCTCGACCTTCGGCTGATGAAGGCGTTCCAGGTTGGGACCGGCGAATTCCAGGTCTGGGCGGAAGTGTTCAACCTCACCAACACCAAGAATGGTGGGCAGAACGACATCTGCTGCGGTCCATCGGCCTATGGAAGGGCCGACACATTGTTTGGGCCGCCGCGCAGCCTCCAGCTCGGCACTGCCTTCCGCTTCTAGTCTCGCCACCCGCGCTGCTTCATGAGCGGCGCGGGTGCGACTATCGGGGGTAGGTTAGGCGTCGGACATGTTCACTAGACGGCAAGTAAGCGGGATGGGCGCGGCGCTTGGCGCGACCGCGCTGATCGGCTGTGCGGCCCCAGAGCCGCCGGGCGCGGGGACGTTTGACCTCGACGATCTCCAGCGGAGGACGTTCGACTGGTTCTGGGACCTCGCCAACCCGGCCAATGGGCTGGTCCCCGACCGCTGGCCCTCGAAGAGCTTTTGTTCGATCGCCGCGGTCGGATTTGGACTGACCGCGCTGCCGATCGGTGTCGAGCGCGGCTGGATCGGCCGGGAAAAGGCGCGCGCAAGAACGCTGGCCACCCTGCGCTTTTTCGCCGACGCACCGCAGGGGCCGGAGGCAACCGGCCGCACCGGCTACAAGGGCTTTTTCTATCACTTCATCGATATGGAGAACGGGCGGCGGTTCGAGACCACCGAGCTGTCGTCGATCGACACGACATTGCTGCTCGGCGGGATCTTGTTCGCCGCCGAATATTTCGATCGGGCCGATGCCGACGAGGCTGAGATCCGCCGGCTCGCGAAAGCGATCAACGACCGCGTGGACTGGCGCTGGATGTTCGGCCGCGGGCCTTTCGTGTCGATGGGCTGGACGCCGGAAAAGGGCTTCATCCCCAGCCAGTGGGATCGCTACAATGAAGCGACATTACTTTACCTCCTGGCATTGGGCAGCCCAACATTCGCCATCGATCCGAAGATCTGGACCCGTTACGCCGCCCAGTTCGGCAAGAGCTGGGGGATGCATTGGGGCCAGCAGCACATTCATTTTCCGCCAATGTTTGGGCATCACTACAGCCATGTCTGGGTCGACTTCAAAGGCATCGCCGACCCGTGGCTGCGCACCAAGGGGATCGACCTTCATGAGAACAGCCGCCGCGCGACAATCGCCCAGCGCACTTATGCCATTCGCAATCCGGGTGGCTGGAAGGGTTATGACGGAGACGTCTGGGGACTAACCGCGTGCGACGGTCCCGGCGATTTCAAGCGGGTCATCGGCGGCCGGGAGCGAGAGTTTTTCAGCTACTCCGCACGCGGACCGGGCGACCGTGACGATGGAACGCTGGCGCCAACCGCGGCGGCGGGATCGATCGCGTTCGCGCCGGAAATCGTGCTACCCGCGCTCGCTGCCATGAAGGAGCGTTATGGCGCGGCGATCTATGGCCGCTACGGCTTTTTCGACGCCTTCAACCCGACCCTGAGCGATCCCGCGATGGCAGGTAAGATGCAGCACGGGCGGGTAGTGCCTGGCCTGACCTGGGTCGACACCGACTATCTCGGAATCGACCAGGGTCCGATCGTGGCGATGATCGCCAACCACCGCGACGGGCTCATCTGGAACGCGATGCGCAAATGCCGGCCGATCGTCGAAGGACTGCGCAAAGCGGGTTTCGCCGGCGGCTGGCTGGACCGCGCATGAGAGTAACCCGGCGAAGCGTGGTGGCGGGGCTGGCGGCGATGCCATTGGTGGCGGGCTGCGCGCGTCGGCGGGGCGGAGCGATCGAGATGTGGGCGATGGGCGCCGAGGCGGAGAATTTGCCCGCGCTTCTTGCCAGTATGCCGGGCGCACCGAAGGTTGCGATCCAGCCTTTGCCGTGGTCGGCCGCGCATGAGAAATTGCTGACCAGCTTTGCCGGCGATTCGCTTCCCGATATCGGCCAGGTCGGCAATAGCTGGTTCGCCGAATTGACCGCGATTGACGCGATCGAGCCGGTGCCTGCCCAGTATCAGCATTTGGTCGCCGGACAATTCCCGGCGGTGGTCGAGACCAACCGGATCGATGGCAAGCTGATGGGGCTGCCATGGTATGTCGATACGCGGCTGCAGTTCGTCCGCAGCGACTTGTTCGAACGCGCCGGCTATGCGGCGCCGCCGGAGACATGGGGCGCATGGAAAGAAGCGCTGCATCGGGTCAAGAGCGTCGCCGGCCCTGGCAATTACGCGATCCTCCTGCCGATCAACGAATTTGAGCATTTGACTCAAATGGCGCTGTCGGCCGGCGCCACGATGCTCAACCAGGACGGGACGCGCGGGGCGTTTTCGGCGCCCGAGTTTCGCGAGGCACTCGCTTTCTACAAGTCGCTCTATGACGAAGGCTTGGCGCCGCTGGCCTCGTCGAGTCAGATCAGCAATGTTTGGAACGAGTTCGCGCGCGGCTATTTCAGCGTCTATCCGTCCGGACCGTGGACGATCGGCGACATGAAGTCGCGCTTGCCGGCGGACCTACAAGACAAGTGGGCGACCGCGCCGTTCCCGGGACCGCATGGGCCAGGCAGCTCTACGCCCGGCGGATCGAGCCTGGTGGTCTACAAGGGTGCCCACGATCCGGCGGCGGCGTGGGCGCTGGCAGCGGAGCTGATCGCCCCGGCAGCGCAGGCGAAGCTGCAGGCGCTTACCGGCGATTTGCCCCCGACACGCGCGGTCTGGGGCGCCACCGGCCTGAATGACGACCCGATTACGCGAGCCTTCGGCATCCAGCTCGATCGCGCGCGGCCACTTCCCAAGGTGCCCGAATGGGAACGCATCGTGACCGAGATGCAGGCCGTCGCCGATCTGACGGTGCGCGGACAATTTTCGATCGACGCGGCGGTGCGCGAGATGGACCGCCGTGCCGACCGCCTGCTGGAAAAGCGCCGCTGGATGCTGGAGCGGCGGGCATGAGGGAAGCCGCGGTCCGCGCCGAAGCTCGTGCCGGATGGGCGATGACCGCGCCGGCGCTGACCGCGATCGGGCTGTTCTTCGTCGTTCCGGCGTTCGCGTCGCTGATCCTCAGCTTCACCGATTTCGACATTTACGCGCTCGCCGACCTCAACAATTTGCGCTTCATCGGGTTCGAGAACTACCGAAATCTGCTGGGCAATCCGTTGTTCTGGCGAGCGATGGGCAACACCTTGTGGTTCGTGGTGCTCGGCGTCCCGCTGATCGTTGGGCTGTCGTTGGCGGCGGCGCTGCTGGTGCATGCGCGAACGCTGAAATGGCGAGCGGCGTGGCGAGTCGCATTGTTCGCGCCGTTCGTGACCACGCTCGTCGCGACCGCCGTGGTGTGGAATTACCTGCTCCACACCCGCTACGGGTTGATCAATTACGGCTTGAGCTTTCTCGGCATCGCGCCTGTCGACTGGCTCGGCAATCCGCGCACCGCGCTTCCCGCGATCCTGCTGTTCGTCGCGTGGAAGAGCTTCGGCTACAACATGATCATCTTCCTCGCATCGCTGCAGATGGTGAGCAAGGATTTGCTCGACGCGGCGCGGGTCGACGGCGCCGGGCCGTGGATGCGCTTCCGCCATGTCGTGCTGCCCTCGATCGCGCCGACAGTCCTGCTGGTCGCGATCCTGACCGTCGCCGGCATGTTCCAGCTGTTCGCCGAACCCTATGTCATGACCCAGGGCGGACCTGCCAAATCCACCGTCACCGTGCTCTATTTCATGTTCGAAGAGGGGTTCAAATGGTGGAACCTCGGATCGGGCGCGGCGGTCGCATTCATCCTCTTCCTGTGCATTCTCGCGGTCACGCTGGTGCAGCTGAAGCTGGCGCGGCGCGGCGGGGCGATCTGATGCGCGTGCTGCAACGCTACGGACTGACCCTGCTCGCCGCGCTGGTCGCGCTGCTGGTGCTGGCGCCGCTGGCGTGGATGGTGTCGGTGAGCTTCATGAGCCCCGGTTCCGCGGCACAATTTCCGCCGCCCTTGTGGCCGGAGCATCCGACGCTGGAAAATTACCGGACGCTGTTCGGAACCTACGGAGTCGGTCGTTACCTGTTCAACAGCGCTTTGGTATCGACGCTCGCGACCTGCCTCGCCCTGCTGTTCACGGTGCCGGCGGGCTACGCCTTCGCTAAATTGCGATTTTCCGGGCGCGATGCGGTCTTCCAGGCGTTGGTCGCGGCCCTGGTGGTCCCGGGGCAGATCGGCATGCTGCCATTGTTCCTCGAGCTCAAAGCGATGGGGCTGGTCAACAGCTATGCCGGCGCGCTCGTCCCGTGGTTGGCGGGCATCTTCGGCATCTTCCTGGTGCGCCAATTCTGTCTGTCGATCCCGACCGAAATGCTCGAAGCGGCACGGGTCGATGGTGCAAGCGAGACGATGATCCTGCGCAAGATCGTCCTGCCGACGCTCCGCCCGATCCTGGTGACGCTGGCGCTGTTCGTGTTTCTGGGCAGCTGGAACGACTTCATGTGGCCGCTGATCGTGCTGGCCGACCAGGATCTCTACACACTGCCCGTGGCGCTCGCCGCGCTGTCGCGCGAGCATGTCCAGGATAATGAGCTGATGATGGCCGGATCGGTGGTGACGGTGCTGCCGGTGCTGGTCCTGTTCCTCGTGCTGCAAAGGCAATATCTCGACGGGCTGCTCGCCGGGAGCGTCAAGGGATGAGGCGCCTGTTTGCCTTGTCCGCACTCATCTTGGTTAGCGCTGCACCGGCAGAGCGGCCGATCTTCGCCGATGGAATGGAGAATGCCGCGCTGTGGCCGGCAAAGGGGTCGGACAGCGTTGCCGCGTCGAGTGCTTCGGTACCCGGAGCCAGCGGACACGCGATCGCGCTGCGCTACGACTACGGCCGCGTGTCGGGGTACGCCTATGTCCGCCGCACCATGGCCGTCGAGTTGCCGCGCAATTTCGAGATGCGCTTCAAGATCCGCGGCCGCGGCGGACGCAACGATTTGCAGATGAAGCTGACAAACGGCGACAATGTCTGGTGGAAGGTGTGGCGCAACTATCAGCCGAGCGCCGAGTGGCAGGAGTTTGTGGTCCCGGCGGGCGAGATCGGTTTTGCCTGGGGGCCGGCGGAAGACAAGTCGCTGCGCCGCGCCGACGGCGTGGAGTTTGTCGTCGCACGCAACCGCGATGGCGGGGCCGGCAGCATCGCCATCGATGATCTCAGGATCATCCCGCTGCCCGGCCAACCGGCGCCGGTTCGGCCGCCCGAAACTCGCACCAACGACAGAATTGCCGCCCTGGCCAAGGCGAGCCCGCGTGGCCAATTCCCACGAGCCTTCATCGGCGAGCAGCCTTATTGGACTTTGGCCGGGAGCGACGGCGGCGCGGTCGTTGCGCTGATCAGCGAGGATGCGGCAATCGAGCCGGCCAAGGGCGGCTATTCGATCGAGCCGGTGGTGATCGATGGCGGGCGACGCTTCGACTGGGCGAATGTCGCTCAGCACCAGTCGCTCGACGAGCGTAAATTGCCGATCCCATCGGTGCATTGGCGCGGACCCGGGTTCCGGCTCGACACGATTTTGCTCGCCGACAGCGCGGGGCGGGCGGTGCTCGCGGGCTATGAGCTGACCAACACGGGCACCTCGCGACGAACGATCGATGTCCGGCTAGGGGTCAGGCCGTGGCAGGTCAACCCGCCCGCGCAATTCCTGGCGCAGCAGGGCGGAGCGAGCCCGATCTCGCGGATCCTGCGCGACGGTTCGAAACTACTCGTCACTCAGCCGCAGACCGAAGGCGACCCGCCCAAGACGCGCCTGTTGATCAGCTCGCGTCCGCCGGACGCAGTGGCAATTGCAGCAATGCCAAATCTTGGCCCGGCGATGGTGACGGCCGACCTGACCTATCGGCTCGATCTGGCGCCCGGGAAGGGCGAGCGGATCGTATTGTCCATGCCGGGTACGAATGGCGCGGCGCCATTATGGGACGAGGCCTATCGCGAAACGCAAGCCCATTGGCGCGAGGTGCTTGGGCGGGTGAAGCTTCGCGTTCCGCCCGCCAAGCAGGCGTTCGCCGACACCGTGGCGACGGCCTTTTCGCAAATCCTGACCAGCCGCGACGGGCCGATGCTCAAACCCGGCACGCGGAGCTACGACCGGGCGTGGATCCGCGACGGGGCGATGATGTCCGAGGCTTTGCTGCGGATGGGCCGCGCCGATGTCGCGCGCGGCTTTGCCGATTGGTATCGCGGCAATTTGTTCGACAGCGGCAAGGTGCCGTGCTGCGTCGATTTCCGCGGCGCCGACCCGGTGCCGGAGAATGACAGCCAGGGCGAATATGTCTTCCTGGTCGGCCAGCTCTATCGCTTCACCGGCGATCGCGCAGCGCTGGAACGCGACTGGCCCGCCGTGCTTGGCGCAGTGCGTTACATGGATCAACTGCGGCTCAGCGAGCGGACGGCCGCGAACCGCGGGCCGGACAAGCGCATGCTTTACGGGCTGATGCCGCCATCGATCAGCCACGAAGGCTATTCGGCCAAGCCGCAGTACAGCCTGTGGGACGATTTCTGGGCGTTGCGCGGCTATCGCGACGCGGCCGAGATTGCGCGAGTTCTGGGCAAGCCCGAAGCAGCGATGATCGCGGCGTCGCGCGAGCAGTTTGACGCCGACCTCCATTCGGCAATCCTTGCCGCACGCGACCATTGGAAGGTGGATTTTATCCCCGGCGCGACCAGCCTCGGCGACTTCGACGCGACGTCGACGACCATCGCGCTCGATCCGGGCAATGAGCAGGCGCGCCTCGACCCGGCGATGCTCAACGCCACTTTCGAGCGCTATTGGCGCGAATTTCAGACGCGTGCGGCGGGAGCGCGGGAGTGGAAGGACTATACGCCTTACGAAACGCGCACGATCGGCAGCTTCGTACGGCTCGGTTGGCGCGACCGGGTCGACGGGCTGATCGACTTCTTCATGGCCGACCGACGGCCAGCGGGCTGGAACCAGTGGGCCGAAGTCGTCGGCCGCGACCCCCGCGAAATTCGTTTCATTGGCGACATGCCGCATGCCTGGGTGGCGTCGGATTTCTTGCGCGGCGCGCTCGACATGTTCGCATGGGATCGGCGCGACGATGGTGCATTGGTGCTCGGCGGCGGATTGTCTGCGGCGTGGCTGGCGGGGGAGGGTTCGGCGGTCGAGGGGCTCGCGACCCCTTACGGTAAACTCGATTTTTCGATGCGCGGAGATGCGCGGGGGATAGTCGCGACAATTGGTGGCGATGCCCGCCCGCCGGGGGGCTATGTTATCGGCTGGCCGTTCGACGGGGTACCGGTAGCAGCGCGAGTTGATGGCGAGCCAGCTGCATGGCTCGGCAACGCCCTGCATTTCCCGGCAACCGGCAAGCCCATGCGAATTGAGGTCCTGCGATGATGGCAGCGCTGCTTGCGGTCGCGATCGTTGCCGCTCCGGTCGATGGCCAACACCCGCAGCCGCCGGTTGTTTCAGGGGCCTATGCGTACCAGCTCCATTTGCCCAAAGGCTATGCAGCCGACGCCAAAGCGCGCTGGCCGCTGATGATTTTCCTCCACGGATCGGGCGAGCGCGGCGACCATCTCGACCGGGTCAAAGTGCACGGTCCGCCCAAAATCGCCGATCGCGATCCGGCCTTTCCATTCGTACTGGTCTCGCCGCAGCTGCCCGCCGAGCAGGACTGGGATTTAGCGAAACTGGCCGCGCTGTTCGACCACAGCATGGCAACCCTGCGAGTCGACCCGGCGCGGGTCTATCTCACTGGCCTCAGTCTCGGGGGGCACGCGACGTGGCGCTGGG
>DATHFE010000201.1:0-8625 GCA_035318245.1 Sphingomicrobium sp. | reverse complement strand
CCGCCGGAAATGAGCATAGTCAGCGCCGTATTTTTCGGAACCGCCACCAGATAAGCGCGGCGAAGGTCGGGATAGCCCGTGCTGGCGTTGCCGGTGATCACGCCGGTGTCACCGATCGCGACGCCATTGGGGTCGGTCGTGCCGGTGTCAATCTGGATATCGAACAGCCCGCCGGCGCGGAAATTGATCGTCGCGCCTTCGGCCCCAACCAGGGCTGCCGCGCCGTTCACGTTGATCGCGCCATTATGCTCGACGCGCGGCGCGACCATCGCGACATAACTGCCCTGATTGAGCGCGTTGATGGTCGATCCTGACGCGGTAACGATCTTCGAGCCGGCGGCGGCACTGCCGAAGGTAACGCTGGTCCCGTCCACCCCGCCAATGAACTGGCCACTGCCGTCGACCGAGATCAGCGACGTCGCCAGGACCAGCGAGCCGACATTGATCAGCGCGTTAGGCCCAAGGACAATCCCGCCGGGCGTATAAAAGAACACCGAGCCGCCGGTCTGGCTGCCGACCAGCGAGTTGATCGTGCCATTCATGACGATCAGCCGCGTCGGATCGGTTGGGTTGATGCGATTGAGGACGGCAAAGTCGCTGGCGCTGCTGAAGGTCGCGGTGCCGCCAGACTGGAAATCGATTGCGCTCCCGCTGATCGCGGTGTCGTTCGGCGTCCAATCGATCACCGTTTGCCCGCCGTTCAAGGCAACATTGGTAAAGCCGGGAGAGGTCGAGACGATCGCCCCATTGGTCGTAACCGGTGCGATCGTGTCTGCGTTGAACGATTGCGCCGCAGCAGGGCTGGGGCCGGCAACCAGCGACGTGGCTATCGCCAGGCTTGAGCAGAGCGAAAACCGCTTGAGCATGCGAGCAGGAGAACGCGTCATCATGACCTCCACGGCAAAAGCCGGCTGGTAAGTGTCAGAAGAAATCGGGTGTCGCCGCGGCGATTGAGCGGCCCCGCCTTTGCGGCCGGCACGGCGACCGTGGCATCTAGGTGCAGGCGATCGCCAAGCTCGGCGCGCGCTCCGCCGCCGACCGACAGCAGATGATCGGGGTCTCCGCTAAGATTCTTGTTCCACACCCAGGCGGCATCGGAAAACACATAGGGCTGGACCAGCAGCTGCGACTGCTTGATCAGGCTCAAGTGCGGTCCGCGCAGTTCGGCAGCGAAGCCGACACCGCTGTCGCCGGCCAGTGTAGCGGGTTCGTAGCCACGGCCGACGGTATAGTTGCCGGCGGTATATTCCTCGAAGCTCAGCAAAGGAGCGAAGGCATATTGCGCGCGCGGGCTCAGCGCGATGGCGAACGATTGGCCCAGCGCGAGCTCGCCCGACGCGCTGCCGCGGATGACGGTCGCAGTGGCCTTGCCATCGAACCGGCTCGGCGGGACCGAGCCAATGCCGCAGCCTCCCGAGGTGCAGCTTTCGCTGGCATCGAAAATGTCGAGACCCTTGCGCAGCTCGAGCTGCGCACCGTAGCGCCACTTGGGCCTGCGCGAGCTCAAGTCGACGCCGTCGATGGTGCCGCGAAGCCATAGGATGCGCAATTTGTCGTCGGTCAGCGGGCCGAAGAAATCGACTTTCTGGTGGACAAAATCGAACCCGCCCCCGAGCCACAGATTGAATCCCTGGCTGCGCTTGAACGGATAGGACGCGCCGAGTGTCGCGAACACCGTGCGCGCCTTGAGGTCGGGAACCCCGGGAGCCGCGTCGATGTCCGGCTTGGTCCAGGCATAGGTAAATTGCCCGTCAATCGTCAGCCCTTCCGATCCGGGCCGGAAGCTGTGGCCGAATTCGAGAATTTGCTGCTCTTTCAGATCGGCGGTCGAATAGAGCGAGACGTATGTTACGTCGCCAAGGCCGGTCAGGCCAAACGCCTGCGCCCGGACTTGCCCGCCCCATCGGCCGGTCTGGCGCGCCGCGAGGTTTTGAACCGTCACATCGACCGCATAGGGACGGTGCAATACCGAAACTTCGCCGATTAGCTCGCCTGGTCCGGTTCCGGCCGGCTTAAGCGTCAACTGGACATTGTAGCCGGGAAGGTCGCGTGCCAGCAGCAAATAACGCTCGGCGCGAAATCGATCGAAAATCTCATCTTCGGTCAGCTTCGACAGATAGCCGGCAATCTTGGCTTCCGCGCCGCCGACCTGTCCCCGCGCGCGCACCGTAGTGACCCGCGCGTAAAGCACCTCCAGCCGGACAATCCCGTTCTCGATCTTCTGGGTCGGCACCTGGACTGCGGCGAGATAGCCCTTGTCGCGCAGCATCGTCGCCGCGGCGTCACGGATTTCGCAAATTACCGCGACCGGCCGCTCGCTCCCTGCATAGGGTGTCCAAGCAGCGCGCATCTCTTCCGGCGTCGCGCCTTTGAGGTTGTTGAACACCACGTCGTTGATGGTCAGCCGGATGTCGGCGAACTTGGGATCGGCCAGCGGGCATGGCGAGCGCTCGATGTCGCCGACGACGTTCAGGGACGGCGCTTTCGTCTCCGGCGGGGGTTGGTTGCGGGTCAACTCGTCGCGAGTCGGCCCGACCGGGATATTCTGGGCGAACCCGGGCGATGCCGCGAAAAGCGCGCTAGTCGACAGCGCCGCCACGCCGATCCTCGCTGCCCAAAGCGATCGTCCCATCCGTGTTCCCCCGTGGCCAAGGGACTCGACTGCAAGCAGACATTCCCCCGTTTATTAATTTTTGTGAAACCATCCTGCCGGTGAGTCAATCGTGACTGACCAAAAACTGTCGCAATTCAAGACAATCGGCGGATTTGCTGGACCGGGACTTGCCCCGGCTAGCGCGCGACTCGGGCGCAACCAGAACGGCTGGGCAACGGTTATGCGGGTGGAGACGCGCGTGGACGAGCCGGCGACGATGGAAGGACAGGACCGCTGGTGGACCGTGCAGCACGGCGCCGGCCCGATCGTGGCGACCGCCATCCACGATGGTCACGAGCTGCGTGATGAGGTGGGGCGGGCGATGAAGCTTGCGCCGTCCGATCGCCTGCGGGAAGAAGATCCGTTCACGGGTCAGGCGGTCGTCGACGTTCCGACCCACATCATCCTCCATCGCTCGCGTTTCGAATTCGACGTCAATCGCGGGGTCGAGGGCGCGGTCTATCAAACACCCGAGCAATGCTGGGGCCTCGATGTATGGCGCGCGCCGCTCAGCCCCGAAGTCGTCAGCCGCTCGCTCGAAATTCACGAGCATTATTATCGCATGCTCGGCCAATTGCTCGACGGCATCGCGGGTAAGTATCCCCGCTTCGTGCTGCTCGACGTTCACAGCTACAACCACCGCCGCGACGGCCCAGGCGGCTCCGCGTCGCCGCGGGCCGAGGCGCCTGACATCAACATCGGCACCTTTTCAATGCCGCGCGATCAGTGGGCGTTCCTGCTCGACCCGCTGATCCAGGCGATGCGCGACTTCGACTTCAACGGCCGCCGTCTCGATGTGCGCGAAAATGTCGCCTTCCAGGGCAAGGGCGAGCAAGCCCGTTTCGTCCACGCCCGCTTCCCGAACAAGGGCTGCGCGATCGCGCTGGAATTCAAGAAATTCTACATGGACGAATGGACTGGTGAGCCAAATCCCCGGGAGCTGGACGCGATGCGGCGCTTCATCGCCCACGCCGCCGGCGTCGCAAAGACCCTGCTGCAATGACTCCGCGTCCCAGATTACGAATTGCGCCGGAACCGTTCGCTCCGGAATTCAGCGAAACCGGCTCGCTGCGCCAGCCCGTCGGACGTAGCGCACGCGCGCATCTCGACCGGCCTTTATTCTTCCTCGTTCTCCACCGTACCGCCGATCCTCATACCAGTCTGGCGCGCCGGGTTGCGGTTAACAGCCCGGCCTATCTGATTTGGAGTCCCGAAGACGATTTGGCAGCGGCGGGCGCTTTGGAGGCAATCGTTGGCGCGATGCGCGAGAAATTCGGTCACATGCTGATCGTCACGCTCAGCGACCAGCTGGCTGAGCCGGGTGTCGAGGACTCGCCGGCGCTTCCGTCATTTGTCGCGACGGTCGCGGCGAGAGGCGATGAGCGCGCGACGCGCGCCGCGGATATGCTGGCGAAAGCCATGCGCCGCGTCGAAATTGACTTGCGCCGCTGCGAGGTCACGCTTGTCGCCGATCCGCCGCCGGATCCAATCGTCGACTCACTGCTGGCCGGTGACGAAAATATTGCGCGCCTGTCATTCGCGCTTCCGCAGATCCACCGTGCGCCCGACGGCAGCGTCTATCCGCAACTGGTCCGCGACCTGTCGGTGGCGTGCGGCGATGCTTTGCTTCGCTCGGCTTGTGCCTTTATCGACGACGGCGCCGCGCCGCGGCATTACCGCTCGCTCGGGCGAAGCGCGGTCCTTGCTGCGGCGCTCGCGGCCGACCGTAAGCTCGATCGCATCTCGCGCAGTTTCGATTTCCTGCTGTCGATCTCGCCGATCAACACCGAAGCCGCGTTTGGCCAGTTCCTCACCGACAAGGGAGAGGTCGCGCCGCAATTCCAATACCGCCCGCTGACGGTCGATCCAGATGTTGCCAAGCGCAAGCTCTACGCGATCAACCTCGAATATCTTGAAGATCCACTGCTGGAGCATTTGCTGTGCGAAAAACGGCGTGAGCTCGATCATCAACTGACGATGTTGGCAGCGCGTAACACGCCCGCATTCCGTCCTGCCTCGACCTTGCTTTATGGCACCGTCGACCCGTGTCTTTTGGCGGATGCCAATGCACTGCTCGACGCTTCCGCGACCGCCCACCGTCCGCGTGGAGCAATGATCGACGCTGACGATATCGCCGAAGCCGCACAGCAGTTGATCGCCGCCTATCGCGCCACCGATGATCGCTTCGCCGCCAAGGTCCAGCTGCGCCATGACTTAGCGGCGGGACTGATGGTGTCAGGATCGACACTGATGATCTCGACCGCGACGCGGATGGCGCGGCACCGGCTCGATGCGCTGCTGGCGCATGAAGTCAGCGTCCATCTGCTGACCGGTTTCAACGGCGGCATCCAGGGCCTGTCGATCTTCCGCAGCGGCCTTGCCCATTATGAAGGCATCCAGGAAGGACTCGGCGTATTCGCCGAATGGGCGGTCGGCGGGCTCACCGTGGCGCGCGTGCGCTTGCTCGCGGCACGCGTGCTGGCGGTGGAGGCGATGCTGCGCGGCGAGGATTTTATCGCCGTCTATCGCCTGCTCCATCGGACACATGGTTTTACCGCCCGCGCCGCCTTCAACATCTCGGCCCGCGTATTCCGATCGGGCGGCCTCGCCAAGGATGCCATCTACCTCCAGGGCTTCCGCGCGGTGTGCGACCTCGTCGCGTCGGGCGGTTCGCTCAACCCCTTCTGGCTCGGCAAGATTGCGCCGGCGCATGTCCCGGCGATCGAGGAATTGCTCCAGCGCGGCCTGATCCACGCGCCGCTGTTCCTGCCCGAATTCCTCGACCGCGAGGACACCCGCGCCCGCATCGCGCGTTTGCGAAAGGGGATTCCCTTTAATTCGATCCTATCGGTGGAGTAAGCGCCTTGCTGATCGCCTTTTTTGTCAATGACATGGCGCGAGAATTCGCCGGTTACACGACTACTGTGCTCGCCCATCAGGCAGCGGTCCGCGGGCATAATGTCTGTTATGTCACCCCGTCCGATTTCGTGCTCGCGCCCGACGACCACTTGCACGTCCACGGCCGGTTCATGCCCAAGCGCAAGTATAAGAACCGCGTAGAATTCTTCTCGGTCCTCGAAGAAGTCGGCGAGAAGACCAGACAGATCGACATGAGCGAGGTTGATGTGCTGATGCTGCGCAACGACCCGTCGCTCGATACGCAAGCGATGCCGTGGGCGGCCGAAGCGGGAATCCTGTTCGGGCGCGAAGCGGCCAAGCGCGGGGTAATCGTCCTCAACGATCCTGACAGCCTGTCGCGGGCAATCAACAAGCTCTATTTCCAAAGCTTTCCACCAGAGGTCCGCGCCGAGACTCTGATCACCCGGCACGAGGCCGACATCAAGGCGTTCGCCAAGGCGCACGGCAACAACATCGTGCTCAAGCCTCTCCAGGGATCGGGCGGGTCGGGCGTGTTTAAGGTCGACACAAATGCCAAGTCGAACATCAATCAGATGATCGAAGCGATCGAGCGCGACGGCTACATCATCGCTCAGGCCTATGTCCCCGCCGCGAAGAAAGGTGACGTGCGCTTCTTCCTGATGAACGGGCATCCGCTCAAGATCGGCAATAAGTATGCGGCGCTGCGCCGGGTCGCCTCGAAGGACGATATCCGCAGCAACATCCACGCCGGTGGCACCGCCGAGGCGGTCGAGATCGGCGACATGGAATTGCAGGTCGCGGAGATGATCCGGCCGAAGTTGATCGCCGACGGCATGTTCCTCGTTGGGATCGACATCGTCGGCGACAAAATCCTCGAGGTAAACGTTTTCTCCCCCGGCAATCTGGGCAGCTGCTCGCGGCTTGCGGGAGTCGATTTCGCGGTGCCGATCATCGACGCGATCGAGCGCAAAGTGGCGATCGCCAAGCAATATGTACACCGCTTCGACAACACCCAATTGGCGGTGCTTTAGCGGCTTTCGAACCCAGCAAGGCACTCCGCGACCCACCGCGCGGCGGTCAGGGCGCTGAGGTCGGTCGCATCGAGATCGGGGTCCCATTCGGTCAGGTCGATAACCCGCACTTTGGGGTCGCTCGCCAACCGCCGCGCCGCGTGGAAGAAATCGCTGACCGCCATTCCGCCCGGGCGCGCGCCCGGCGCTCCCGGCAATTGCGAGCGGTCAATCACATCGATGTCGCAATCGATGAAAATCGCCTGGCAATTTGCGACATGGTCGAGCGCTTGGCCGATCGCCGCGGCAATGCCATCGCGGGCAACATCGACCTGTGTGACGATGCAGTTGCCCGCCGCCATCGCATCGCGATGCATTGCCGCGCTGTTAGCGAAAGGCGCGAGCCCGACCTGCGCAATATTCCGGCCCGGCAGGCCGTCCTCGATCAGCGCGCGCACCGGATTGCCGTTCGACAGACCGTGGTCGAGGTCCCGCATGTCGAAATGCGCGTCGAGCGTGATCAGTCCTACGCGCCCAAGAGGCACCCCAAGCCCGTGCACACCTGGCCGCGTAACCGCGTTATTGCCGCCAACCAGCAATGTCAGCGGGTGCGCCGCGACGCTTGCCGCGACCGCATCGCGGATCGGCGCTGTGGCCTCCTCGATCGTCAGCCCACCGACGGCCACATCGCCATGATCGAAAATGTGGCTGGCAAGCTCGCTCCGGGCGTCAATGTCGTAACGCCCGATCCGCTTCAGTGTCGCGCGGAGCAGTGCCGGTGCGCGGTCGCATCCGCCCGGCGTAACCGACCCAATACCGAGCGGTGCGCCGACGAGCCCAACCGGCGCATCGCGTGCATCGGTCAGCAAGTCCGAAAGGTTGGGCCAGTGGCTTGTCATCGCCTTGACGCTAGCACCGCCGCCGCTCAAAGCCACCATCCATGTGGGACCGCCTCCTGACCGACTGCCATGTGGCGACCATGGTCGCGACCCCGGACGATCCGTTCGGCATCATGACCAATGCCGCGATCGGCATCCTCGATGGCAAGATCGTCCGCGTCGGCAAGCGCACCGAACTCGCCGGCTTTCGCGCCAAGGAAGTCGTGCCCCTGGGCGGTGCCTGGGTCACGCCGGGGCTGATCGACTGTCACACTCACCTCATCTTCGGCGGCAATCGCGCCGCCGAGCACGCCATGCGCCGCGCCGGCGCGTCTTACGAGGACATCGCCAAGGCCGGAGGTGGGATCGCGTCGACCGTCGCTGCGACGGCGGCCAGTTCCGCAGGCGAACTGCTCGCCTCGGCCCGTGCGCGACTTCGCGCACTAATGGCCGGGGGCTGTACCACAGTCGAAATCAAGTCGGGCTACGGCCTCGATTTGGCATCCGAGTTGCGACTGCTCAACACCGCCAAGGCGCTCGGCCAGCAGGAGCCTGTGAGGATCGTCGCCACCTTGCTCGCGCTGCACGCCCTCCCGCCTGCCTACGCCGACATGCGTGACGAATATGTCGATATGGTGATCGACGAGATGATCCCTGCCGTCTCGCGCGCCGGCCTTGCCACGAGCGTGGACGCTTTCTGCGAGGGAATCGCCTTCCTGCCGGCCGAAGTCGAGCGCGTGTTCGACGCCGCGACCGAGCACGGCCTTCGGGTCAAGCTCCACGCCGAACAGCTCAGCAATCGGGGCGGCGCGAAAATGGCCGCGCGCTTCAACGCGCTGTCGGCCGATCATCTCGAGCACATCGACGAGGATGGCGTGGCTGCCATGGGGGACGCGGATATGGTCGCGGTCCTTCTGCCGGGCGCCTTCTACGCGCTGCAGGAAACGCGAAAGCCGCCGATTGACCTGTTCCGCACCTACCGGGTGCCGATGGCGGTGGCGACCGACTGCAACCCCGGCACTTCGCCTTTGCTGTCGCCGACGCTGGCGATCAACATGGCCTGTACTTTGTTCAATTTGACCCCCGCCGAAGCGCTTGCCGGAATGACCATCAACGCCGCTAAGGCGCTCGGTCTGGATCAGGAACTCGGCAGCATCGCCGCCGGGAAAACCGCCGATCTGTGCGCCTGGCGGATTACCGATCC
>DATHFE010000200.1:0-3821 GCA_035318245.1 Sphingomicrobium sp. | reverse complement strand
GAGCAGAGGCGCGAGCCAGGGGAGGGGGTGCTCGTCGATCATGTAGATCGGCTTCATGCCCAATTGCCCCAGCCGCCAATCGGCGATGTAGCGGATGTATTTCTTGATTTCCTTGGGCGTCATGCCGGTCACCGGGCCCTGTTCGAACGCCAGGTCGATGAACGCGTCCTCCAGCCGGACGGTCTTCTGGCACATGTCCATGATGTCGTCGCGGACGGACTTGGTCAGGCAGTCGCGTTCCTTGGTGAAGGCGTGGAACAATTTGATGATGCCTTCGCAATGCAGGCTCTCGTCGCGCACGCTCCAGCTGATGATCTGGCCCATGCCCTTCATCTTGTTGAAGCGCGGGAAGTTCATCAGCATGGCGAAGCTGGCGAACAATTGCAGGCCCTCGGTGAAGCCGCCGACCATCGCCAGCGTCTTGGCGATGTCCTCGTCGGTCTCGACCCCGAAATTCTGCAGATAGTCGTGCTTGTCCTTCATCTCCTTATACTGGAGGAACATGCCATATTCGCTCTCGGGCATGCCGATGGTGTCGAGCAGATGGCTGTAGGCGGCGATGTGCACCGTCTCCATGTTCGAAAACGCGGCGAGCATCATCTTGATCTCGACCGGCTTGAACACGCGGGCATATTTGTCGTGGTAGCAATCCTGCACCTCGATGTCGGCCTGGGTGAAGAAGCGGAAGATCTGGGTGAGCAGATTGCGCTCGTGGTCGGTCAGCTTCTGCGCCCAGTCGCGGCAATCCTCGCCGAGAGGCACTTCCTCGGGCATCCAGTGGATCTGCTGCTGGCGCTTCCAATATTCGAACGCCCAGGGGTATTCGAACGGCTTATATTGGTTGCGGACTTCGAGAAGAGGCATGGGACTGCTCCTGTAATTTAGGTGCGGACGCGGATGACGCGGTCGCGGTAGACGGTGTGGGATTTGCGGGCGCCGACGCCGAACACGACGATGCCGAGGAAATAGCCGAAATCGTACCAGCCGCCGTTGTTGGGCACCGCGTAGACCGCGACCTTGTCGGTGAACAAGGAAACGACCCAGGCGACCGGGAAGATGAAGCCGTGCCACAGGCCGAGCAGGAAGCCGGGCGTGTCGGCGGCGTGCGCGACCGCGTCCGGGGCTTGGGTGGCGGCGCAGGCGCTCAGCGCGAGGGTGGCGGCGAGGGCGAGGAGGGTGCGTTTTGTCATGGCGGCGCTCACTTCCAGAAAACCGGATGCTCGGCGCGCTCGCGCTTGCTGCGGGCGCGGAACATGCGGACGTACATCCACAGGCCGGAGAAGGCGAAGAACAGCAATGCGCAGCCGGACAGGATCGAGAGGATCACGCCGGCGGGGCCATATTGCTCGCCCGAATGGATTTTGTGGAAGAAGCCGACCCAGGCGCGCGCGCCGGTCGGCGGCGCCTTGGGGCGGCAGGTCATGGTGTCGGGGCATTTGAACGCGGTCGGCTCGTCTTCCTCATGCGCCTGGGCCTGCGGGATGATCGCGTGGCCGATCGCGGCAACCGCCTTGGCCTGCGTGCGCGTGGCCTCATTCTGCTTGAAACCGCCGTCGGCGTAGAGCGCGGCGAATTGGCTCAGCAGGCCGGTGGTGGCGATGTAGAGGATGAACACGCCGAAGACGACGGCCAGCCAGCGGTGGTACCTGCGCATCAGCGGTTCATCTCCGTCGCGGTCGGCCGATATTCGAGCAGGCCGAGCCCGTGCACCGCGACGATCGCGCCGACGAACATCAGGATGACCGCGCTTTGGCTGCCGTGGCGCGGGTCGTCCTTGCCGCGGCGCCAATAAAGCCACGCCCCGCCGATGATGAGCAGAGCCGCGATGGCGAGCTCGATGGTTTTGGCGGTGGTCATCGGATCACCGGCGCAGAATGAGGATCAGCGCCAGCAATGCGCCGGTGACGAGCAGCAGCCAGCCGTAAATCTTGACGAAGCGCCGGTAGCGCGGCCTGCGCACCCAGCGCATCTGCATGAGCAGCCAGCGGCGCAGGCCGGCGATGACCCGATCGGTGCGCAGGACGAACATTGCGCCAAGCGCCACGCCGATCAGCGCCACCGCCCATTTGACCGGGTCCGGAATCGCCAGAAAGGCTTGGGCCAACACGTTCACTGCTTACTGGCACGCCAGGCACTCGTCATAATCCGTGGTCGAGACCGGGATTTCGCGGAGCTCGGGGGTGTTGTCGGCTTCGACGCCTCCTGCAAAGCCTGCCCGCTGGACCGATTTCGAGCGGAGGTAATAGAGCGACTTGATGCCCAATTCCCACGCGCGGAAATGGAGCATGGCCAAGTCCCATTTGTCGACGTCGGCGGGGATGAACAGGTTCAGCGACTGCGCCTGGTCGATGTACGGCGTGCGGTCGGCGGCGAGCTCGATCAGCCAGCGCTGGTCGATCTCGAACGAGGTCTTGAACGTGTCCTTTTCCTCCACCGTGAGGAAGTCGAGATGCTGGACCGATCCGCCCTGCTCGAGGATCGAGTTCCACACCGCGGCCGGGGCGATGACGTTCTTTTCCTCGAACAATTTCTCGAGGTGCGGGTTCTTGATCGAGAAGCTGCCCGACAAGGTCTTGTGGGTGTAGACGTTGGCCGGGATCGGCTCGATGCAGGCCGAAGTGCCGCCGGCGATGATCGAGATCGACGCGGTCGGCGCGATCGCCATCTTGCAGGAAAAGCGCTCCATCACGCCCATGTCGGCCGCGTCGGGGCAGGGCCCGCGCTCTTTGGCCAGCATCATCGACGCCACATCGACCTGGGCGCGAATGTGCTTGAAGATTTTGAGGTTCCAGCTCTTGGCCATCGCGCCTTCGAACGGAAGCGAACGGGCTTGCAGGAAGCTGTGGAAACCCATCACGCCGAGGCCGACAGACCGCTCGCGCTCGGCGCTGTACTTGGCGCGCGCCATCTCGTCCGGCGCGCGGGCGATGTAGTCCGAGAGGACATTGTCGAGGAAGCGCATGACGTCCTCAATGAAAAGCTTGTCGCCGTTCCATTCGTCCCACGTCTCAAGGCTCAGCGACGACAGGCAGCACACCGCAGTGCGATCAGCGCCCAAATGGTCGGTGCCGGTCGGCAGCGTGATTTCGCTGCAGAGGTTGGAGGTCGAGACCTTCAAGCCCAGGTCGCGGTGATGCTTGGGCATCGACCGGTTCACCTGGTCGATGAAGATGATGTACGGCTCGCCGGTCGCCAGCCGGGTTTCGACAAGCTTCTGGAACAAGGAGCGCGCGTCGACGCTGCCGCGGACACTGCCGTCCTTGGGCGATTTCAGCGCGAATTCGGCGCCGTCGCGGACCGCTTCCATGAACTCGTCGGTGACCAGCACGCCGTGGTGGAGGTTGAGCGCCTTGCGGTTGAAGTCGCCCGACGGCTTGCGGATCTCGAGGAATTCCTCGATCTCGGGATGCGACACGTCGAGATAGACCGCCGCCGACCCGCGCCGCAGCGAACCCTGCGAGATGGCCAGCGTCAGGCTGTCCATGACGCGGACGAACGGGATGATCCCGCTGGTCTTGCCGTTCAAACCGACCGGCTCGCCGATGCCGCGCACCGCGCCCCAGTAAGTGCCGATGCCGCCGCCCTTCGACGCCAGCCAGACATTCTCGTTCCAGGTGTTGACGATGCCGTCCAAGCTGTCGCTGACGCTGTTCAAATAGCAGCTGATCGGCAAGCCCCGACCGGTGCCGCCGTTGCTGAGGACCGGGGTCGCCGGCATGAACCACAATTTGGAGATATAGTCATAGACGCGCTGGGCGTGATCTGCGTCATCGGCGTAGGCCGAGGCGACGCGGGCGAACAAATCCTGGCAGGATTCGCCG
>DATHFE010000199.1:0-17497 GCA_035318245.1 Sphingomicrobium sp. | reverse complement strand
GACCGCGACGCGGACTTTGGCGTTCCATTCGAGCTCGCCGAGCCAGTCGCGGATGACGTCCTGGACGTCAAGGCTGCGCGCGGCGTGAACCAGCAGGCGCTGACGGTGGCGGCCGCGGAGCATGGCGAGCGGCGCGGGCGCAGGGCCGAACACCGCCATACCATCGACGCTGGGCGCGGCCTGGCCGATGCGGCGGGCGACTTCTTCGGCTTCGGCATTATCTTCGGCGGAAACGATGATCGCCGCCAATCGCCCGAACGGCGGCATCGCCGCGCCGCGCCGCGCTTCGGTTTCCGCCGCGTAGAAACCGGCCGTGTCTCCGCCGACTAGTGCTGCGATCACCGGCGCCGAGGGATCGTGGGTCTGGACGAACACGCGCCCAGGCTTGTCGCCGCGCCCGGCCCGTCCGGCCACTTGCTGGATCTGCTGGAAGCTGCGTTCCGCGGCGCGAAGGTCGCCGCCCTGAAGGCCAAGGTCGGCGTCGACCACGCCGACCAGGGTTAAATTGGGGAAGTGATAGCCCTTGGTAACGAGCTGCGTGCCGACGACGATGTCGATTTCCTGCGCCTCCATCGCCGCGACGAATTCGGCGGCGCGGGCCGGGGACCAGATGGTGTCCGAGGTGACGATCGCGGTTCGCGCTTCGGGGAACAATGTGGCGACCTCATCGGCAATTCGCTCGACGCCGGGGCCGCAGGCGACCAGACTGTCCTCCTCGCCGCATTCGGGGCACAGCCGCGGCGGGGGCATGACATGGCCGCAGTGATGGCAGGCCAGCCGATGCATTAGCCGATGCTCAACCATCCACGCGGTGCAGTTGGGGCATTGGAAGCGATGCCCGCAATGCCGGCACAGGGTCAGCGGAGCGAAGCCGCGACGGTTGAGGAACAGCAAGGACTGCTCGCCGGCCGCGAGATTGGCTTCCATCTCGGCGACCAGGCTCGGGGCAAGCCAGCGGCCGCGCGGCGGCGGGTCCTGGGTGAGATCGATCGCGGCGATCGTCGGCATGGTCGCGCCGGCGAAGCGGCTGGCGAGCTGGACCTCACGGTAGCGGCCCAATTCGACCATGTGGCGGCTCTCGATCGCCGGGGTGGCCGAGGAAAGGATTACCGGAATATCCTCGAACTTGGCGCGCATCACGGCGACGTCGCGGGCGTGATATTGCACGCCATCCTCCTGCTTGAAGCTCGGCTCGTGGGCCTCGTCGACGACGATCAGGCCAAGCTGGGCGTAGGGCAGGAACAATGCGGAACGAGCGCCGACCACGACCTTGGCTTCGCCGCTGGCGATGGCCCGCCATGCCCGGCGGCGCTGTGACGAGCGGAGGTCGGAGTGCCAGGCGACCGGCGCGGTGCCGAAGCGCGCCTGGAAGCGCTTGAGGAACGGCTCGGTCAGCGCGATTTCGGGGAGCAGGACCAGCGCTTGCTTGTCCTGCCGCAGCGCCTCGGCGACCGCCTCAAAATAGACTTCGGTCTTGCCCGAACCGGTCACTCCGTCGAGCAGCACCGGGTCGAACCCCTTGCCGATCGCCTGGATTAAGCTTGCTGCAGCGTCGGCCTGTTCGGGGTTGAGATTGGGCGGAGCGAAGGCGGGGTCGGGGACATCGAGCGGCCGGTCGCTTTCGACCTCGACGGCTTCCACAGCGCCGGCATGGACCAGCCCGCGCATCACCGCATCGCTGACTTCGGCGTGCGCGGCGAGTTCGCGGACCGTGCCTTGTCGGCCTTCGATCGCGGTCAATGCCTTCAAGCGCTGGGGAGTCATCCGCTCAGGGACGACGCCGGTGGCGCGATATTCGATCATCGTCCGGCTGCCTTGCAGCGCGCTTGACGAGGGCATCACCATCCGCAGCACCGAGGCCAGCGGGCTCAAATAATAGTCGGCGGTCCATTCGGCGAGACGGCGCAGCGGCGCGGCGATCGGCGGGACGTCGACCAGCCCTGCTAGCGCGCGGAGGCGGTTGTCGCCGACTTCCTCGGTCTTCAGCCGCTCCGGCTCCCACACCACGCCGAGCAATTGGCGGGGGCCGAGGGGGCAGACGACGGCCGAGCCGGGCTCGACCGCCATGCCGTCGGGAATGCGGTAATCGAGCGGACCTAGCGCGGCATTCAGAGTGACGACGCGAACGCGGGGAAGGGACACAAAAGGGCTAGCGGCCGCGCTTCTTGCGGTGGCTTTCCATGTCCAGCACCGAGGTTTCCTCGCCCTCGGGCATCAGACCCAAGCGGCGGGCGACTTCCTGATAGGCTTCGGCCTCGCCGCCGAGCGCCAGGCGGAAACGGTCCTTGTCGAGCTTCTCGTTCGACTTCATGTCCCACAGCCGGCAGCCGTCGGGGCTGATCTCGTCGGCCAAAATGATGCGGGCGTAATCATTGTCCCACACCCGGCCGAATTCCAGCTTGAAGTCGACCAGGCGGATGCCGATCGCCGCGAACATGCCGCACATGAAGTCGTTCACCCGGATCGCCATGTCGGCGATGTCGTTCATCTCGTCCTGGCTGGCCCAGCCGAAGCAGGCGATATGCTCGTCGGCGACGAGCGGGTCGCCCAGCGCATCGTCCTTGTAATAATATTCGATGATGGTGCGGGGGAGCTGGGTCCCTTCCTCGATCCCAAGGCGCTTCGACAGCGAGCCGGCGGCGACGTTGCGGACGACCACTTCGATCGGAACGATCTCAACCTGCCGGATGAGCTGTTCGCGCATGTTGAGGCGGCGGATGAAATGGGTCGGGACGCCGATGGTGGCGAGCGCGGTGAAAATATGTTCAGAAATGCGATTATTGAGCACGCCCTTGCCGTTGATGGTGCCGCGCTTCTGCGCGTTGAAGGCGGTCGCGTCGTCCTTGAAATATTGGATCAAAGTGCCCGGCTCGGGACCCTCGTAGAGGATCTTGGCCTTGCCTTCGTAAATCTGGCGGCGACGAGCCATGCGGTGGACCTGCTTCCGAGCGAGTGGATGAGCCGCGGGCTATAGGCGCGCCGCCCACCCTTCGCAATTCGGCATTGGTCCCTAGCCCTCGATCTAGTCCTCGATGACGTCGAAATGCGTGACCTCGGGCTCCAGCTCCAGCAGGAAGCCGGGATCGAAGTCATAATATTTGGCGCGGGTCAGCTCGTCGCCGGCAAAGCGCCGGATCGCCGCCTCGTCGTCCCACAAAGTGAACATTTCGACGTGGACGATCTCGCGGTCCTGGCGATGCAAGCACCACGCGCCGCGGTTGCCGGGGGTGGAGCGATAGTCGGGCAAGCCGACAGTCTGCATGAGATCGAGATATTCCGCCGCCCTGTCGCGCGGAACCCGGCCATGCCAACGCCTGGCAATCATCATTTGAGCTCCGCAAGGAGCGCCGTCTGCGAACGGGTGGGCGGGGGGCTGAGGGGGAGCCGCCCACCCGTCGCAATCCGGCATACGGCCATCAGTGCGCCGTCCGGGCCCGCCGCGCCCGCTTGCGGGGAGCGACCGGCTGGTTCCAGGGGGCGTCGAATTCGAACTTGTGAATCGCGCGGCCGGTGGTGGCGAAGAAGCGGCTGATGGCCTTCACGGCATCGCCGAAGCCCTGGTTGAGGGCCGCGCGGCTCGCCTGGTAGTTCCGGTCATAAAGTTCGTCGACCATGGTCTTTCTCCTTGGGTTGAGCTCGGGTTCAGGCGGCGCGGAGCTGGTTTTCGACCAGCGCCAGCCGGAAATCGCGGTCCGCGGTCCGCCACAGGCGGGCGAAATCGTTCGCCGAGCGGTTGGCCTTGCGGTCCAGGCTTTCGCGGTTTGAGTTTGCGTCGTGCATTTCGATCGTCTTTCGGGTTCCTAGAGTACTGGTCAGGCGGCGGCTTTGCGGCTGGCGGCGATGCACGCGGCGGCGGAGAGCTTGGCCTGGCGCAGCAAGCGATAGGCATCGCTGGTTGCCCGGGCTTCGCGGGCCGTTTCCGCATAAGCGGTGGGGCCATTCTCAACGAACAGCTGCCGGTTCAAGCGATACAGCATGGTCTGTCCTTCCTTATGGTCGCCGGCGGCTCTAGGGGCGGACCGCCGGCGTTGGTTTTATCTAGTCGGGGGGCGGTCGTTTCGCCAATCAAAGGATGGACAGGGTCGATAAGGCTGGCTTATAAACTATCCCATCAAAGTGGTACTTTGACGGGGACCCGGAAGGGCAGGAAAGATGGATCCTGAATCAAGTTTAGGATGACGGGAGAGGACGCCATGGTTGAACACCCGAATAGGCCGACCCACTTCGCCACGCCGGAAGCCGTCAGCAAGCCTGAGTCCGCGGGGCAGCGGCGGCTGCCTCCGCTGGCCGCGGTGCGGGTGTTCGAAGCCGCCGGCCGGCACGAGAATTTCACGTCCGCCGCGGCGGAGCTGGGGATGACCCAGGCGGCGGTGTCGTATCAGGTCAAAGCGCTCGAGGACCGGCTCGGCGCGCCTTTGTTCGTGCGAGAGAAGGGGCGGGCCAAGCTGACCGCGCTGGGCAACCGGCTGATGCCGCCATTGAAGGAGGGGTTCGACGCGATCGAGCGGGCGTTCGCGTCGGTCCAGGAGGATGATGCGGCGCTGCTGACGGTGGCGACGACATTCACGTTCGCCAATACCTGGCTGGCGTGGCGGCTGGGCGCGTTCCAGGTCGAGCATCCGGGCCTCGCGGTGCGGCTGGCGACCGGCAACACTCTGGCCGACCTCAGGGCCGGCGAGGCCGACGTCGCGATCCGCGCCGGAGCCCAGCCGACCGAGGGGCTGGACTGCATCGAATTGATGCCGGTCGATTTCACGCCGATGTGCGCGCCAAGCTTCTGGGCACGGATGAAGGCCGAGCTTGGCCGCGCGCCGGAGCCGGCGGACTTGCCACATTTGCCGCTGATCAGCCCCGAGGATTATTGGTGGGACCGCTGGTTCACCGCCGCCGGGGTCGAGGCCGAGCACCGGCCGCGCAAGCCCGGGCTGCGGCTCGACAGCCAGGCCGACGAAGGCCATGCGGCGATGGGCGGGCAGGGCTTCGTGCTGCTGACCCCGGCCTTCTGGAAGAACGACATCAAGGACGGGCGGTTGTGCCAGCCGTTCGACCTGACCGCGACCGCGGGTTTTCGATACTGGCTGGCGATCGCGCCGGAGCGGAAGTCGGTGCCCAAGGTCAAATGGTTCCGCGAATGGCTGCTGAAAGTGGTGGCCGAGAGCAAGAGCGTCAGCGAGGGGGGTTAATGTAAGCATCGCCCCACGCGGGCAGGACAGCTCCTACAATGTGCGGTCGGCAACTCTTCTCGAATAGGCGGGGAGCGTCTGGGCCCTTGGCGGTGCCGCACAAGCCGCTCGGCAGGCGGAAGGCCAAACAGGAACAACGCCCCTCCTGAATCGTCTAGTTCATATGGCGGAAGCCGAAAATCTCAAAGTCAAAGCTTTGCATTGCCGGACGCTGGCGCGCTCGGTTGGGGAGGAGGGGGTCAGGCTCCGGCTTATCCATATGGCCGATGATTATGACGCGCGGGCCGTAAAGATGGAGCTGCCGCCGAAATAGCCGGCCCAAGCCGAAAGATTCCGAGGAACTGCCCAAGCCCGCCCGCCGTTCTAAGGCTCGATGCCAGACGACCCGCTCCAAGACTCTCTATTTGAGATCGACGGACCAGACGACGAAGGGAACGTCTGGATCGTCTCGCCCGAGGGTCGCAATGTGTGGAGCGTCAACCTTGGGCCGCAAGATATCGTCGCCGAAGTCATGGCCGACTGGCTTGAGCAAATCGGCCACAGCGAGCGCGACTAGCATCCTCTAGCCGCCGATCTTCGCCAATATCTTCGACAGGGTTGGCAAAAGCTTGCTCAGCTTGGCCGTCGGAATGAGCACTTCGAGGTCGCCTTCGCGGGTGGCGAAGGCCATCCTGACGATTGTGCCTTGAGCGTTGGAATCGGCGAAAAGGGCGGCGGTCGCATGGTATATGCGAGTCATGGGTCCTCCTACCCGAGCAGGAGGGAGACTAGGCCGAGTTCGCCGCGAATCCAATCTTTGCGGCGTTCACGGCCTTGCCGGTGCGTTTGAGCCTCAATCGGGAAGCTGTTGCGCCTCGTCCAGCGGCGGCCTGAGTTCGACCCGGAGGTCGGGTTCCTCCTGCGGCAGATTGTCCGCCAGCCAATCGTAGCGATCGGCCATTTCACTGTGGATGCGGGCGATGTCCGGGGTGGCGCTATCCTTGGCCAGCTCACGCTCCTTTGCGCCGCGCCCGAGATGATATTCGCGAGAATTTTGCTCCGTCATGGCATCCTCCTTTCGCCGGTAGCAGTCCCACTTTCTCCCCATCGCTTATGGCCATGAACGAGGTCCCGATCATGGCAGTTTGGCGATTTCGAGCGCCAAGCGAAACAAAGCGGATTTGGTTCCCGAAGTAACAATGGATTTGCGCTCCAACGCCACCTAAGCACGCAATGTCCAAAGGGGAGACGAGTGATGAGTTGGAAGCGCGGGCTCAAGATTGGCGGCCTCATCGTGCTCGGCCTGCTGCTCATCCCCATCGCTTATCTGCTGATCGCCAAGCCGTGGCAGCCGAAGCTCGAGATGGCCGACGCCGGGTCCGCCGGGCGGCGGGTGACCGGCGACGGGCTGCTGGCGAATTATTATCCGGGCAAGGGGGCGGGGCCGCGGCCGGCGATCCTGTTCCTCGGCGGGTCGGAGGGCGGGCTCAGCGATCGCGGAGGCGTCTTCTCCGAGACGCTGGCGGCGCGGGGCTATGCGACGCTGCAAATGTCCTACTTCCGGGGGCCCGGCCAGCCGAAGAATTTGGAGAATCTCCCGCTCGAGAATTTCGACACGGCGCTGGCGTGGCTGGCGAAGCAGCCAGGCGTCGACAAGAGCCGCATGGCGGTGATCGGCGCGTCGAAGGGGGCCGAGGCGGCGCTGCTGATCGCGACGCGGCACCCTGAGCTGAAAGCCGTGGTGGCGGCGATGCCGTCTAACGTGGTGTGGTCGGGGGTCGACTGGAATTTCGGCACGGTCGGATCGTCGTGGTCGGTCAAGGGCAAGCCGCTGGCGTACCTTCCGCTCGGCAAGTTCAATTGGAGCCGGATGCGGCGCGAGGGGCTGATATCGATGTACGGGCTGGCGGCGTTGCCGCGCCATCTGGACGCGGTGATCCCGGTCGAGCGAGCGGCGGCGCCCTTGCTGCTGGTGTGCGGGGACGTGGACAATTTGTGGCCGTCATGCCCGATGGCGCGGGCGCTGAAGGCGAGGGCGGACAAGGCCGGGCGCCCGGCGGTGACGTTGCTGGCCTATCCCAAGGCGGGGCATGGGGTGTTCGGCATGCCGCGCGACCCCAAGGACCCGAAGTTCGATAATCTTGCCATGCTGGGCGGGACGGCGGCGGCGAACAACGCCGCGCGGAAGGACGGATGGCCCAAGACGCTGGCGTTTTTGGATGCGGCGCTGAAATAGGCGGATAGCGGGCATCGCCCGGCGAGACATGCCCCCGGCATGTCCTGAGTTTCTCGCTTAACCTGAATTAACGACAAGTCCGGTTCGGCGATTGTAGGGCAACCGTAACGACTCGCGCTTGGACGGGAGCGGCGTCCATCCGGGCCGGCACATGGCGTCCATCACGCCTCCCGCGGATTCTTCCTGGGCGAAGCCGCGGCGAACGAGACGTGATTGGCATGGCCGGCTCGACCGGGGGAGAGAACAGGATCGGGGCCGGCCCCCCTGGCACCTCGATCCTGTTCTCGTCCCGGCCGGTCCGACTCCCGCGGATTTATTGAGTTTCGGGCCGCGTCTGAACTTATGTTGAGTCCCGCGCGTTTCCCCGATCGCGGAACCCTCCGCGGAGCGGGAGATCATCTATGAACGCCGAACAACTGCTTGAGCAGACCAATGCGATCGACGCCATTTCGCGCGAGCTGGGGGTCGATCCGTCGACCGCCAAGGCCGGAGCGGCGGCGCTGCTGCCGCAGATATTGTCGGGCTTCCAGGCGCCGGCCGCGGCGCCGGCAGAGCCGGAAGCGGTGGCCGCGGAAGCCAGCGCCGGCAACCCGATGCAAGGTCTGGGCGGGCTCGGCGGCTTGCTCGGCACGATCGGCGCATTGGGCGGCGGCGGGCTGCTCGACAATGTGACCTCGAGCCAGCCGACCGAGGTCGACAAGGGCAACCAGATCCTCGGCCAGATCTTCGGATCGAAGGACCAAAGCCGGGCGGTCGCGGCGCAGGCCGCCGCGCAGACCGGGGTCGAGCCGTCGCTGCTCAAGAAGATGCTGCCGATCCTGGCGATGACCGTCGCCGGCTATGTGATGAAACAGGCCGGCGAGGGCAAGGGCGGAAGCCTGAGCGGAAGTTTGGGCGGCGCGCTTGGCGGGGCACTTGGCGGAAGCCTGGGCGGGATGTTCGGCGGGCAGGCGAGTGAGAGCGGCTCGGCGGGGCAGCCTCAGCCGGCTCCGGCCCCGTCGGGCGACATCCTGGGTCAATTGATCGGCGCGGCGGGGAAATTCCTCGGCCGCTGATCGGATTTTGCGCAAATTTTGCAGGGAGATCGGCCATGTCCGTCGCCAAAACCGTTGAAATCGTTTCAAGCTCGACCGGCGGCATCGAGGCCGCGATCCGCGAGGGAATCGCCAAGGCGTCCGAGACCGTGAAAGGCATCGAGGGGGCCTGGGTGAAAGACACCGAGCTTGTCGTCCGCGATGGCAAGGTGACCGAGTGGCGGGTAAGGCTCGCGGTGACCTTCGTCGTCAAATAGCCGGATCGGCTCGCCGTAGATTCAGACGGCGCCAAACCAGCCATTGTCGCCGAAATCCCGCGCGGATTTGATCGCGCCGCTGACCGCGTTGCCGAAGGCACGAAAAAGGGCGCCCGCGAGTTGCGCGCGGGCGCCCTTATCCGAACCGCAAGTTGCGTGCTCGGCGGTTCGAACAGCTTCGCCTTAGTTGGCGCTGTTGCCGTCGGCGTCGGCGCCGTTGCGGGTGGCGTCGGCGTTCTGCTCGCCTTCGGCGCGCACCTTGTCGGCCTGGTTCTCGATCGTGTCGGCGGTGTTATCGGCGACATTCTCAAGGTTGTCGGCGGCATTCTCCGCGTTGGCCTCGATGTTATCGGCCGCTTTTTCCTGCGGCGTATTGTTGCAGGCCGCCAGGGCGCCAACGCCCAAGGCGATCGCAAGTGTCGTCGTGATCTTCATAGAAACTTCCTCTGTTACGCGATGAGGCGCGGTGGTTTTCCCGCGCCTCCAGCGGACAATAAGTCGCGAGCAGTTGATTAGGTTCCGGCGATGCAGCGGAAACGGCCGGCGAAACCTGCGGTCAGGCTGGCGAGGACTTGGCCGGCGGAACAGAATCCCACTGCTGGACGCGGCGGTGGCGGCACCATAATTCCATAGGGGCTAGCTGGCTGGATTCGTTCGCGTTTTCGATCGCCGTGATGTCGTCGTTGGCGACGAATTCGCGGGCGTGGGCGATGTGGCCGCGGATATCCATGAAATAGAGCCGGTAACCAGGCATCTACGCACCTTTCATCAACGCGATACCACCAACTGGCGGAGAACGTCCTAAACCAGGTTAGGAAGCGGAACGCGGTTCCGGCATTGGCGTTGGGTCGCCTGCGCGGCGTGCGCCAGTATTGCTTGCCGAAAGAATCGCGCGCGCCGCGCACCCTTCTTGGACGGTGGGGCGGCCTCTCCCGGGGCCGCCCCTTTTTTTGAGCAGAGCCGTGGCGAGCGGTTGCGGTGCTTGCTAGTGCGGACCCATGCAACAGACCCCCGAATCCGAAATTGAAGTCCCGTTCGATGCCGCGCTGAGCGAGCGTTACCTGGTCTACGCGCTGTCGACGATCACCGCGCGGTCGCTGCCCGACGTGCGCGACGGCCTCAAGCCGGTGCACAGGCGATTGCTGTGGGCGATGCGATTGCTCAAGCTCGACCCGGCCAGCGCCTACAAGAAATGCGCCCGCGTGGTTGGCGACGTCATCGGCAAATATCATCCGCACGGCGACCAGTCGGTGTACGATGCGATGGTCCGCCTCGCGCAGGATTTCGCGCTGAGATATCCGCTGGTCGATGGACAGGGCAATTTCGGCAACATCGATGGCGATAATGCCGCGGCCTATCGCTACACCGAGGCCCGGCTGACCGGATTCGCGCAGGCGCTGATGGCCGGGCTCGACGAGGGCACGGTCGATTTCAAGGCGACCTATAACGGAGAGGAAGAAGAGCCCGAGGTCTTTCCGGGGCTGTTTCCCAATCTGCTCGCCAACGGATCGAGTGGCATCGCGGTGGGCATGGCGACGTCGATCCCGCCGCATAACGTGACTGAGTTGATCGACGCCGCGGCGCATCTGATCGACAGCCCGGGGGCGAGCGATCTGGCGCTGATGGACTTTGTCGCCGGGCCCGATTTCCCGACGGGCGGCGTATTGGTCGACGGGCGCGATTCGATCGCGCAGGCCTATGCGACGGGGCGGGGGAGCTTCCGGCTGCGGGCGTCGATCTCGGTCGAGCGGGAGAAGGGCGGGGGCTGGCATCTGCTGGTCAGCGAGATCCCTTACGGGGTGCCCAAGGGCCGGCTGATCGAGGCGATCGCCGGGCTGATCGCGGACAAGAAACTGCCGATCCTGGCCGACGTCCGCGACGAGAGCGACGAGGTGTTGCGGGTGATTTTGGAGCCGCGCAGCCGGACCGTCGACCCGCAATTGCTGCTCGACAGCCTGTATCGGCTGACCGACCTCGAGGTGCGCTTCCCGCTCAATTTGAACGTGCTCGACAAGACCCGGACGCCGGGCGTGATGAGCCTCAAGCAGGCGCTGACCGCGTGGCTGGCCCACCAGATCGAGGTGATGCTGCGCCGCTCGCATACGCGGATCGGCAAGATCGACGACCGGCTGGAATTGCTCGACGGGTTTCTGGTCGCGTTCCTCAACCTTGACCGGGTGATCCAAATCATCCGCACAGAGGACGAGCCGAAGCAGGTGATGATCGCCGAGTTTTCGCTGAGCGACCGCCAGGCCGAGGCGATCCTCAACATGCGACTGCGGAGCTTGCGCAAGCTCGAGGAAATGGAGATCGCCAAGGAGCGCGCCAAGCTCGCCAAGGAACGCGAGGAACTGGCGAAACTGGTCGATGACAAAGCACGACAGCGGCGCAAACTCAAAAAGGATCTGATGGAGGTCAAGGCGAAGTTCGGCGATTCTAGGCGAACTCGCGTTGAAGAGGTCACGGGCACCCGCGAGATCGACTGGTCGGCGATGATCGAGAAGGAGCCGATCACGGTGATTCTGTCGCAGCGCGGCTGGATAAGGGCGGTGAAGGGGCATGTCGCGCCGGAGGAAGTCGAGGCGATCAAATATCGCGAGGGCGATGGGCCAGGTTATCTGGTGCGAGGTTCGACCACCGACCGGCTGGTGCTGATCGGCGACAATGGCCGGGCCTACACGCTGGCCGGCGACAAATTGCCCGGCGGGCGCGGGTTCGGCGAGCCGGTGCGCCTGCTGATCGACCTGGATGGAGAAGTCGGAATCGCTGCGCTGATGGTGGTCAGGCCCGCGGGCAAATATCTCGTCGCGGCGAACGACGGGCGCGGGTTCGTGACGAGCGGCGAAGCGACGCTGGCCGAGACGCGCAAGGGCAAGCAATTGGTCAATCTGCGCCCCGGCGCCAAGGTCGCGGTGTTCCGCGCGATCGACGAAGGCGCCGACGCAGTCGCGGTGATCGGCGAGAATCGCAAGTTGCTGGTGTTTCCGCTGGGCGAATTGCCCGAGTTGGGGCGCGGGCAGGGCGTGCAGTTGCAGCGTTATCGCGACGGCGGATTGGCCGACGCGGTGGCGTTCCGGCTGACCGAGGGGCTGAGCTGGTCGATGGGTGGCGATAGCGGGCGGACGAGGACCGAGAGCGACCTTGGGCCGTGGCGGGCCGCTCGGGGCGCCGCGGGACGCATGCCGCCGCTCGGTTTTCCAAGGTCGAACCGCTTCAACACAACCGATGTTAAGAAATCGGTAGCAACGGAGAATTAACCGCTATCCGGCATATCAGACCGATGCAGGCTGCAGCACACCGTCATTCGGCGCCCAAACGCGTGCGCACCGCGCATACGGCCGGGACGATTGCTTCGCTGGCAGGGTCCGACAATTCAGCATTGCTCGAAGCGCTGCCGATCGCGGCGGCGGTCATCACACGGGCACGAGGCGGCAAGTTGAAGGTGATGGCGCACAACGAGCGGTTCACCGCCACGGTCGACCAATCGACCTGCAGCGCCTTGGATTATTCCGACGCCGACTGCCTCAGGGACGGCCCGATCGCGAGCCTGCTCGACCAATATTTTGCGATGGCTCCGAACTCCGACGAGCTCGACTTTCGCGACGGCGAAGGGGTCGCCGCGCATCATTTCCGGATCAAGCTGGCACCCCTGCCGCGTGGCCCCGAGGACCTTCCGCGCTGCCTGCTCAGCCTGGTCGACCGCACGGTCGAGGTCCAGGCCGAGCGCTCGCTGCGCGCCGAGATGCTGCGCGACAGCCTGACCGGGCTGCCCAACCGCTTGGGATTCAGCGAGACGATCGAGGAAGTCGGTGGCAAGGCCGAGCGCGACGTAGAATACGCAGTCCTAGTCGTCGACATGCTGCGCTTTTCGCGGATTAACGAGAGCATGGGCAGCCTTGCCGGTGACGAGTTGCTGATCACCTTCGCCCGCCGCCTGATCTCGGCGCTTAGGGCCGGGGACGTGCTGGCGCGGACCGGCGGCAATGAATTCGGCGTGCTGGTATCGCTCCGCCGCGGGATCAAGGACGCTCTGAAGACCGCGGCCCGCATCCAGGAAGCGATGGAAACACCGTTCAAGCTGAGCGAGCTTGAGATCAGCGTCGAATGCGCGGTCGGGGTCGCGCTGATGCAGCCAGGCCAGGACGGCGAGGAATTGTTTCGCAACGCCCAGTTCGCGGTCAAGCAAGCCAAATTGGCCGGCAAGCCGCAGGTTTACGAGCCCAAGGAAGCGAGCGCGGCACGGCGGCGTTTTTCGGTCGAGACCGAGCTTCGCCGAGCGCTCGACAAGGACCAATTGAAGCTGTTTTACCAGCCGCTGATCGACTTGAAATCGGGCGAATGCGCCGGGTTCGAGGCGCTCGCCCGCTGGACCCATGAGGATCGCGGCGAGATCAGCCCGGTCGAATTTATCCCGGTGGCGGAGGAATCGGGCTTGATCCTGACGCTCGGCCGCTGGGCGATGGACAAGGCCGCGCAGACTCTGGCGGGGTGGGACAAGAGCTGGGGCGAGCCGCTGCCGATCTATGTCGGCGTCAATCTGTCCGCGATCCAGGTCGCGCGCGACGACATCGCCAGCGTGGTCCAGAGCGCGTTGAAATCGCACGGATTGAACGGCAATCGCCTAACGCTGGAATTGACCGAAAGCTCGATCGTCCAGGACCCGACCCGGGCGATGCGCGTGTTCGAAGCGCTGAAGGCGCTGGATGCGACCGTCGCGATGGACGATTTCGGCACCGGCTACTCGAGCCTGGCCTATCTCCAGCGGCTGCCGATCGACGTCTTGAAGATCGACCGCAGCTTCGTCACCGGAATGATGGTCGACCCCGACAGCGTGGCGATCGTCCGCGCGGTGCTGAGCCTCGCCGAGGCGCTCGGCATGTCGACCACCGCCGAGGGGATCGAAACGGTCGAATTGGCGACGACGCTGGCGACCCTGGGCTGCTCGAGCGGCCAGGGCTATTATTTCGCCAAGCCGTTAGAGGCCGACGCGGCGATCGAGTATTGGAAGAGCCGGCGGCGGTAGGGCCGCGCGCAATTGGGGTGCGCGCGATGCTTGGGTTTGCTTAGATCACCAGGAAGTCGGCGTTTGTGATCGACCCGCCTTGTAATGGCAGCGTAACGTGGGCGAACAAGATCTTCGCGCCAGCGCCGCTGCCGTCTGCATCGTAATAGATGTCACCCGTCGTGGTATTGTAGAGGATGAAATCGTTGGCGTCCCCTGCAACTCCAGTGGCGTTGGCAACGAAGTTCGCCGTATTCAGTGATCCGGCGACGTTAGTGATCCCTACGAAGATCGCATCGTCGAGATGGATTCTGTCACCATTCCCATCGAAATCGGTGATCGTGTCGATGTTTGTGGCACCCAACGTGGTGTTGAAAACGAAAACATCGTTTGCAGTACCGCCGGTCAGAATATCGTTTCCGAGACCGCCGTTCAGAGTGTCGTTATTGTTGCCGCCGTCCAGTAGGTCGTTGCCCGCGCCGCCGTTGAGCACGTCGTCGTTACTTTCGCCGAACAGCTGATCGTCTCCAGCGCCTCCGGACAGCGTGTCATTGCCGTTATTGCCGACGAAAATGTCCTTGCCGGCATTGCCGGTCAGGCTCGCATCCCCCGTCATAGTGTCCCCGCCTGAAAGCAGGTCGATGTAAGAGAAATCATTTCCATCAAGAGTGAAATTGTCGGTGCCCGAAGTCGTATCGAGTACGGACACGCTGACACTCGCCGTCTTTGGTGTCGTCCCGTCGGTCATCGTGTAGCTTAGTACGAAGCTACCTGCTGCAGGGGTTGTGCCGGTGATATCAATCAAATGGCCCGCGCCATCGTAATTCGCGGTCAATCCGACAGGCAATCCGCTGACATTGGTCACGAACAGCAATGGACTGTCGGCATCCGTATCGTTGTTGAGGAACCACGCAGCGGTGATCGTGCCTGCGGGAAGGGATGTCAGGTCGGACAACACCCATGCATCGTTGTTCGCGGTCGGTGCCACGCTGTCGGCGGTACCGTTGATTGTGACGGACACATTCTGTGTATCGCTGCCGCCGTTCCCGTCCGAGCTGGTCACGGTGTAGGTCAGCGTCAGCGACTGGCCGGAATTGAGGTAATCGAACGCCTGCGACCCCGAATCGAAGTTCCAGGTGAGGTTGTGGAGATCGGCGGCATTGGCGGGCAGTCCCGAGCTCGGTGAGACGCCGAGCATCGCCAGCAGCTGCCCATTTGTCAGGCCGAGGCCGGCGGTGGTGCCCGAGGCCACGACCGCGGTGACCGAGGAGCTGACTACATCCGTCGTGTCGGGATCGTTGACCGTCAGTGAGCCTGCCACGAGAAGGCCCGCATTGGTTTCGGTCAGCGTCGCCGCTGCCGTGTCGGTGGTGACGAGATGGATATCAGGCGCATCGTTGGTGCCAGTGATGGTCAGCGTGATGGCCGTGGTCGTTCCGTCGAAGCTGGCGACGGTGAAGGCCTCCGTCACCACCTGGCCCGCGGCGAGCCCATTCGTGTCGGGATCGGCATTGTTGAGCGTGTAGGTCCAGGCGCCCGCCGCGGTGATCCCGAAGGTCCCGTAGGTGCCGACGACGCCCGACTGCGGCTGGAAGCTCGATTGGCCGGCGTCAGGATCGACCGCAAAGAACTGGCCGCTGGCAACAGTTACCGCAGCGTCTTCGGTCACCGCACCCATGTCCGCGCCGGCGAAGGTGGCCGGATCGTTGACCGGCGCTAGCGTGAAGCTGTTGCTGGCCGAAACGCTCCCGCCATGGCCATCGACGACCGAATAGGTGAGCGAGACCGTGCCGTTGAAGTTGTGGACGGGCGCGAACGTCCAGGTTCCGTCCAAATTATCCGTGAGAATTCCATTGACCGCGGTCAGGCTCGACACCCGCAGATCGCCGCCGTCGACATCGGTGTAGCCGGCCAGCAGGTCCGATTCGTAAATCGTGTACGAAGTGTCTTCGGTGCCGGCGGCGAGCACGGCCGTCGGCCCGGTCAGCACCGGCGCGTCGTTGGTGCCGTTCACCGTGACGGTGACGTTCTGCGTGTCGCTGCCGCCGTTCCCGTCGGAGCTGGTGATCGTATAGGTCAGCGTCAGGGATTGGTTCGTGGTGAGATAGTTGAACGCCTCCGAGCCTGAATTGAAATTCCAGGTGAGGTTGTGCGTGTCGGCGGCGTTGGCTGGAAGCCCGGACGTGGGCGTCACGCCAAACATCGCGAGCAACTGGCCGTTGGTCAGGCCGAGGCCGGCCGTGGTGCCCGACGCCACCACCGCGGTGACGGAAGAGCCGACCACGTCCGAGATGTCGGGATCGTTGACCGTCAGCGTGCCCGAAGTCGAAAGACCGGCATTGGTCTCAATCAATGTCCTCGCCGCCGCATCGGTGGTGACGAGATGGATATCGGGCGCATCATTGGTGCCAGTGATGGTGATGACCAGGTTGGCCGGCGCCGAAGTGGCGGCTTGCGCATCGGTTGCCGTGAACGGGATGGTCAGGACGAGCGGCTCACCTGCCGCGAGGTAGTCGTAGCTGGATGCGTCGAAGGTGTAGCTGCCATTGGCATTGAAGGTCAGGCCTGTCGGGGCCGGGTTGACCAGCGTGTAGGCCAGCGTCGCGGTCTCGCCGGCGTCAGCGTCGGTTGCGCTAACATTGCCGGAGATGCTCGCGTCTTCATTGACGGCGTTGACCGCGGCGTTGGCCACGGGAACGTCGTTGGTGCCAGTGACGGTGATGACCAGATTGGCCGGCGCCGAGGTGGACGTGGCGTCGCTCGCCGTGAATGGAATGGTCAGGACTAGCGGCTCACCGGCGACCAGGTAATCGTAGCTCGACGCGTCGAAGCTGTAGCTTCCGTCGGCGTTGAAGGTCAGGCCGGTGGGCGGCGCGCCGGTGAGCGCGTAGGTCAAGATGGCGGTCTCGCCAGCGTCGGCGTCACTCGCAGTTACGTTGCCGCTGATCATCGCGTCTTCGTTGACGGCGTTGACCGCGGCGTTGGCGACCGGAACGTCATTCGTGCCGGTGATGGTGATGACCAAGTTGGCCGGCGCGGAGGTGACGGCCTGCGCATCGGTTGCAGTGAACGGGATCGTCAGGACGAGGGGTTCGCCCGCCGTGAGATAGTCGTAGCTCGACGCGTCGAAGCTGTAGCTGCCGTCCGAGTTGAAGGTGAGGCCGGTGGGCGGCGCTCCGGTCAGGGTGTAGGTCAGCGTCGTGGTCTCGCCCGCGTCGGCGTCAGTCGCCGACACATTGCCACTGATCGAAGCGTCTTCGAGCACGGAGTTGACGGCTGCATTCGCGACTGGGACGTCATTGGTGCCCGTTACGGTGATCACCAGGTTAGCCGGGGCGGAAGTCGATGTGGCATCGCTGGCCGCGAACGGGATCGTTAGAACGAGCGGTTCGCCGGCAGTCAGGTAATCATAGCTGGCGGCGTCGAAGCTGTAGCTGCCATCGGGGTTGAACGTCAGGCCAGCGGGGGCGGCCCCAGTGAGCGCGTAGACCAACGTGCCGGTCTCGCCGGCGTCGGCGTCGGTCGCGCTGACGTTGCCGCTGATCATCGCGTCTTCAAGCACAGAGTTGACCGCCGCGTTGGCCACGGGAACGTCGTTGGTGCCGGTGACGGTGATGACCAAATTGGCGGACGCCGATGTCGAGGTCGCATCGCTGGCGGTGAATGGAATGGTCAGGACGAGCGGTTCACCCGCGGTGAGATAATCATAGCTCGACGCGTCGAAACTGTAGCTTCCGTCGGCGTTGAATGTCAGCCCGGTGGGCGCGGCGCCGGTGAGCGCGTAGGTCAGGGTTGCGGTCTCGCCA
>DATHFE010000198.1:0-2920 GCA_035318245.1 Sphingomicrobium sp. | reverse complement strand
GCCCGGCATTGATCGCGTCGCGTAGCGCGACATCGGTCAGTCCGCGATAGACCCCGACGTCGCGGACGGTCGTAAACCCCGACCGAAGCTCGGTCCGCGCGGCCGCCACGCCCTTAAGGATCGTCGCCGCCTCGCTGTGCTTGAGCGGCTCCGCCGGGTCGCTGGAATTGGTTTCGATCGCACCGTCGGCAAGGTGCGTATGGAGGTCGATGAGCCCTGGAAGGACCGTATAGCCCGACCAGTCGACCGTCGCCGGTCCGTCAGCGTCGCGCCACGGAGCGACGGACGCGATTCGACCATCCACTATGCGGATCCGCCGGTCGGCTTGGACCGTGGCCGTCGCCGGATCGATCAGCCGTCCGGCGCGTATGTCTGTCGTCTGAGCGCAAACGGGAGTGGCCGCAAACAGCGACGCCGTCAGCGTGAACAGGTGCGCTGTTGCTCTCATAGGTCCCCCTTGTCGCAGGCAGCTTGGCATATCTGAACCGCGCACCCAAACACCTATCCAAAGATATGCGATGCAACTTGCCAGGGTTTCGGTCGTTCAAATGGGTCGAAAGGAAGGCCTGCAATGTCAACGCATTCGACCTTGAGCGACACGACTCACTATCCCGCGGGGCGCGGCTATCATGCGGTTTATCGCGAGCATGACGTCAATCACTGCCCGGGTTGCGGACGGACGCATTGGCTGATTGGCCGAATTTCGGCCGAGTGCGCCTTCTGTTCAACCGCCCTGCCCCTGGCCGAAGCCAGCATGCGTTCGCACAGCGCGCCGATCGTCATCCAGCATCGCAATCGCCAGCACTCGCCGGCTTACGCCTAACGCAGCTATTTGGTCGGAGTTCGGCGAACCGGGACCGGGGCGTTGCACAGGTCGACGCCGCCGGCCGGATGGATGAAGAAATCATCCTGGCGATTGGCGCGGCCCTTCACATAAGCGGCAAAACTGGGGCCTTGGGTATCCATATATTGGAATGACGGGCGTTCGCCGGCCGGCAGGTCGGCAGCCAGAGTCACCCGCGCGATCGGCACGTCGGATGACCGTTCCTTGTAGAAGCCCAACGCCTCGGTGCCGCGGGGAAGCGCACTGAAACTCTCAATCCCTTCGACAACGCGTCCGACGACCGCAATCACCCTATCGAGATGGCGCGGGGCATGGCCGATCGCCGCGTACAGCTCGCCGCCCATGCCCGTGTCGGGCGACAGGTCGCGGCCAACGCCGACGCTGCCATAGCAATGTGGCAGATTGGCCGTACCGGCCTTGGGGTCGTAAGCGACCGGCCAGCCCATCGTGTAGCCGGCGCGCGGCGCATAAGCGTCGGGGCTACCGAGCGGATGGATCGCAAGCCCGCGCAACGGCCGCTCATATTCGGCCGGCGGCTTGACAACGACGCCAGCCGGGATGTCCTTCTTCGAATCATTGTTGCCCCATTGCGCGACATAATTGTCCTGGACTCGATAGACCGCGGCGCCGGTCCACCAGCCGCCTTTGGCCAGCGCGCGGATGTTGGCGACATGGACCGGCGCGAACTGCGGAGCGAGCTGGACGATCACCCGTCCGCCGTTCTTCAAATCGATCACCATCAAGTCATTGGGATCGATCGTCCGCCATGCCGAGGCCGGCGCCTTGTCGATAATTTCTCGCGGCGTGAGAGGCTTGGGCGGTGGAGCCGCCGCGGCGAGCATCAGGGATGCGGCAAGGGCAGGAAGCAATAAGCGTCGGCGCATGATCATCCTCTTCGACCGCGGCAGGGAAGGCGATCATCGCGGGGATTGCGCGCACGCTCAAGCCCGTTAGATCGCGACGCATGTATCTTGCCACATTGATGCTGTTGGGATCGGGCGAGCTCGGCCGCGAATTCGCCATCGCCGCCAAGCGGCTCGGCTGCCGGGTGGTCGCTTGCGACCGCTATGCCAACGCCCCGGCGATGCAGGTCTCGGACGCCGCCGAAGTCTTCTCGATGCTCGATGGGGCGGCGATCCGCGCGGCGGTTGAGAAGCACCAGCCCGACGTCATTGTCCCCGAAATTGAAGCGATCGATACGGCGACACTGGGAGAACTGGAAAGCGATGGATGGCGCGTCGCGCCGTCGGCCCGGGCCGTTCAGTTGACGATGAACCGCGACGGGATCCGCGATTTCGCAGCCCAGGAACTGGGACTCGAGACGTCGCGCTACGTCTTTGCCGAGAGCCGCGATGAAGCCGTCGCCGCGGCGAGCACAGTCGGACTGCCGTGCGTGGTCAAGCCGGTCATGTCGAGTTCGGGCAAGGGTCAGAGCGTCGCCCGGACGACCGAGGAGCTAGGCGCGGCTTGGAACTATGCGGTCGCCAACATGCGCGGCGACCGTCCCCGAGTGATTGTCGAGGAATTTATCGCCTTCGACAGCGAGATTACCTTGCTGACGGTGGCGACCCGGGACGGCGTCTTGTTTTGTGCGCCGATCGGCCACCGTCAGGAAAAAGGCGATTACCGCGAAAGCTGGCAGCCGGCGGAGATGCCCGCGGAAACCTTGCGGTCGGCCCAGGATCAGGCGCGCAAGGTGGTCGAGGCGCTGGGCGGGCACGGCATCTTCGGCGTCGAATTCTTCATCGCCGGCGGCCGCGCGATCTTCTCCGAGCTGTCGCCGCGTCCCCACGACACCGGAATGGTGACGCTGATCTCGCAGTCGCCCAACCAATTCGAGCTTCACCTGCGGGCGATCCTCGGCCTGCCGATCCCGTCGATCGATCTTGCGGGACCGGCGGCGTCGGCGGTTATCCTTGCCGATCGGGAAAGCAGCGACTTCGGCTTTGAGGGGGTCGGGGATGCGCTGGCTCTGGGCGGTGACCTGCGGCTGTTCGCCAAGCCCAACACCTTGCCCAACCGCCGAATGGGCCTGACGCTGGCCCGGGCGAGCAGCGCCGATGCGGCGCGAGACAA
>DATHFE010000197.1:0-3397 GCA_035318245.1 Sphingomicrobium sp. | reverse complement strand
CTTCGCCATTTTGTCTGCGAATGTTTTCTTACGCAGCCATTCAGCTAAACGATGGGCAACACATTGTTGCCGTGGCGTCGTTCAATCCCTAAAGCCCAAGGTAATGGTATCGAAGGATTGGTAACCTGAATCGGCACGCCCGCCATGCTGCACCATCGTGTGATCAGCGCGGGAAGAAACGTGATCCACGCAAGTTGGTAACGATTTCAACGGGACAATACTTTGACTTCACATAAGGGGCGCAGTCCCTTCGCTATCGCGGCTTGCAATCCCGATTCGATCCCGGGCCGCGCGGGATGGGTGAATAGATGGCCTGACGATGGGACGCTTCGCCACAACCGTTCCGCTGTACGAGAAATTGCGCCCCCCTTATCCAGCTGCATTCTTTAGCAACGTCGCGCAACGACTGCGCCTTGGAAAGGAGCATGCGCTGATTGACCTCGGAACAGGGCCTGGGCTTTTGGCGCTCGGCTTTGCCCCCTATGTTGGCCGCATCGTCGGCGTCGATCCGGAACCGGCTATGCTCGCCGCAACAAAGAAGGCGGCCGCCGGCGCCTCAAAGGCCATCACCTTAATCGAAAGCAAGGCTGAAGCCCTTCTGAGCGACGTCGGCAAATTCGATGTGGTGACGATCGGCCGTGCGCTGCACTGGATGGATGTCGACGCCATAGCCGCACTCTTCGAACGGCTAGTTGCGCCCGACGGTACGATCCTCGTGTGTTCGTCCAACTCCGCCGCTGATGGACGCAACCCGTGGCTTGACGAATACAACAAGGCACGGCGCTCCTGGTCCGTGCCAAGCGCAGGCGAGCGATACCATGGGCAGCTTGGGGCCGTTCTTCAGGGCACCCAGTTTCATATCACGGAGGCAATCACGGTCGAAACCAGCCGTCAGCTCAGGGTAAGCGACCTAGCGCGGCGCGTCCTGACGTTCTCATCATCGTCCCCCACTGTGCTCGGAAACAAGGCGGAACCGATGCTGCGCGATGTTGAACGGCGTCTCCTTCCTCTGAGCTGCGAAGGTTTCCTCACCGAGGTCGTCGTGTCGACGGCGCAGGTGGCGAAGCGATAGGGAAGGACCTGCCGAGGGCGTCATCCGCCCCGGCTTCGCGTCGGCAGAATTTATCTGAGGGCGCATAATGTCTGTTGATGGGGTGCGCCATGCAAAGGCGGCGCTTTCCAGTGGGTGAAAATCCCACCAGGCAATCGCTCCAGCCGGAAGTAATCGGAGCAGTCATGGAGGTAACGAAGTGGCTGAAGCCTTCGATTAGCGTGTCACGAATTGGTGACAGCGCGAGTGTGCAGGCCGCAACGCGAGTGAACGCCGAGCAAGCCTTGTATGGGGCTTTTGAAGTCAAGCATATATTTTACACCACTCTCCACTTCCTCCATTCCAGTTTCTTTGTTCGACTTGGAATCCCGTTTCTTCGCCCCGACCCACACACGTGTTGAGGCCGACGCGCACAGGGCCTGTCAAGGTTGGCCGTAGCTTTGCCCTGGCCGCACGCTCCGTCGTTTCCAGGCCGCGCCTTGACAGGCCCGAGCACGGCGGCCACGCTGGTTGTAGTCGGGACGATGATCAGAGGGGAGCTTTGCCATCGGGCGCGGATCATCGCGCCACAACCTTGTATTCGGTAGGTCCGTAGCGACCTGACCATGATGCAGTCATGCGCATCGGCGGCGAAGCTCCTCGGCGGCGGACCCATTCTCGAAACCGGTTTCAAAACCATGGCTTGCTTCGGGTGACCGCCACCTCGGATCGTCATCGGACACTGACGATGTTCTGCTCGTCAGCCTCCGAGAGCTTGTCTTTCTAAGTCCTCTCCCTCACGCCGCTCGCAATACGACGCCAGCCGGAACCTCGCCAGTGGTTACCAGACGCCACAAGGCAATTAGCAATTTGCGCGCCAGAGCTACGATTATTGTTTTGCGGTTTCTGCCACCCTCAGTTCGAGTCCGATACCACTGGGCCAATGCACTGTCCTTCTGAAAGAGCAAAAAGCGCCAAGCCAACTGAATCATTCCGCCGCGTACTCGTGCGTTGCCCGCCTTGGCGAGCCCTTTCTCTCGCCGTTTGCTGCCGCTCTCGTCGGGTGCGCCAGTGAGACCAGCATAGCGCGCTACGGCTCGTCGATCCCGCAATTTCCGCGAGAGGACCTCGTGCACCAGCATGTCCGCCGTTTCTATACCAACACCAATAACGCGGGCGATCAGTCGGACCATCGCGTGTGGTCCATCACCGGGCGCCTGCTCCATACGCTCCAGGCGAGCCTTCTCGATCTGGCGGATCTGATCACTGACGAGCCGCCGGCGCTCCATGTCGCGATGCAGCTCAGCTAGCGTGTTGGGCGGTATTGGTTCGCCCTCGGGCGTGCGCAAATCTTCAAGGCGCCCGGCGGCCTTCTTCAGCTTGGGATTGAAGCCGCGGATGCCCAGCCGGATCAACGCTGCTTTCATTCGGTTGACAATCCGAGTTTGCTCTCCGACGAGGCTCTGGCGCTCGCGGTTGGGCCGCTTGGCATCTTCGTCCTTGGTAGTCGGGATCGCCACCATCTTGCAGTGATCTCGCTCGCCGCGCAGCCAGCCGAGAAAGGCGCGCTTGAGCAGCTCGGTGTCGAGACGGTCGGTCTTGGCGCGCCGGTGCTCGCGCGACACGGCTACGCTCGATGCGTGGATAACGTGGGCCTCGATGCCGCGTGCTCTAAGCCAGCGCGCCAGCCAGAAACCGTCCCGGCCGGCTTCAAAGGCGACGGTAATGCGTTCGATCCTGCGTCCTGCTTTCTCCGCCTCCTCACGCCAGCGATTGAGCAGCTTCAGCAATGCGCTCTCGTCGACCGCAAGCTTCTTCAACGGCTGACGCTCGACGCCAGGCACGATGCCGGCAACGAGCCAGCTCGACAAACTCATTTCGATCACTGCGATCAGTGTGCTGTCCTGTTTCAAAACGATACGGGATTGGTTCAGGTCGTTCGGCTTTTGCATTGGGGGCCTCCATCGGGTCACATCAGCGACGATGTGTGCAATTTCCTCGCCGCCGCCCCATAGCATCTCGAAAAGGACGATGTGTAGGCCGACCCGACTGCCATATCGGGGAAGGTTGAAATGGCTGGGCGCGTTGAGCGAAGATTACGCCCAGCTGCTACACCGGGGTATTGGCGGCAGCATGTACACAAGGAAAGCGTACGCAACACGGGAAGCCCCATGGCGTGGTCAGCGATGACCAACCGGACGCCCGCGAGGGACAGGTCGGGCGCCTTGGGGTGGCGGAGAGGTTCGCAGTACCGCGGAAGCCGGGTAACGCCGGTGGAGGGAAGTGAGCAGCCGACAAGGCTGAGAGTCTGACAGGGTGAAAGTCCCTGTACCGTCAATTACCTGTATTCGGACGGTTAGCATATCC
>DATHFE010000196.1:0-3408 GCA_035318245.1 Sphingomicrobium sp. | reverse complement strand
GTCGCCGAGCATCAGCAAGGTCTGGGCATCCTCCATCGGCATGATGACGAAGGCGTTGTCGTAATCGTAGACGCCGACCTCGAAGATTGCCGAGACGGTGTAGGAGACGATCCGGGGCACGGTGCCGACGACGGTGCTGCGGCCTTCGGGGCTGATCAGGCTGATCTCGCTGCCCGGATAAGCCCCGAGCGCTTCGGCGAGACGCGAACCGAGCGCGACGCGACCGCTGCCCGGCGTAATCAACTTCAAATCGCCCGATTTCACATTCGTCGCGATGGTAGCATTGCTGCGTAAGTCATTGATCCGCATGCCACGTACCAGCACGCCTTCGACGCGGCCATTGGCCGACGCCATCAACGGCTGCTCGATCAAAGGCAGCGCGGAGGTGACGCCCGGCGTGCGCCGCGCGGCGTCTCCGATCTCGCGCCAGCCTTCGAGGCGGCCGGCATAGCCCTGGACCACCGCGTGGCCGTTGAGGCCGACGATCTTGTCGAACAGCTCGGCGCGAAAGCCGTTCATTACGCTCATCACGATGATCAGCGCGGCGACGCCCAGGGCGACCGCGCCAAGGCTGATCGAAGCGACAAGGAAGATAAACCCCTCGCCCTTGCCAGGCAAAAGGTAGCGCTTGGCAATGGTCCTTTCGTAGCGGTTGAGGATCATGACGTCAGCCTCGCCAGGACGTCATCCGGCGATAGCTCGGCTTTCTCGCCCGTCCGGCGGTCCTTCAATTCGACCACGCCGTTGGCGAGGCCGCGCGGGCCGATAATCACCTGCCAAGGCAGGCCCATCAGATCCATCCCGGCGAGCTTGGCACCGCCGCGCTCATCTCGGTCGTCATAGAGGGTTTCGACACCCGCCGCGGTCAGCTTGGCGTAAAGATCGTCGGCCGCGGCGATGCTAGCCGCATCGTCGCCGCGCATGGTGACGATGCCGACCTTCCACGGCGCGACCGCCTCGGGCCAGACGATGCCATTATCGTCATGGCTCGCCTCGATAATCGCGCCGACCAGGCGGGACACGCCGATGCCGTAGCTGCCCATCATCGGAATCAGTGGCTGGCCGTCGGGGCCGGACACTTTCAGCCCCATCGCCGCCGAATATTTGTCGCCGAAATAGAAGATGTGGCCGACCTCGATCCCCCTGCCCTGGCGGCGGCGGTCTTCGGCGATCGCGCCCCAGCGGCTTTCGTCGTGGGTCTCGTCGGTCGCGGCGTAGGTCGCGCTGATCCGCTCGAACAAGGCTTCAAGCCCCGCGGCATCGTCGTAGGCGAGTTCGGATTGCGACCAGTCGAATTCCTCGAACGCGGCGTCGTAGAACACCTCGCTCTCCCCGGTCGGGGCAAGAACGATGAATTCATGGCTGAGATCGCCGCCGATCGGGCCGGAATCCGCCTTCATCGGCACCGCGCGGATGCCGAGCCGCTGGAAGGTACGGAGGTAGGCCAGCAGCTGCGTATAGTAACTGTTGCGCGCGCCGGCTTCGTCCAGGTCGAACGAATAAGCATCTTTCATCAGGAATTCGCGGCCGCGCATTACGCCGAAGCGCGGGCGGATCTCGTCGCGGAACTTCCATTGGATATGGTAGAGCGTACGCGGCAGGTCGCGGTAGCTGGCGACATCGTCGCGGAACAGCACCGTGATCATTTCCTCATTGGTCGGGCCGAACAGCAATTCGCGCTTATGGCGGTCGGTGATGCGCAGCATTTCCGGGCCGTAGGCGTCATAGCGGCCCGATTCGCGCCACAGCTCGGCCGGCTGCATCGTCGGCATCAGGATTTCCTGGGCGCCGGCCTTGTCCTGCTCCTCACGGACGATTTGCTCAATCTTGTGCAGCACGCGCAGGCCCGCGGGCAGCCAAGCGTAGATGCCGGCGGCGGTCTGGCGGACGAGGCCCGCGCGAAGCATCAGCTTGTGGCTGACGATCTGGGCGTCGGACGGGCTTTCCTTGAGGACCGGGAGAAAACTGCGGGACAGGCGCAAGAGCGTCGACTTCCTTCTTTAAGAGCGCGACGCTCCTACGGTGCGCGAACTTTCAAGGCAATCCGCGACCGGCCCTCGAACGCCTGTGGCACGATCGACACAGGGTGTGATCAAAAGCCTCGCGAAAGCCATTTTGGCGATGACAGGCGGCATGAGACGCGCCTAGTTTCCAGCACTATCGAGTGTCGGCCGAGTCATCGGCTGGGGTTCGGGGAGAGCCGGGCGGCAAGGGAAACCGCCGCTAAGGTAAACTTCCAAAGGGGGCTGACGAGCAATCGTCACGCGGGCGCCCGGATCGGAAACGGTCCGGGCGTTTGCTTTTGGGGGTGATGGTAAGTGATGATCGTACGCCGACGATTGCAACTCATGGAAAGAGGATGAGCGGATGAGGAAGCTTCTTATCGTGCTTGCGATGATCGGTTCGGCTGCCGCCGCCCAACCGGTGCCGCAGTCTGCCGACATCCCGAAGCACGTCTCGAAAATCCTGGCCAGTGGCGATGGGACTTCGAAGCGGACCGCTTACAAGGTTTCTTCGGTCCACCAGGAGTATGAGGTCCTTGCTACGCTTGGACTGAAGCCGGGCACCCAATCCCTGGTGGTCGATGACAAGGCATACGATGCCATCGACGCGACCGACCCACGCACTGGCGGCAAGCGCACCATTTGGTTCGACATCAGTTCGTTCTTTGGCAAGGAATGGTAGCGGAGGAGGGACTTGAACCCCCGACACGCGGATTATGATTCCGCTGCTCTAACCAGCTGAGCTACTCCGCCCCAAAGGCTGGCCCTGGTTGGCCGACACCGAAAAGGCTTGCTAGCCCTGCTTAGGGCGCGGCGGGCATATAGGTCGAGCATTTCATGCGGTCAACGCGAGGAACCCGCGCCCCCTGCCCTCGTTGGAGCCGAATGATGGAGACGCTTCGATGGACCCGCTGAACTCGCTCGAAAACTTGTGCCGGATCATTTTGCGCGGGCGCGAATATGAAGCGCAAACGCCGTCCGACTATGACCCCGGTGAGTCGCCCGAGAATGTCGATGATGATAGCAGCGGCGAAACCCTGTCGGTGCTCGAAGACGAGATCAACGACGGGGTTGAGGAGGAATTGCGCGCGGCGCTGGGCGATCTCGGCGAGGACCAGTTGGCGGAAGTGCTGGCCTTCTGCTGGGTCGGCGACGGCACCTACGAGGCGGCCGACTGGGACGAGGCGATGGAGGAGGCGACCTCCGCGGCGTCCAACGGATCGGGGACGATCGACGAGCTGATGGACATGCCGATGTTCGCTTCTGTGCTTGAAGCGGGACTTGCCGCGTTCGATCTCAATTGCGACGGCATCGGGGAAATGACTTAGACGCCGCGGAACGGGTAGCGCGCGAGCGATTCCCAAGGGCCGCCAAGGTAGCGGTGCAGGGCCAATGCACTGATCCC
>DATHFE010000195.1:0-3000 GCA_035318245.1 Sphingomicrobium sp. | reverse complement strand
GACGCCAAGCCGCAGGGCGAAATGGACTATCGCATGATCGGCCGATCCGACGGCGGCAACGCCGGCGGAGTCATGCGCCTGACCGATGAAATGAAGGGCCACGGCGCCAAGCCAATTTGGCTCGGCTATGTCGCGGTTGATGACGTCGATGCGTCAGTGTCGTCGATCGAACAAGGCGGCGGCAAGGCTCTGATGCCGGCGTTCGACATTCCCGATGTCGGCCGGATCGCGATGGTCGCCGATCCGCAAGGTGTGGCCTTCTACGTGATGAAGCCCATCCCGCCGGCGGGAAATGAGGACAAGGTCAGCGACGTATTCTCGCCCGACCAGCCTCAGCGCGTGTCGTGGAACGAGCTGGCCACCCGCGATCAGGTCGCCGCGCTTGAATTCTACACGTCCCGCTTCGGCTGGACCAAGGGCGACGTCATGCCGATGGGCGACATGGGCGATTACCAGTTCATCACGCACCACGGTGTGCCGCTAGGAGCGATGATGACCGCGTCACCCGAAAACTCGGCGCGCTGGCGTTTCTATTTCCGCGTCCCCAACACCGACGCGGCGGCGGAAGCGGTTCGGGCGAATGGCGGAACGATCAACCACGGACCCGCCGAGGTCCCGGGCGGCGACCGCATCCTGATCGGCACCGACCCGCAAGGCGCCGAATTCGCCCTCGTTGGAAAATAGGGAGAGATCATCATGGCCAACAACAAGCTAGTCACCTGCCTGTGGTTCGACAAAGGCGAGGCGCTCAAGGCGGCACAATTTTACGCTTCCGTTTTTCCCGACAGCCAAGCCGGCCCGGCTCATGAATCGCCTTCGGACTTTCCCGGCGGGAGTAAGGGCGACGAGCTGACGGTCGAATTCACCGTGCTCGGCCAGCCCTTCCTGGGCCTCAATGGCGGCCCGAACTTCAAGGCGAACGAAGCTGTCAGTTTCGTGGTCCTGACAGAGGACCAGCAGGAAACCGACCGCTACTGGGATGCCATTACCAAGAATGGCGGCGAGGAAAGCGCATGCGGCTGGTGCAAGGACAAATGGGGTTTCTCCTGGCAGATCACACCGCGGGTGCTAATCGAGCTGACGACCGACAAGGACACCGCCAAGGCCAAGCGGGTGTTCGAAGCGATGATGACGATGAAGAAAATCGACATCGCGACGATCGAGGCCGCCGCCAAGAAAGAGACGGTCAATGCGTAAGCTGACCGGCGCCGTCTTCCAGTCGCTGGACGGCGTCATGCAGGCGCCGGGCGGGCCCGAGGAGGACCCGTCCGACGGCTTCAAGTTCGGCGGCTGGTCGTTCGATTTCTGGGATGACAGCCTGGAGGAGCCCTTCGGCAAGGTCATCAATGCCGAGTACGACCTGCTGCTTGGCAAGCGGACCTACGACATCTTCGCCGGCTACTGGCCATACAACCAGGATGACCCGATCGGCGCCCGGTTTCAGCGCATCAACAAATATGTGCTGACCCACTCGGGCGAACCGCTGAGCTGGGAACATAGCCAGAAGCTCTCGGGCGACACTGCCGAGGCGGTGGCCGAGATCAAGCGAAGCGACGGCCGCGACCTGCTCATCCAGGGCAGCAGCACGCTTTATGTGCCGCTGCTCGCCGCGGGGCTCATCGACCGGTTGATCATCATGATCTTCCCGGTGGTGCTCGGTGAGGGAAAGCGGATTTTCAACGGATCGCAAACACCCGGAGCGCTGAAATTGGTAGACCACTCCGTGTCGAACAAGGGCGTGATCTTTACGGCCTACGAACCAGCCGGCGAGGTTCCGACCGGCAGCTTCGAGACGAAGCGGCCGAGCGAAGCCGAGCTCGAGCGTCGTGAGAAATGGGCGAAGGAGGAGGCATGAGATGGAGCATCTGAGCTTTCCGGGCGAGAGCGGTGAATATCGTGCGGCGCGCAATAAATTGCTCGATGCCGAGATCGCCCTGCGCCGCCAGATCGAGGAAATCGCGGTCATGCGGCGCGCCCTCCCGCCCGGCGGAGAGCCGCCTGAGGATTATGTATTCGAGCGGATCGGCGCCAACCAGCGGCCCGAGCAGGTGCGTCTGTCGCAGCTGTTCGGGGACAAGCCGAGCATCCTCCTCTACAGCTTCATGTACGGTCCAGAGCGCGACAGGCCCTGCCCCGGCTGCACCCACACGCTTGATGCGATCGACGGGTCTGCACCCCATGCCGAACGACGCCTGCCAATCTACATCGTCGCCAAGTCGCCGTTGGCCCGGCTGGTCGAATGGGCCCGCGAGCGCGGGTGGAAGCACCTGACCCTGCTTTCGACGGCCGGCAACAATTATAGCCGCGATTATTTCGGCGATACGTCCGGTTTCGGCCCGGCAATGCGGGCCGAACGCGGCTACGAGGCTGGGAAGAATTGGGACGAGCCGATGTACAACGTCTTCCGCAAGGACGGCGATAGCATCCGCCATTTCTGGGGCAGCGAATTGGTCTTTGCGCCCGAGGAGCCGGGCCAGAACCATCGCGCCGGGGATCTCGTCGATCCGCTCTGGGGCCTGCTCGACATGAGCCCCGAGGGACGAGGAGATTTCTTCCCCAACCTAAGCTACCCGGCGAAAGCCGGGACCGGCTCGGTAGTCTCTCCCAAGGGCGAAGGTCCGGACGAAGCAGAGCTCGCGGGTCGCGAAAAGTCGGTGCGCGAGGAGGCATGAGCCTTCAGCTCTTCGCCCATCCGTTCAGCTCCTACTGCCAGAAAGTGCTGATCGCGCTGTGGGCTGACGACACCGAGTTCGAATACCGGATGCTCGACCAGGAGCATCCGGAGAATTTCGCCGAGCTCAACCGGCGCTGGCCGTTCGGCAAGTTCCCATTGCTGGTCGACGACGGGGTGACGGTGGTCGAGACGACGCCGATCGTCGACTATCTCCAAGCGCATCACCCGGGACCAAACACATGGGTCCCGGACGGCGACCTCGGCCTCAGAGTCCGCTTTCTCGACCGCTTCTTCGACAATTATGTGATGAACAACATGCAAGCGGC
>DATHFE010000194.1:0-3722 GCA_035318245.1 Sphingomicrobium sp. | reverse complement strand
TGTGGACGCTCGACATCCAGGGCGAAGGATGGGGCGAAGTCGATTTCCCCGCCGACGTCGAACCGGCTCGGGTGCTGGTCGCGGGCTGGGACGCCAAGAAAGCGGCTGCGGCGGCTTAGGCGCTCGTCTGCCTTGGGTGGAAAGCGGACGCTAGTCTTGCGCTACTGACCGGCTCCGAATGAACAAATACAGCGCACCGCTGATTGCGGTGCTTCCAACCAGCCATTCAAGCTCCAGATAGCCCCACGGGCCCGACCAGTATGGGTTCGATCGCCAAAGAGCCCCCCAAATGCCTGGGCTCACCGCAGTCACTATCCCAATGTCTAAAGCCGCCAACAGAAGAAAAAAGGTCAGCAATGGCGCGCGGGTCCGTTTTCCTAGTCTCCGAAAGACCCAAATCACGTAGCCAAGTATGGCTGTCCAAACCGTAGCAAGCACGGCGTAAATCTCGATGACCGCGCTCCGCGAAATGTCGGAAAAAAGGCCTTCATGGAGCTGCGATAGATACGCGGCGGTTGCCAGGAAGAAGATGAGGTTGACCGCGCCGGACAGCAGCCACGGCGATGTGTCCTTGCTTCGAACGCCTTCCATGGCGTCCACCCTGGCGTTTCAAGCCAATAACCGCAATGGGTCGTTAACGGTCGCTAGCGACGACGGCCTACGCGTAAGGTGGCTTGTCGAGCCCCGCCGGGCTCTTGGTGAAAATCTCGCAGCCGTCCTCGGTGATGCCGATCGAATGTTCGAACTGCGCCGACAAGGTGCGGTCGCGGGTGACGGCGGTCCAGCCGTCGTCGAGCATCTTCACGTCGGGTTTGCCGATGTTGATCATCGGCTCGACGGTGAAGAACATACCGGGGCGAAGCTCGGGCCCGGTGCCGGGGCGGCCGGCGTGGACCACTTCGGGGCTGTCGTGGAACAGGCGGCCGACGCCGTGGCCGCAGAAATCGCGGACGACACCGTAGCGGTTGGCTTCGGCGTGGCGCTGTATGGCGTTGCTGATATCGCCCATGCGGTTGCCGGGCCTGGCCTCGGCGATCCCCAGCATCAGGCATTCGTAGGTCACGTCGACCAGCTTGCGTGCCTTGATCGGCACGTCGCCGACCAGGTACATGCGGCTGGTGTCGCCGTGCCAGCCGTTGAGCAGGGGCGTGACGTCGATGTTGACGATATCGCCGTCCTTCAAAACCTTGTCACCGGGGATGCCGTGGCAGACGACATGATTGATCGAGGTGCAGCAGCTCTTGGTAAAGCCGCGATAGCCGAGTGTCGCCGGGACCGCGCCCTCGCGCAGCATATGGTCATAAACCAGAGCATCGAGCGCGCCGGTGGTCACGCCGGGAACGACGTGCGGCACCAAGGCGTCGAGGATCTCGGCGGCGAGGCGGCCGGCGGCGCGCATGCCCGCGAAGCCGTCGGGCCCGTGGAGCTTGATCACGCCGGACTTGGCTTCGAGCCTGTCGGCGGCATTGACGGTGATATATTCGGTCATCGGTCCTAATTAGCGATCCCGGCGGCGAATTGCACCCCGCCGCGGTCGAGAACCCTCATTTCAGCACTTTTTCAGTGTCGACCAGCACCGCATCCTGCATCATGTCGAGATAGGCGTCGAAATAGGCTTTGTGGGTGGCGCCGACGATGACCAGCACGCGCGAGTCCGGGTGGTGCGCGTAAGCGGCGCGGATGTTGGCGACCATCCGCAGATTCCGCGTCTCCCACCAGGCGAGATACTGGCGCCCATACAGCTGCGGGGTCGATTGGAGCGCAGCCGCGCCCATGTCGGCGGCGATGGTTGCCCGCTGCGTGCCCGGAGCGTTGAGGTGGCGATAGAGATCGAGCACGTCGGTGGCATTTTTTAGGCTCGCCTCGCGGCGCTGGTATTCGGTGCGCACGGACGGCACCGGCTTGACGTTCCAAACACGCTGGATGGCCTCGCCGTAACCGGGCTCGTCGGGCGAATCGGCGATATGGTCGTCGACCAGGTAAACGCGTTCGAGGCCGAGCCGGGCGGCAAGCGCCGCGCCGATGGCGATATTCTCGTTGGGCGGCTTGCCCTTGCGCAGGAGCAGCTCGACCATCGATGCGTCCAGTCCGTCACCGGCGCGCCGCTCCGCCTCGGGCAGGCGCAGCCACTGGACCGTCGCGGACGGGCGGTCGTTCGAGGCGATGAACAGCATGGCGAGGCGGCGGCGCTGGGCGGGCGTTGGCGCAGCCGGCCAGGCGGCGAGGGTTTTGCCGATTTCGGCCATCGCCGCAGGCACCGACAGGCCGGTCGCCTTCTCGATGGCGTCGGTCGGCCAGCAATAATCGTCCCACGCAGTTCCGTGCGCGGCCTTGAACCGCATCAGCACGTCGCACTCCTCGCCGGACAAGGCTTCGATGGTGATGACTTGGGGCTTGAAGGCGGCGAGGCGGTCTAGCAGTGGTCCAAGGAGAGCCGGATCGAGTTTTTCGGGAAGCTGCGACAGATGGGGACTGCCGAGCACCAGGATTTGCGCCGGCTTCCCGGCAATGCGCGACTTCAGCGAACGCGGATCAAACGCCGGAGCAACAGCGGCAAGGGCCGGAGCGGCAAAGAGGGTCAACAGCATCAAAATCTCCCAGGATACTCATCAGTGTATTACATAGCTAATGCACCTGTGCAATCGCGTTGCGTCTTCGTCGTCGGCGGCTAAATGAGGCGCGTGGCATCGACACGCATCTGGACCGCCGCGCTGATCGTGATCGGCGATGAAATCCTGTCGGGGCGGACCCAGGACAAGAATGTCGGGCAGGTCGCGCGATGGCTCAACATCCAGGGCATCAGGTTGAACGAGGTGCGGGTGGTCGCCGACGACGAAGCGGCGATCGGCGAGGCGCTGCGGGCGCTCAAGGACAGCCATGATTACCTGTTCACCACTGGTGGGATCGGCCCGACGCATGACGACATCACGGTCGATTCGATCGCAGCGGCGCTGGGCTTGCCGGTGGTGGTGCATCCCGGGGGCAAAGCGATGCTCGAGCGCTATTATGCCAACCGCGGCGGGCTGACCGAGGCGCGGCTGCGGATGGCGCGGGTTCCAGAAGGTGCCGAATTGATCCCCAACCGCATGTCGGGCGCCCCCGGAATCCGACTCGGCAATCTGTTCATCCTGGCAGGCGTGCCGCACATCACCGCGGGGATGCTCGACGCGTTGACCGGGACGCTGGAGGGTGGGCGGCCCTTGGTTTCGGTGACGCTCGGCGCCTGGGCGGCGGAAAGCGAGGTCGCCGAGTTGTTGGGCACGACCGAGCGCGCGCACGAAGGAGTGTCGATCGGCAGCTATCCGTTCTTCAAGGAAGGCAAGGTCGGCGCCAATTTCGTCGTGCGGTCGGAAGATGCGGCGTTGGCCGATGCCTGCGCCGAGGATCTCGGCGCTGCGCTGACCGAAGCCGGCTATGCGGTGGTTGCCGACGGGATTTGAGGCGAAGCGATTTCGTTCAGCTTGTTGCGGCCATGGGCGCCGTATAGGCGGGCCGGCGATGCGATTGGCCTATCAGGAACCTTCAAGCGACTGGCGGAGGCGGAGCGCCCGCCAGCGCGCGCTGGCGATCGGGCTGACGCTTGCCGCGGAACTGATCTTCGTCATCCTGTTGCTCGGGCTTGCGCCCAAGCTGATCGAGACGGTGGAAACTCCCAACCAGCCGCTTTCGTTCGATCTGGCGACGCCCACGCCCGAAGCAAAGAAGGCGCCGCGGCCGAAACC
>DATHFE010000193.1:0-3040 GCA_035318245.1 Sphingomicrobium sp. | reverse complement strand
TTAACGGCCGGGGTGACATCTTCGGTACGTGTCTCGTTCCGAATGCCTCGCCTCGGCTCGCCGAAGCAGTGTCCGCGAACGAACGCAAGGCCGACAGGCACGTAATCAAGTCATATACCCCTACGCTGCGAGAATCCCGCTGTTTGCGCGACCGATGAAATGGAACCGATCGGTGATGAGCGATCTAAGTTCGGTGGCGCATTGATCGATCTCTTCGAAGAAGCGATCGAAGGCGGCCTTGAACAGGGCGAACTTGCCGTAGGCCTTGTTGAACAGGACCTTGCGCTTCAGGAAATGCCAGAAACGCTCGATCAGGTTCAGGTTGGGGGCGTAGCTTGGCAAGTAAATAGGCCTGATCTTGCAGTCCGGCCTGGCGAAATAGTCCCGAAGTTCGCGCGAGCGGTTGTAGCGCGCATTGTCGATCACCGCGCCGATCGCGGCGGCCTCGGGATGGCGCGCCTCAAGATCGTCGAACAGCCGGATCATCGCGGCGCTGGTGATCAGGTCTTCCTGGCGATGGACCAGCGACAAAGCGGGCCAGGACAACGCGCCGTTGATGTTGATGCGAAGGCGGCCGTGGTTGGATTTCAGCTCCACCGTTTCGCCGCGGCGGATCCAGCCATGCGCCGGCCGGCCGGTGTAGGACGGGTGGGTCGCGTCGACGAAATAAAGCGGCGTTTGGGCCGAAGCGGCGTCCATTGCCGGCTTGGGAACCTCGGCCACGAAGGCGCGCTGGGTCGCCTCGTCGGCCTTGGCCGGAACGGTCTTCGGCTTCTTGTGCACGAAATCGAGCCGCTTCAGCAGTTTCGACATGGCGTTCGGCGTATACGACACGCCAAAGGCCGCTTCGACATGCGCACAGACCTCCTTCGAGGTTTGCGGCGTCGTCTCTTCCACCCAGCCCGAGAGAAGGTCCAACTGCGCTTGCTCCAGCGCCGCATCGCGGCCGAGATAGACCAGCGTCTCGACGCCAACCCGGCCACCGGTTTCGTAAAGACGGCGATGTTCGCCAACCGTCGTCTCGTCGATAAACAGCGCGGCAGCAATCCGCGCCGGCGGCCAGCCGTCATCCAGAAGCAGCAACACATTCATCCGCCGATGCACGGCGCTGTTCATCTGCCGCCGCATCATCGTCAGAAAGTGTTGCCGGTCCTCAGGACCAAGAAGCTGACCTGCCATGCACGCATTGATTCAGATTCGCCGCCCGCGCGCCACAAAAAAACGCAATCCTTCGGAGTCAAGGTATACCAATCGAGGGACGCAAAGGAAAACTTGGTCCAAATGGGTGCTCTAACATCCCAGCTGAATCAAAGATAGCAGCCATGCTTAAGCGATATCAACTCAGCAATTACGCCGCGGCATTCGGCTTTCGCCAGGCGCAGGTCTATACCGTGGGCCGCGGGAGTGCGTTTGCGGGCCATTCCGGCAAGCTGCGCCCGGCGGAACACTTGCCTGGCCCTACTCATGGCGCATTTTCTCAAGATTTCACCTTTTCAGAGAGATAGCGGAAATTTGAGAGAGGAGCCAGCCGTCGGCGCGAACAATTGGTCGTTCTTGCCCTCTCGCGTCACTTCGGTTCAAAAATCCTTTCCAATCCGTTACACTGAGCGCCGCACGACCCGAGGCGGCGGAAGGCTTGGCATATGGCGGACGAGACAAGGCGCGCGGCGATCATCGGGGTCGTCACGGTTTCCGACCGCGCCAGCATCGGCCTCTATGAGGATCGAAGCGGGCCCGCCATCGTCGCCTATCTGACGAAGATCCTGATAAGCCCTTTCCATATCGTGCGAAAGATCGTTCCGGACGGCTTCGAGTCCGTGCGCGACACGCTGGTCGACCTCGCCGACAAGGAGCATTGCGATTTGATCCTAACCACAGGGGGCACCGGACCATCCCCGCGCGACCTGACGCCGGAGGCGACCGAGGCGGCGGCGCCGCGCATTTTGCCTGGCTTTGGCGAACTCATGCGCCAGGAAAGCCTGAAGCAGGTTCCGACCGCGATTCTCTCGCGCCAGATCGCCGCGCATCGCGGGCCATGTCTCGTCATCAATCTGCCGGGCAAACCGGGGTCGATCGAAACCTGCCTCAACGCGGTCTTTCCCGCGGTGCCCTACTGTCTTGATCTCCTTGGCGCCGCCACTATTGAGACGGATGCGGCGATCCTAAAATCCTTCCGGCCCAAGTAATCATACAAGCAATCATAGATGAGCCTTAGCGCACTGGACCCGGCAAAAGCAGATCTCGACGTGGCCCGGCGGATGGCCGAACTCGCGGCCGGTTACAAGCCGTTGCCGGGCATCCCGGATGAATTCCTCGGCGCGGACGGTCGCCCGCGCGCGCATTGGCTGCGGTTTCTCGCCGCGCTGATGGATCTTAGCGCCGACGATATCGGCAAGCGCTTCGCCACCGCCGACCGGCATATTCGTGACACGGGCGTGTCCTATCGCGCCTACGGTGATACGAGCGAACGCGCCTGTCCGCTCTCGCACGTGCCGCTTCTCATCGAGGCCGGCGAATGGCGCGAGATCGCGCAAGGCATCGAGCAGCGCGCGCGGCTCATGGAACTGGTTTTGGCCGATATTTACGGCGAGGGCCGGTTGATCGCTGCGGGCGACTTGCCCGCCGCCGCCGTTACCGGCAGCCCCGAGTTTCTGCACCCTTTGCATGGCGTGAAACCGCCGGGCGGCAAATTCTTGCATATTTACGCCGCCGACATCGGGCGCGGGCCGGATGGCCGCTGGTGGGTCCTTGGCGACCGTTCGCAGGCGCCGTCGGGCGCCGGCTACGCGCTCGCCAACCGGCTAGTCCTGGCACGCGCATTCCCGGCCCTTTACCGCGATATGAATGTCGAGCGGCTCGCGCCGTTCTTCGAGGCATTCCGGTTCGGCCTCACCTCTATGGCGCAGCGTTCGAATCCGCGTATCTGCCTTTTGACGCCGGGCCCATTTAACGAAACCTATTTCGAGCAGGCCTACCTCGCCCGCTACCTCGGCTTGCTTCTGGTCGAAGGTGGCGATTTGACGATGCGCGACGGCAAGGT
>DATHFE010000192.1:0-13534 GCA_035318245.1 Sphingomicrobium sp. | reverse complement strand
TGATCCGGATCGCGGGGGCCTTCTTGGGCGGCGTCGCGCAACTGGCGATCGCCGCCGCGAGCAGCGCAACCCCGATCCCCGCGCCCCTGCGACGCATCCTCACTTCACTCCGTGCATCAGATATTTGAGCGGCCAGGAGAGCAGCAAAAGGATCACGCCGATCCCCATCGACACCCAGCCAATGGTGGTAAATACCCCGATATAGGTGTTGAGCGAGACCTGCAGATTGGTGACCTGCCCGCCGACCGTTTCAACCGACGCGACCTGTGCGACAAGGCCGGCAACATATTGCGCGACCGCGATCGACAGGAACCACACGCCCATCATCATGCCGACGATCCGCGCGATCGACAGCTTGGTGATCATCGAAAGGCCGACCGGCGAAATGCACAGCTCGGCGACCGAGTGGATCAGGTACAGCCCGGCCAGCCACCACAGCCCCACCTTGAAGTCGGGCCCGGCGAACTGTGCGCCCCACACCAGGAACAGGAAGCCCGCCCCGACGCCCATCAGGCCGATGCTGAACTTGACCGGGATGGGCGGCTCCATGCCGCTTCGTGCCAGGGCGTTCCACAGGATCGAGAACAGAGGCGCCAGCAGCACGATGAACGCCGCATTGAAGAACTGGGTCTGCCCGGCGGAGATGCTGAACAGGCCGAACACGCTCAAGTCGGTATTGCGGTCGGCGAACAGGGTCAGCGACGAACCGGCCTGTTCGAATAAGGTCCAGAAAACGGTGTTGAAGGTGATCAGCACCATTGCCGCGATCATCATCTGGAATTCGGCCTTGCTGCCTTTGAGGAACGACCAGATGAGGATGCCGGGAACCGCCACCAGGAAGGTGCCGAACATGATCTTGCCCATGATTGGCAAATTGGCGACGTAACCGACGATGCCGGTTCCTTCGGCTTGCACGGTGCTGTGCATGAGGTTGCTGAACAGGAACCACGCCACCGGGATCGCGAGGATTGCCCCGATATAGATGATGTAGTCGCGGTTAGCGGGAGCACCCGGCGGACGATCGCCGACCCCGTCGAGCTTGCCGCCGTCGAACTGGATCAATGTCCATGACACCAGCATGCCGGCCGCGGCCAGCCCGAAGCCGGCCCACCAGCCAAGCCCGCCCCAGCTGCCCATCCCGACCGCCAGCAGCGGGCAAAGGATTTGCGAAAACAGCGACCCGAGGTTGATGCCCATGTAGAAGATGGTGAAGCCCGCATCGCGCCGCCGGTCGCCTTCGGCATAGAGCGAGCCGACCATGGTCGAGATGTTGGGCTTGAAGAAGCCATTGCCGATGACCACCAGTGCCAGGCCAATCAGCAGCAGGAAGACGTTGAACGGATTGCGCTCGCCCTGCGCTTCGAAACCGCCCGCCGCGATTTTGCGCGCCTCGCTGCCGTCAGACGCGATCAGGGAGACGCTCTTGTCCTCATTGCCCTTGATCTGAAGCGGCGTGCCCTTGTCGACGACGAGCTGTTTTAAATTCTCGCCCACGCCTTGCTGGACGACCTCAAAGCGTTGACCCTCGATTATCGCGAACGGCTTGGCCGGCTGCCCGCCGAAGCACAGAGTCAGATAGCCAAGGCTCATCAGGATCGCGCCGAACTTGACCGATCGCTTCGACCCGAGGAAGCGATCGGCCATCAGGCCGCCGATCAACGGGGTCAGGTAAACCAGCGCGGTAAAGCCGCCGTAGAGGCCGGTCGTCGTCTGGTCGGAAAACAGGAAATGCTGCGCCAGATAAAGCGTCAGCAGGGCGCGCATGCCGTAGTAGCCGAAGCGCTCCATCGCCTCGGTGGTGAACAACCGAGCCAGCTGCCGCGGATGTCCGAACCATTCTTCCCGCCGCGCCGGATTCTCGTGGCTGATGTCGGGTTCGATCGGGCTGTCCGCGGTCGGGGTGTCCACCATCTCGAATACTCTCCCTGATACTATCGGGCCGATGAATGACCTCTCGTTTCGCGGCGGACACTAGCGCCAAAGCTAGGCGTGTAAAGTTGCTCCGCTTGGCGTTAGGAGGGCGGCCATGCTCAACGACCTTACATCCGCGCTGTCGCTGCTCGAAACCCGCCGCTCGGGCCGCCCGCGCGAGATGGTCGGCCCCGGCCCGACTCCAGAAGAAATGGCGCGCATCCTCACCATTGCGACGCGAATTCCCGACCACGGCAAATTGTCGCCGTGGCGCTTCGTGATCGTCGACGACGACCAGCGCAATGCGCTCGCGGCGCTGCTCCACCAGGCGCTGGGAGAAGAGGATCCCGAGGCCACGCCGGCGCACCACGACAAAGCCGACGAATTCGCCCGCCAGGGCGCCGCGATGATCGTGCTGATCTCAGCCCCGGTGCCCGACCACAAAATCCCCGTGTGGGAGCAGCAATTGTCGGCCGGCGCGGCGGGCATGCAATTGCTCAATGCGGCGCATGCGCTCGGCTTCGTCGCCGGCTGGATCACCGGCTGGCAGGCCTATTCCCCGATGGTCAACGCGGCCTTTTGCGGCGCGGAAGAGAAAATCGCCGGGTTCATTTTCATCGGCCATCCCGGCGCCGAGATCATCGAGCGACCACGCCCGCCGCTGGACGCCGTGGCAAGACGTTGGGTTCCCTCAAAAGATTGACCTTCATGCGCAATGCTGTATTATGACAGCATGACGCTTCATTCCAATGTCCGCACCAGCGGCGACAAGCCGGTTTACGTCCGTCTGCGCGATACCATTACCGATGCCATCCTCGCAGGAAAATTCGGCGACGGCGATCCGCTTCCCTCGGTGCGCGCCTTCGCTGCCGAGCAAGGCGCCAATCCGCTGACGGTCGCCAAAGCCTATCAGGGCTTCCAGGACGACGGGCTGATCGTGGTCAAGCGCGGCGTGGGCATGTTCGTCGCCCCTGGTGCCCGCGCCCGGCTGCGCGAGACGGAGCGCGATTGCTTCATCAAGCAGGAATGGCCGCTGATCCGCGACCGCATGGCGCGCCTCGGCATCGATATTGAAAGCCTCGCCAAGCGCGAAACCGCTTAGGCCAACGCTTCCGCCGGGACCACGTACAACAGTTCCGCCCCTGACCCCGCTGAAGCTTCGAGCCCTGTCGCTTCTGGTACGACCGCGCTGACGAAATAATTCGCTGCAGCCCGCCGCGATGCAATGAACGGATCATCGCCCTCGGCTTCTCGCGCGATCCGTTCGAGCAGCCATCCCGCGACCAGCACCGCGCACATCGTCAGGAACGGATAGCTCGCCGCCAGCCGGTCATCGGGCAAAGACTCACGCAATTTTCGCGCGGTCCGATCGACCGCATCGGCCAAGGCCAGCAGCCGCGCATCCTGCGCCTCGCCACGAATATCGCCAATCAACGCATCGAACGCCGCCCCGCCTTCGAGGCCCAGTTTGCGCCCGACCAGATCCGCCGCCTGGATGCCGTTGGTGCCTTCGTAAATCGGCGCGATGCGGGCATCGCGTAAGTGCTGTGCTGCGCCGGTTTCCTCGACGAACCCCATCCCGCCATGAACCTGGATACCGAGGCTCGCGACTTCGCAGCCGACATCGGTCCCCCATGCCTTGGCCAGCGGGGTCAGCACTTCCGCCCTCGCCCCGGCGTCGGCGTCGCCCGCCCTCGCGCGATCAACCTGGCCGAACGCATAATAAGTTAGTGCCCGCGCTCCGTTCGTCAGCGCGCGCATCCGCATCAGCATCCGCCGCACATCGGGATGCTGCGAAATCGCCTTGCCGCTTTGGCGCCGCTCCAGCGCATATTCGACCGCACGCTGGGTCGCCCGCTCGGCGATTCCGACGCCCTGCAGCGCGACGTTCAATCGCGCATTGTTCATCATCGTGAACATCGATCGCATGCCGCCATGCTCTGGCCCGAGCAGCCAGCCGGTCGCTCCTCCTTCATCGCCAAACGCCATCACGCAGGTGGGCGAGGCATGAATGCCAAGCTTATGCTCGATCGACGCGCAACGGACGTCGTTGCGGCTGCCGTCGGGCATGAATTTGGGCACCACGAACAAGGATATCCCGCGCGTGCCCTCGGGCGCTCCCACCGTCCGCGCCAGCACCAGATGGATGATATTCTCGGCGAGGTCATGCTCGCCATAGGTGATGAAAATCTTAGTTCCGGTGAGCTTCCAGCTGCCGTCGCCAGTGGGCTCGGCGCGGGTCTTCAGCGCGCCGACGTCGCTTCCCGCCTGCGGCTCGGTCAAATTCATCGTTGCCGGCCATTCACCGCTGACGATCTTCGCGAGGTACGCCTGTTTCAGCTCGTCGCTGCCATGCGCTTCCAGGGCCTCGATCGCGCCCAGACTGAGCATTGGGCACAGAGCAAAGCCGATATTGGCCGCGTTCAAATCCTCCATCACCGCCGCCGACAGGCTCAACGGAAGGCCCTGCCCGCCCGCGTCCTCGGATGCGGCAATCGTCCCCCACCCATCCGCGACGAACGCGGCATAGGCCTCGCGAAATCCCGGCGGCATGGTCACCATGCCATCGGACCATTTTGCCCCAATTGTGTCGCCAACCCGGTCGAGCGGCGCGAAATGCCCCTCGGCAAACGCCGCCGCGCCCTCGAGCACCGCGTCAACGATATCAGCATTATTGCTGAGCTCGCCGATCCGTACGACATGGTCGAGAACCAGGCGCTGGTCGCGAACCGGGCAGGTGAAGCTCATGTGCGCGTCCCTTGATGCTGTCCGCCGCATGCCATAGCGGCTGCATCATGGCCCCGCCACACACCACTCGCGTGATGCCGTTCGACGCCGCGGCGATCGCCGAAGCCGCGCGGCTGATCCTCGCCGGCGAGTGCGTCGCGATGCCGACCGAGACCGTCTACGGCCTCGCCGCCGACGCCACCAATGCCGCGGCGGTGGCGCACATCTATGCCGCCAAGGGCCGTCCGACCTTCAATCCCTTGATCGTGCATGTGACCGACATCGGCGCGGCCGAGGCAATCGGCATATTCAACGCCGCTGCCCGCGAGCTTGCCGAGGCGCATTGGCCGGGTCCGCTGACGCTGGTTGTCCCGCTCCAGCCCCTCGCATCCATCGCCAGCATCGTCACCGCCGGCCTCGGCACAATCGCGGTGCGTGTTCCCGCACACCCCGCGATGCAGGCTCTCCTTGGCGCCGTTGGAAGGCCCCTCGCGGCCCCCTCGGCCAACGCCAGCGGTCGGATCAGCCCGACACAAGTCTCGCACGTGCTCGCCTCGCTCGATGGCCGCATTCCTATGATCGTCGATGCGGGCCCGACCCAACGTGGGATCGAATCCACAATCGTCGCCGCCACCGACGGCGTGCTTCGCCTTTTGCGGCGTGGGCCGGTCGAAATTCCGCAAGCAGTCGAGATGCACAGCGGCGAGATCGAGTCCCCGGGACAACTGGCGAGCCATTATGCGCCGTCCAAGCCGCTTCGCCTCGATGCCGTTGACGTCCGCGATAGTGAGTTCCTGGTCGGCTTCGGCGATGTCGCCGGCGACGTTACGCTGAGCGCATCGGGCGACGCGATAGAAGCGGCCTCGCGACTGTTCGGCCTGCTCCACCAAGCAGACGCGTCGCCAAGCGAGACCATCGCGGTGGCGCCGATCCCCGGCAATGGAATCGCTGCGGCTATCCGAGATCGGCTGCAACGCGCCGCCGCTCCTCGCGCAACATAAAAAGGGGCGGCCGAGGCCGCCCCTTTTCGTACGCATACTAACCGAGAATCTACTTTGAACCCTGTGCCGGCGCAGCCAATGACGCAGCTATGGGCGCAGGTGCACTCACTGGCGCTGCGGGAGCGCTTACGGCCAGCGGCAGAGGAGCCGCGGCGGCAAGCGTCAGCGTAACATCCTCATCGACGAAGCCTTTGACGGCAGCGCCGATCGGCACCCTCGCGCTTGTACCCGTCATAAAGAAACCAGCCGGCAAAAAGACGATTGCCGATACGGCGACCGCGCCAATGCCCCCAGCGACGCCCTTGTCGTCGAACGCGCCGCTGAGGCGAATTTGACGGCCATTGACCGTCACCGAGAGGACCCGGGCGCCGAGATGGCCCGATTTACCCCACATGCCCTTGTTGCGAACGTCAGTCACCTCGCCAACGGCAGGACTGCCGACCGGAATGACCGTGACGCCTTGCACAATTACCGGCGCGGCGGTTTCCATGCGGAAGCGCTGTCCAACGCGCAGCTTCTTCCCCGCGGTCGTGAGCTCTTCCAGCAACTTCAGCGGAACCTCGGTTCCGGTGCGCAGAACGGCGTTGCTCGTTGCAGGCGCGGCGATCGGCGCCGCGACAGGAGCAACGGGCGTTTGGGCCAGCAAAGGACTTGGCGCGAGCGCAAGCCCGCACGCGATAAGGCGCAGATACATCCGTAATTTCCCCCCAAGACAGGGCCGCGAATACGGCCCAAGCACTTCATGGCAAATGTTTTTTGAGTCCGCTACCGTTTTTTGGGACCAAAATGATCAGCACCAAATTAACCGACGGCGGCGTTGCGAATCCGCATCTGATGGCTCTTGCGGAACTTTGCCAGCTTGGGCGCGATGACCGCCTGGCAATAAGGATTGCTCGCGCCTTCGCGTTCGAAATATTGCTGGTGGTAATCCTCGGCAGGATACCATGCCGCGGCCGGCTCGATAGTTGTAACAATCGGCTGGTCGCGCTCCGCCTGCGTCCGCTCGATCGCCGCGACCGCCGCGGCGCGCTGCTCATCGCTTTGCGGGAAGATCGCCGAGCGATATTGCGTTCCGACGTCATTGCCTTGGCGATTGAGCTGGGTCGGATCATGGGTCGCGAAGAAGATGTCGAGCAGGTCGGCATACGGGATCTGCTCGGGATCGAAGGTGATTTTGACCGCCTCTGCGTGCCCAGTGTCGCCGCCGCACACTTGCTTGTAGGTCGGATTGACGGTCTCGCCGCCGGTGTAACCGCTCTCGACCGACTTCACGCCGATCACATCGAGGTAGATCGCTTCGGTGCACCAGAAGCACCCGCCCGCCAGCACCGCAACTTCGTCTGCCATCGCCTTGCTCCTTGTCCGTTGGAGCAAAGATAGGCGCGATCGGGTCGGGATTTAAGCCCTACTTGGGCTGATAGCTTGCCTTGAGGCTGGCGAGTTCGAGTCGCTTGCCAACCCATTCGGCCAGTTCCTCGAAGCCCAATGGCTCGTCGAACACGACGCCGGCCTTGCGCTCGGAGAACCAGCGAACCTTGCCCTTGATCGGGCGCAAGCTCTCCACCACCACCACGACGTCCTTGCCGAGGCAAAATTCCTCGATCGGCTCGACCTTCATTCCGCCAAGAGAAATGTCGTGGACGTCGACCGTGTAATAGACCTTGCCGACGCGCAGGGACGCCTTGCAGGTCACCTCGAGCCGCGGTGGCCGGGTGCGGAAGCCATGACGCGGTTTGCGCCCTGCGAGCAGCTCGCCGAGGTCGACATTCTGGTCGAATTTGATTCCGACGGTGCCCTTGCGGGTCCACACGATGCTCGCTGGAATGTGCTGGGTCGAGAATTCGACGGCAACCTGATCGCCGACGTTACAGTTTTGGCTGGCTTCGGCCATCAGCCCGCCCGCCGAAATGTTGCGCACACGGATTAACTGCTCCCCGTCGGGTGCAACCAGCTTGGCAACGCGCAGCACCGGCAGGATGCGGTCGTCGTTGCGCCGTTCGCACGGCCGTGGGACGGCGGTGGACAGCGAGAATGTCGTCGAATCGAACGCGGCATCGTCCTGCTCGACCGTATGGCCTGTCTTGCGTCGAATGAGTGAGCCGAACATGCATTCCCCCACGAGGAAAATCGCTTCAATCTGAGAACTTACGCCCAACGCGGTTAAGAAGGCGTTTCCAGCTGTTTGACGGAATTAACGAAAGGTGCGCAGGGTTTAGCCTTAACCTGTGGGAGTTGAGTATGGTGCGGCCGCGGCTGCTGTTGATCGATGACGAACCGGCGCTCGCCGCTTATGTCGCCAATGCGGCGGGGTTCAGCGGCTTTTCGGCGCACGTTGCAACCGGCTACATTGAATTTACAGAAGAATTTCTTGCAAATCGCCCCAATATGGTCGCTCTCGATCTCGGCATGCCCGGGATGGATGGGGTCGAACTGCTCCGCTTCCTCGCTGACCAGGAATACCGTTCGCCAGTGCTGATCATCAGCGGGTTCGACAGGCGCGTGCTCGAATCCGCCTTCCGACTCGGCCAGGCGCTGGGCCTGGACATGGTCGGCCCACTCGAGAAGCCCGTGCGACTCGAGGAACTTGAGGCCTTGCTCAACGCGTTACGGCCTACGCTGGTGCTATGATCCCAACGCGCGATCTTGGCCTGCTCGACGGCCTCGAGCGCGCGCTGATCAACCACCGGCTGCACATGGTCTATCAGCCGAAGATCTCGTTGGCCGACGGCAATCTGGTTCGCGTCGAGGCCTTGGTCCGCTGGACCGATCCGGAACATGGGGCGGTTCCGCCATCGCGCTTTGTCCCCTTGGCCGAGCGCCATGGTTTGATCGATCCGCTGACCCAATGGGGCCTGCGCACGACGCTCCGCCAGTGGCTGAAATGGTGCGGCGAGGGAATTGATACGCACATCGCCTTCAATATATCGGCATTGAGCCTCGAAGCGCTCGATTTTCCCGACCTGGTCGAACGGATGTGCCGAGCGCTCGAGGTGCCAACCGATCGACTGGTGTTGGAGCTGACCGAAGGCGCCACCCAGCCTTTGATCAAGCTGATGGACACGCTGACCCGCTTTCGCATCAAGGGCATCGGCCTGGCGATCGACGACTTCGGCACCGGTTACTCGACCTTGATGCAGCTTCGCCAACTGCCGTTCACGGAGGTCAAGATCGACCGGTTTTTCGTCGACGATGCGACAACCTCGAACGAAAGCCGGCTGATCGTCAAAACCATCATCGACCTTGCCCATGGCCTTGGCCTAACCGTCACCGCCGAAGGGGTCGAAACAGCCGATCAATTGCTGCTGCTGCGCGAGCTCGGCTGCGACGTGGCGCAGGGCTATCTGATTGCGACCCCACTCGAGCCGGGTGATCTTAAAGACTGGCAAGAAAGTTTCCGCCGCCGCTGGCTCAACTACGTCGGCAATAGTCCGCCGGGATCACGGCGCGACGTCGAAGCGAGGATCTAATTCGGGGCACCGGTCATGGCGCCTCGAATTTGATCCCCTGAGCTAAGGGCAGGTCGCGGCCGTAATTGATCGTGTTGGTCGAGCGCCGCATGTAGGCGCGCCAGCTGTCCGACCCGCTCTCGCGTCCGCCGCCAGTCTCCTTTTCGCCGCCGAACGCGCCGCCGATCTCCGCGCCCGACGTGCCGATATTGACGTTCGCGATTCCGCAATCCGAATCTCGGAGAAATTGCTCGGATTCGCGCAAATCGCTGGTGAAAATCGCCGACGAAAGCCCCTGGGCCACGGCATTGTTGAGCGCGATTGCCTCATCCAGCTCCAAATAGCGTAACACGTAGAGGATCGGCGCAAACGTTTCGGTCAGGACCACGCCTTCCTGAGCATCCAGCTCAACCAATGCCGGCCGAACATAGATTCCACCCTCAACCGCTTCGACCGGGTCGCCGCCGTGCACGACCGCGCCCTGTTCGCGCGCCGCAGCCAGCGCGGCCTGCATCGCATCGAACGCCGCGCGATCGATCAGCGGACCGATCAGTGTGTCCGCCTCGCGCGGATCGCCGATGCGAGCCGCAGCGAACAATTGCGCAAGCCGCTCGACGAGCGCGTCGGCGATGTCGCGATGGACGATCAGCCGTCTTAGCGACGTGCAGCGCTGGCCCGCGGTCCCCGCCGCCGAAAACAGGATCGCCCGCTCGGCCAGCGTTAAATCGGCGCTCGGCGTGACGATCAGCGCGTTGTTGCCGCCGAGCTCAAGCAGCGACCGTCCGAACCGTTCGGCGACCTTCGGACCGACCTTGCGGCCCATCGCGGTCGAGCCCGTCGCCGATACGAGGGCCACGCGCGCATCCTCGACCAGAGCCTCGCCGGCTTCGCGGCCGCCTTGGACCAGCTGGACCAAGTCCGCCGGCGCATCGCCAAAACGGTCGAGCGCGCGCGCCATCACCGCCATCACCGCTTCGGCTGTCAGCGGGGTTTTCTCGCTCGGCTTCCAGATCACCGTATCGCCGCAGACCAAAGCCAGCGCCGCGTTCCACGCCCACACGGCGACCGGAAAATTGAACGCGCTGATCACCGCCACCGGCCCGAGCGGGTGCCATTGCTCGATCATCCGGTGGTCTGGCCGCTCGCTGGCGATGGTCAGCCCGTAAAGCTGCCGCGACAGCCCGATCGCAAAATCGCAAATGTCGATCATTTCCTGGACTTCGCCAAGGCCCTCCTGGACGATCTTGCCTGCTTCCAGCGTCACCAGCCGTGCCAGCGGCTCCTTGGCGGCACGCAATTCCTCACCGAGCAAGCGCACCAATTCGCCGCGGCGCGGCGCCGGGACCGTGCGCCAGATTTTGAACGCCTCCGCGGACCGTTCACACGCCGCTGCGACATCCTCGGCATTGGCAATCCGCACGCGTCCGATTTCAGACCCGTCGATCGGCGAGTGGCTGACCAAATCGCCCACCGATCCACCGACGCCAAGCTCGTCCAGCAACTCCCGCGCTTCACTCATTTCGCCAGCTCCATGGCCCGCGCAAGCGCGGCGACCCCCGCATCGATCGTCTCGTCGCGCTTGGCAAAGCATAATCTGATGAGGTGGCGCGGCGGATCCACTTCGGCGAACGGCGACAATGGCACGACCGCCACACCGGCCTTCTCGACCGCCTGTTTGGCGAAAGCCTCGTCGTCTCGCTGTATGCCCGAAGCGGCAAGGTCGACGCACATGAAGTAAGTCGAGGCGCTGTCGAGCACCGTAAATCCCGCCTTGCGCAAGCCTTCAGTCATCCGGTCCCGCGCCCACGCAAACCGCGCTCGCATCGGGGCAATCCATTCATCGCCGTCGTTCAATCCATAAGCCACCGCCGCTTGCAGATTGGGCGGTGTGGCAAACGTCAGGAACTGGTGCGCCCGCGCCGCGACACTCGCCATTTCGGGGGGTGCCGCCATCCACCCCACCTTCCACCCAGTCAGCGAGAAGATCTTGCCCGCTGAACCGATCTTGATCGTCCGCTCCGCCATGCCGGGAATCGCCGCGACCGGCACGAAATCCTGCCCGTCGAGCAGGATATGCTCCCACACCTCATCGCTGATCACAATGAGGTCGTGGTCCCGCGCCGCTGACGCGACCGCCTCGAGTTCCTTGGCATCGAACAACCGCCCGGTCGGATTGTGCGGATTGTTGAACACGATCGCGCGCGTTTTCGCGCCCACCGCGGCTTTGATCGCCGCTCGATCGATCCGCCAGCCGGGCGGCTGCAGAGCCACTTCGCGAACGATACCGCCGGCGCGGCGTATGAGCGGTGCGTACGCATCATAGGCCGGGGTGAATATGACCACTTCGTCACCGGGCTCGATCAGCGCCAGCAAGGTCGCTGCCAGCGCTTCGGTCGCGCCGCTGGTGACGACGATATTTTCCGCGCTCAAGGCGACATCGTGGTGTCGCCCATAATGGGCTGCGACCGCCTCGCGCAGCACCGGGAGGCCGCGAGATGGCGGATATTGGTTCGACCCGTCGCGCAACGCTTGGGCCGCGGCGTCGAGGATCGAATCGGGCCAGCCGAAATCAGGAAACCCCTGCCCCAGATTGACCGCGCCGTGCTTTGCGGCAAGCCCGGACATCCGCTCGAACACGCTGGTGGCCATGGATTCATAGAGCGGGTTCAACGGCTTCTCCAGATTTTTACGAATTGTTAAAGCCACCTGGGTTTCAACACCACGTGCCGAGTTTGCGTTGGGGGAATTTTAGATGGCGAGCAACAATCAAGCGACCGACGACTCATGGAGCTTCTCCGAAGGCGTGTTCACCGGAAGCTTCTTCTTCGATGTCCTCGCCAACGATTCGATCAAGAAACCGCTTTACTCGATCGACAATGGCCAAGTCGCCGATCTTGGAACCGCTGATCTGGCTCGCAGTGCGGCCGCAAGCAGCGACAGGAGCGCGCTTGGCGCAACCATCTGGATCACCGGCGATGGACGCATAGGCTATTCCGCGGACAGCCTCCACGACCTCGTCGACCAGCTCGGCCAGGGCGAAACGCTTACCGACAGTTTCCTCTACGCCGTCAGGCAGGGCAACACCCTCGTCTGGGCAACGGCGCGCCTCACGATCACCGGGACAAATGACGCTCCCGTCGCAACCGCGGACGTGGCGGCGGCGAACGAAGACATGCTGGTGACTGGCAGCGTCGCGGCTAACGACCATGACGTCGATCATGGGGCGGTTCTCACCTACAGCCAGATTGGCACCACGCCGGGCTTTGCCATGGCGAGCAACGGCAACTGGGCGTTCGACGGGTCCGATCCGGCTTACCAGTCGCTCGGTGCAGGCGAGTCCATGCAAGTCGCAATTTCCTACAGCGTCACCGATGAACACGGTGCCGCCGCCAGTTCAGTGCTGGCGGTCACAGTTACTGGGACCAATGACGCGGTTCGCGTCGAGTATGCGGTTCAGGACGCGTGGCTTGCCGAGGACGGCGGCTCCATGGCCGGAACGATTGTCTTTTCGGACGCGGATCTGGGGGATGTGCACAGCGTCTCCGTAACACCGGCGAGCAACGAGGCGGCGGTTGGGACCTTCGTGTTGGACCCGGTCCAGCCTTATGATCCGGCCGGCACCAGTTATGTCTCCTGGCACTATCTGCTCAACAGTTCCGACAGCCTTCAATTCCTCAACGAGGGAGAGGAAATCAGCGAACAATATGTCGTGACGATTTCGGACGGGCACGGCGGATCGGTCGACCAGACGATCACAGTGGTTATGCGCGGGAGCGATGACGCGCCGATTTCGGAGCCGGCCTTCGCGGTAGCGAGCGAGGATGTTGTGACAAGCGGACGCTACACCTCGTCCGATATCGATCATGACGCAACGCTCACTTATTCACTTTATTCCCAATTTCCTGCCACGTACGTTCCGGGCTTTTCGATCGGAGCTGACGGGACCTGGAGCCTCGATGGCAATAACCCTGAGATCCAGTCACTTGCCGAAGGTCAGACCGTTTCGCTGGTCTTGCACATCGTCGCCACCGACGAATATGGCATGTTCGACATCAATGAGCTGACGATCAGCCTGACCGGCAAAAACGACGCGGCTGTCATCGGCGGGAACGCCACCGGAAGCGTAGCGGAGTCTGCTCCCGGCAACCCCGGGGTTGCGCAATCCAGCGGTCAGCTCACCGTCGCTGATGTCGACGGCAACGCCGGCTTCCGCGCGGTCGGCAACGCCGTCTCGGACGGCGGACACGGAACGTTCAGTCTCTCAGCCACGGGAAGCTGGATCTACACGCTTAATAATAACGACCCCGCGGTCGATCATCTCAATTCCGGGCAGCAATTGACCGACAGCTTCAAGGTCGTCGCCGTCGACGGCACGCAGTCGAGCGTCACCATTACCATCGCCGGAGCCAATGATTTCAGTCTGCCCACGGAATATCTCGGCACCGACGA
>DATHFE010000191.1:0-5220 GCA_035318245.1 Sphingomicrobium sp. | reverse complement strand
TTATCCGCTCGACCATCTCGCCTTGCGCGGCGAGCCTGAGGCTTCAGCGCTGGTCGCGGGCGGCGAAAGCCTGACCTATGCCGCCTTGGATCAAGCCGTCGGGCGCATCGCCCACGCCTTGCTCGGGCGCGGACTCGAGCCTGGCGAGCGCGTTGCGAGCTGGATGGGCAAGACCGCGCTGGCCTGCGTCCTGCCGCTCGCCTGCGCGAGGGCGCGCCTGGTCCATGTCCCAATCAATCCGGTGCTCCGGCGCGCCCAGGCGTCGCATATCTTGGCCGACAGCGGCGCGCGCCTGTTGATCGCTAACCAGGCGCGTCTGGGGAGCCTCGAAGCGGGTGACGAAGCAGATGCCGCTCTGGTTGCGCTTGAGGATTGGCGCGACGACGACTTCGTGTTTCCACCATCCTCCGCCAATCCCGACGAACTCGTGTCATTGCTCTACACGTCTGGATCGACCGGGCTGCCCAAGGGCGTGATGCTGAGCCACGCCAACCTCTGGCTCGGCGCGATCAGCGTCGCGCATTTCCTCGACTTGTCGCCTGACGATCGCACTCTCGCCTTGCTCCCGCTGGCGTTCGACTATGGCCAAAATCAGTTGCTTTCGACCTGGGCCGCGGGCGGCAGCGTGATTGCCTTCGACTATCTCATGCCCCGCGACGTGGTGCGCGCGGTGGGACGTTATGACGTCACCGTGCTCGCCGGCGTTCCGCCCTTGTGGTTGCAGCTCGCCGAAGCCGACTGGTCGCGTGGGGAGGGCGCAAGCCTGCGCACCCTCACCAACAGCGGCGGCCACCTACCTGAGCCGCTGGTGCGCCGCCTTCGCGCCCTGTTCCCCCAGGCCCGCCTCCATTTGATGTACGGCCTCACCGAAGCCTTCCGCTCGACCAGCCTCGACCCGGAGCTGGTCGACAGCCGTCCCGATAGCGTGGGCAGCGCAATCCCTTTCGCAGAGGCGATGGTCGTCGGCCCCAACGCGGGCGAGGCGGGGGCTGGGGAGGAGGGTGAACTGGTCCACGCTGGCCCCTTGGTGGCCCAAGGCTATTGGCGCGATCCGGTTCGCACTGCCGAGCGCTTCCGCCCCGCGCCACCTTGGTCGGAGAGTGGCGGCACCGCCGTCTGGTCTGGCGATCGGGTCATTCGCGGCGTCGACGGCCTCCTCCGATTTCGCGGGCGCGACGATGCGATGATCAAGGTCAGCGGCAATCGCATCAGCCCGACCGAGATCGAGGAGGCCGCGCTTGCTAGCGGCGCGGTGCGCGATGTCGCGGTGTTCGGCGTTCCCGACGAGCGGCTCGGCCAGGCGATTGTCCTGTTCGCGGTCGCCAAGGGGGACGATGCTGAAAAACGCCTACTCGCCTATTTTACACGCGAGTTGCCGCCACACATGCGGCCCCAGCGCATCGTCTGGCGGGATGTGCTACCGACCGGCCCGAACGCCAAGCTCGACCGCGCCGCGCTCAAGGGGATGTTGGCATGAAGGATAATGGACCAATTCCCGCGGGGTTTGTGGCTGGCGAACAGGGCCGATTGCTGATCGGCGATTATGATGTCGATGCCCTGATTGCCGGAGCTGGCGGCACACCATTATTCGTTTACGACGCCGCACGCATCGGCCAGCGGATTGCCGAGTTCCGTTTCGCCATGCCTGATGGGGTCGCATTGCATTATGCCGTGAAAGCAAACCCGTACGAGCCATTGCTGACATTCATGGCGAGGCACGTGGACGGTTTCGATGTGGCCTCGATTGGCGAATTTGAGACACTCCATTCGCTCGACTTCGAAGACTTGCCAATGAGCTTCGCGGGCCCGGGCAAACGCGATTCCGAGCTGGAACGGGCCATTGCCGCAGAAGTCACGATCAATCTCGAAAGCGAAGGCGAGGCGGCACGCGTCCTGACCATTGCCGGTACGCTTGGCATCCGCCCCAAGGTTGCCGTGCGGGTCAACCCGCCGTTCGCGCTCAAGGGAGCCGGGATGAAGATGGGCGGCGGCGCCGCGCCGTTCGGCATCGACCATGACCGCGCGGCCAATGTGGCCCGGGAGATGATCGCGGCCGGAGCCGACTGGCGCGGGCTGCACATCTACGCCGGAAGCCAGGTGCTCCATGCCCCGGCGCTGATCGAAGCCCACCGCGCGACGGTCGCGCTCGCCGCGACGATTGCCGATGAAATTGGCGAGGCGCCACTCGAGATCAATCTCGGCGGGGGGTTCGGAATCGCCTATTTCCCGGGCGAAGCGCCATTGGATGTGATGGCGGTCGGTGCGGGCCTCTGCGAGACGCTGGAAAACGTCCCCAATGTGCTCGCTTTGACCCGCTTCTCGATCGAGCTTGGCCGCTGGCTGGTGGGCGAGGCGGGGGTCTATCTGACCCGAATCGTCGACCGTAAGCAGAGCAATGGCCGCAATTTTCTCGTCACCGACGGCGGGCTCCACCACATGCTCGCCGCGAGCGGCAATTTCGGCCAGTTGCTGCGCCGCAATTATCCGGTCGCCATCGCCAGCCAATTCGGCGCTCCATTGACCGAGGAGGCAACGATCGTCGGCAGCCTGTGCACGCCGCTCGATTTGCTCGCCGATGAGATCGCCGTCCCGCACGCTGAGGTCGGAGATCTGGTCGCGATCTTCTGCGCGGGAGCCTATGGGCTAAGCGCCAGCCCGCAAGCCTTCCTCAGCCAACCGTCAGCCAGAGAAACGATGATCAATCATGATCTTGACGGCGTCGCCGAATAACTCGCCTCAACAAAATATAGGCCTTGTGGCGGTGCGTTAAGGCCCAATGCCGCCCGATCCTTCGCTTCGAGTGCAGCCGCAATGTCATTGGGGCTCCACTGACCGCGCCCGACCATCGCCAGGCATCCCGTCATCGACCGCACCTGATGGTGGAGGAAACTGCGCGCCGCGGCATGGACATGGACCTCATTGCCGACGCGTTCGACCTTGAGACTGTCGAGCGACTTGACCGGACTGTCCGACTGGCAATGGGCCGATCGAAACGTGGTGAAATCATGTGTGCCGATGAGTTTTGCCGCGCCCTCGGCCATCGCTTCGATGTCGAGCGGCAAGGCGACATGCCACACCCGACCGCGCTCGACCGCTGGAGGCGCGCGCCGGTTGAGGATCCGGTAGAGGTAGCGGCGCCCGGTACAGGAAAAGCGCGCGTGCCAGTCGTCGGCGACCGGCTCGACTTCCAGCACCGAGATTGGGGCGGGGCGAACCAGCGCGTTGACGCCTTCGCGCAGGCGGTGCGCGGTCAGGGTCTTGGATATGTCGACATGGGCCGCCATTCCCAGCGCGTGCACCCCGGCATCGGTCCGCCCCGCGCCATGTACCGCGACCGCCTCGCCGGTCATCTTGCCGATTGCCCGTTCGAGAGTTTGCTGGACCGACTCTCCAAGTGCCTGCCGTTGCCAGCCAACGAACGGCCCGCCGTCATATTCAAGAATCAACTTCCAACGGGTCACTGGAGAATCGTTCCGGCTGGGATCGGGAAGCCGTGCAGCAGCTCGTCAGGCGCCATCGGGGCGCGTCCCGCGCGCTGGACCTTGAGCGGACCAATGGAGCCTTCGCCACAGGCGATATTGAGGCAGTCGTCGAGCACTTCGCCCGGTCTTCCGCCAGTATCCCCGGCCCGCGCATCGAGCAGCTTCACCCTCTCGCCCGCAAATTCGAACCAGGCGCCGGGCCTGGGCGCAAAAGCACGCACCTGCCGCTTGACGATCGAGGCCGGCAGGGCGAAATCCAGCCGCGCCTCTTCCTTGCTGACCTTGGCGGCGTAGGTGACTCCCTCCTCGGGCTGAGGGATCGGCTCGAATGACGGAAGATCTTCAAGCACTTCGGCCATCATCGATGCCCCAAGTTCGGCCAAGTCTTCCGTGAGTTGGGCGGCATTCTTCTCGTCGGTCGGCACAACGCGCTTGAGCAGCATCGGCCCGGTATCGAGTCCAGCGTCCATCTGCATGATGGTCACGCCCGTTTGTTTGTCCCCCGCCAAAATCGCCCGCTGCACCGGCGCCGCGCCGCGCCAGCGCGGCAACAGCGAGGCGTGGACGTTGATGCAACCCAACATCGTCCCGTCGAGGATCGCGCGCGGCAGGATCAGCCCGTAAGCCGCGACTATCGCGATGTCGGCTTCCAGCGCCGCGAACGCCGCCTGCTCGTCGGCGCCTTTGAGACTCACTGGGTGGCGCACCTCCAGCCCCAATTCCTCGGTCCGCTCCTGCACCGGCGACGCGCGCAACGCCTTGCCGCGACCGGCGGGGCGGGGCGGCTGGCAATAGACCGCGGCGACGTCATGCCCGGCGTCGACCAGGGCATTGAGCGTCGGCACCGCGAATTCGGGCGTTCCCATGAAGATGATCCGCATCACGTCCGCCTATGGCTGGACTTGCGAGCCAAGCCAATCCGCCTATGTCGCGATGCATGGCCAGTCAGGAAATCGAAGCGCTGTCGAGCGCCTTGGCGCGACTGCCGGGCCTGGGCCCGCGCTCGGCCCGCCGCGCGGTGCTGCATTTGCTCAAGCGCCGCGAATCCGCGCTCGAGCCGTTGCTCGCGGCGCTGCAGAGCGTGAACGCCAATCTCGCCACTTGCTCGCAATGCGGCAATGTCGACACGTCCGACCCCTGCACCATGTGCCGCGACCCGCGCCGTGACGATCGCTTGCTGTGCGTCGTCGAGGAAGTCGCCGACCTTTGGGCGCTCGATAGATCGCGGTTATTCCCGGGGCGCTATCACGTGTTGGGCGGGCGGCTGTCGGCGCTTGATGGCGTGCGGCCAGAGGACCTCGGCATCGATCGGCTGGTTGCGCGGGTCTCCGCGGGCGGAATCGACGAAGTCGTGCTGGCAATGAACGCGACGCTCGAGGGCCAGACCACCGCGCACTACCTCGCTGAACGGCTCGAGGGCTTTCCGATCCGTCTCACCCAGCTCGCCCACGGCCTTCCGGTCGGCGGCGAGCTCGATTATCTCGACGAAGGCACGCTCGCCCAAGCCCTGCGCGCCCGCCGCCCGGTAGCTTGAACGAAGGGGCGCTCGCGCTTAAATCGCTCTCATGTCCTTACTGCCCATCCTCGAAACGCCGAATCCGGTGCTGCGCAAGATTTCGTCGCCGGTCGACAAGGTCGATGACGAGCTGCGCAAGCTGATCGCCGACATGTTCGAGACGATGTACGATGCGCCAGGCATCGGCCTCGCCGCGATCCAGGTCGGTGTACCCAAGCGCGT
>DATHFE010000190.1:0-3101 GCA_035318245.1 Sphingomicrobium sp. | reverse complement strand
CCTTCCGCCCGAAGGAATTCCGGTCAGCAGCGTCAAGAAGCGCTTTTATCGCGGGTGGTGCGCCCACAACGGCCAGGCGTTGACGGTTGCCGCTGAAATGCGCGGGAAGCGCGCGGCGGCGCTGGCGGTGCTCGACCAGGTTTCCCAGCTCGACGAACGCACACGCCGCGGCGCGGCAGCCTATCTCGACGGCTTCTTCAAGGACATTGCGACCGATAGCGATGTCACGGCCAAATTGCTCAAGACCTGCATCAACTAGGGAGTCTTGGGCGGAGCCGGGGTTTCTGGCGCCGTTCCCGTAATTGCTGCCGCAGCGGCCGCCGCGGTTGCAACGCTAGCAGCGTCGCTCGGGTCGAAATCGCTCATATAGCGCTTCATCCCTTCCCGCTCGCCATATTCGCTGATCCACAGCGCGACGAAGCAGTAATTGAAGGCGAACGACATGACGAGCGCCAGCTCGACTGCACCGATTCCCGCCGACAGGCCGATTCCGACCGACAGCAGGATGTAGAGCGCGTCGCCGGAACTCTTGAGGCTGTTCTTGAACCGCACCGCGCCGGCGATCCCGCCCAGTGCAAACGCCAGCGCGAGGCTGTGCTGGACGACGATGACGATCGACCCGACGACCACCGGCAGGATGAGAATCGAGCTGATCAGCGACTGGTCATATTCCTCGGTAGTGCGGGTCGCCATATAAACCCAGCTGACCGGGAGCGCAGTCAGCAGCACGCCGACGATCGCCATGCCCATCCAGCCAAGACTTTCGCCAAGCGATTTGACCCCGGCTGCCTGCGAGACCGCTTCAAACGCACTGGATTTGCCTGCGCCCGCGTTGATCAATTGCTCGGCGCCGCCGATCGGCAAATATTGGCGCATGTCGGGAAAATTGCGCAGGATGAGCCACGCGCCGCCGACCAGGACGAGATAATAAATGCTCAATTGAGCGAACAGCTTGAGTGCGCGCATTTCGCTTGACCCCCCTAGCGATGCCGAGGCTGCAGGATAGGGCAATTCTTATGCACCGCAAGGTTGTCAGCTTGCTTCGCTTGGCGCCTGCGCTTCAGTGTAATGGGGAAGCGGTTCGATCACCCCGTATTTGTCCTTGCTCGGCTCCGCGGAGAGCGGCGGCCATGGGATATCCTCAAGGGGTAATTTGGTGTCGGGCAAGCGGTCGAGCAGGTCGCGGATCAAGGTTAGCCGGCCAAGCAGTTGGTCGTTGAAATCGATGATCGTCCATGGCGCGTAGGGCGTGTGCGTTGCTTTCAGCATCCGCTCGCGAGCCTTGGTATATTCGTCGTAGCGGGTCCGCGCCTCGATATCGATGGGCGAGATTTTCCAGCGCTTAGTCGGATTGTTGAGCCGCTCGTTAAAGCGCTCCTCCTGCACGTCCTGGTCGCAGGTCAGCCAATATTTGAACAGCAGGATGCCATGCTCGACGAGATGCTTCTCGAACGCCGGCGCGGCTTCAAGGAATGCTTCCGCTTCAGCCTCGGTGCAAAAGCCCATCACCCGTTCGACCCCGGCGCGATTGTACCAGCTCCGGTCGAACAACACGATTTCGCCCTTGGCGGGCAGATGCGCAACATAACGCTGGAAATACCATTGCCCGACTTCGCGCTCGGTCGGCGAGGCGAGTGCGACCGCGCGGCACTGGCGCGGGTTCAACGACCGGCTGATCGTGTAGATAGTGGTTCCCTTGCCCGCCGTGTCGCGGCCTTCGAACAATACCACCACACGTTGCCCGGTCTCGGCGACCCAGCGCGCCATCTCACTGATCTCGATGCTCAAAGGCGCGAGCAGGGCGTCAAATTCTTGGCTGGTAATCAAACGATCGCTCCCCCGAAACGGAGCGAGTCATGACATTGCTGTGACAGGTCCGCAATGGGTCTTCACGCTAGCCCGCGCACCGCCGCCAGCACCTCCTCCGCATGCCCGGGCACCTTGACCTTGCGCCATTCGCGCACGACCCGCCCGTCCTTGCCGATCAGAAACGTCGCGCGCTCCATCCCCATATATTTGCGGCCATACATCGATTTCTGGATCCAGGTGCCAAATGCGTCGGAAATGGTGCCGTCCTCGTCGCTCGCCAGCGGCACGGCGAGGTCATATTTGGCGATGAATTTGTCGTGTTTCTTCATCGGGTCGCGCGATACGCCGACAATACGTGCCCCGGCCTTGGCGAACTCAGGTGCGAGCGCGGTGAAATCCTGCGCTTCGCGGGTGCAGCCCGACGTATCGTCCTTGGGATAGAAATAGAGCACGAGCGGCTGGCCCGGTGCGCCGAGTTTGGTCACGCCACCGTCGCTGGCGGTGATGGTCATCACGGGCGCTGAGTCGCCTTGGCCGATCATGTCGTTTCTCCTTTTACGCTCGTCCACAATAGCGCGACGCTTTGGCGCGCTCTGTCGTGTGCGGCAAGCAATGCCTCCCAATCGTCGTAGCCGCAAACCTCGGCAACCAAAGCGCGCGATTCCGGCTCGATCTCGCCGCCGCCCAGCGCGACCAGGCGCATCGTTACCAGCATCCGGGTCAGCAAATCATGCGCGGGCGTGATATCGGGCGGCATCAGGCCGGCGGCGATCAGCCCCTCAATCGCATTCCCGAGCCGCGGATCGAACGCGACGCACTGCGTCAGTTGCAAAACATGCACCGCAAACTCGAGGTCGATCAGCCCGCCCGGCCCACGCTTGATATCGAGCGGACCGGCCGGCCGCTTGTGCTGCGCCATTTCGCTTCGCATCGCCACGGCGTCGGCAAGTGTTTTGGCGGGATCGTGAAGGCGTTTGAGGATCGCATCGAGGACACCGGCAAGCTTGGCGCGACCCTCTTCAGAACCGTAAACCACGCGCGCCCTGGTCAGCGCCATATGCTCCCAGGTCCACGCTTCGTCCCGCTGGTAAGCGGCGAAGGCCGCCAGCGACACGGCGAGCATACCCTTGGCGCCTTGAGGGCGCAGCCGAGTGTCGACCTCATAGAGCGGTCCGGCGGCGGTCGCGACGCTGAGCGCCGCGGTGACCCGGCTGGCGAGGCGGTTGTAGTAATCGGTCGCCACGAGAGATTTCGCGCCGTCGCTACGCGCACCGTCGGGCGCGTCGAACAGG
>DATHFE010000189.1:0-40977 GCA_035318245.1 Sphingomicrobium sp. | reverse complement strand
AGTGGCGCTTTTCGCCCAAGCGGCGGTTCCCGCGGTGATCACGCCGGCGATCGTGTCGCTCGGCGCCACCGGCGGAAGCGGCAATGACGGCGGCGTGATCGACTTGAGCTTCACCGGCGGCTTCATGACCGCTGGCGCGCGCGCCAACGGGCTGATCGTCCAATCGATCGGCGGCGGCGGCGGAGAGGTCGTCCTCGATGGCCTGCAGGCGGCCTCGGTGATTCTTGGCGGGCAGGCCGGGGCCAATGGCTCCGGGGGTAATGTCACGGTCAGCAACAATGGCCAGGTCACCACGCTGGGCGAGGCCGCCAATGGCATTCTCCTGCAGTCGATTGGCGGCGGTGGCGGCGCGTTGTTCGGCGCGGGCGCCAATCCGAGCCTGACCTTGTCGAGCGCTAACAGCGGCAACGGCGGCGCGATCCTTCTTTCCCAGACGGGCGACGTGGCGGTGCTCGGGGACGGTGCCTACGGCATCCTGGCGCAGAGCCTGGGCGGAGGCGGCGGCCTGGTCGATGGCGTGTTCGCCGGCACCGCCGGCGGCGTCGGCCTTGGTGGGGCAGTCGGGCTTGATATTGATGGTGGAATCCTCGCCTTCGGCGTCAATTCGACCGCGGTGATGGCGCAGAGCCTCGGCAGCCTTGGTGGCAGCAACATCACCATTGGCGCGAGCGGCGATGTTCGCGGAGGCAGTGGCAGTGGCGTCGGGATCGCACTCGACGGCGGAGCCACCAACCTCGTTACCATCGAGAGCAGCCTGTCGGCAGTGTCAGGTCGGGCAATGACCGGGACCTACGGCAACGACCGGCTGGAGAATGAGGGGCTGACCGTCGGCAACATCCTGCTGGGTGGCGGCACCAATCTCGTCCACACGGCGGTGGGCGCATCCTTCCTGACGATCGACACGCTCGACCTGCGCGATGGCGCCGGGAGCTCCGGCCTGTTCGACAATGACGGTACATTGCTGATGGGCCTTGCGGCAGATCCTGTGCCGATCGACTTGCTCAACGGCGCGACCTTCGCGCCGCCGGTGATCACCAATCCCAAGACCGACCTGCTGGTCGGCACGTCGGTCATCAGCCTTGTCGCGTTGGACGGCAACTTCCGCCAATCGGGGAGCGGCTTGATGAACTACGACGTCGCCTTCGGTCCCTACGTAAGCGACCGGATCGACGCCACCGGAAGCGCGGCGGTCGATGGCACGGCCGACATCACACTCACCTGGCTCGAGAATAATGATAATGTGACCCTGATCTCGACCGGCCAGGGCGGGACGGACAACGGCCTCGATCCGGTCGATACGCTTGCCATCGACTATGGCATTCTCGCCAATTCGGCAGGCATCCACCTTACCCTTGCGACCGACTTCGCGCAGGATTTCCTCAACCACAACCAGCGGCAGATCGCCCGCCACCTCGATTCCTCGGTCGAAGTTGGCGGCGCGGGGGGCATTGGCCGCCTGCTGGCCCTGATCGGCAACCTGACCGCCGGGCAGGAAGATCTCTACGCCGGCATCTTCGCCGAGCTTGACCCGGAGTCGCTGTTGGCACCGACCATCGCGCAGCTCGACTCGGCGCGCGATTTCGGTCCCGACGTGATGGGCTGCCAGCCGGGCGATGAGCGCGGCGCCAAGTGCGTCTTCGGACGCGTCGACGGCCACCACATCGACCGCAACGGCGGCGAGATGGACGTCGACTTCGCCACGTCGGCGCGGTTGCGGGTCGGGGGCGCCATTTCGGCCGGCAACGGCTGGCGGGTCGGCGCGGCGCTGGGGTTCGATGACCTAGGCAGTCTCGAGGCCGACAATGGCCGGACGAACGGTACAGGCGGGTCCGGTTTCCACGCCGGGTTTGGCGTCGGCAAGCTGTTTGCGAACGAACGCGGCGAAGCCAGCCTGGCGCTGACCGTCGGCAACCAGCAGTTCGAGACCGACCGGTACCAGAACATCTTCCAACCGGGCATTGGTCATGCGAAAATCAAGACCCGCTACTTTGGTGCAAGTGCGGGCCTTGGTTACACGCTCTCGAGCGGCCGCCTGTTCGCCACCCCGGGAATCGACCTTCAGGCGATCCACATGAGGATCGGCGACTTTGCCGAAAGCGGCCTTGGCGGAACTGGCGCGCGGAGCGATGGCACTTCGGACTGGTACCTTTCGGCGACTCCGAAGCTGACCGCCGGGATCAAGAGCGGCGTGTTCAAGGTGTCGGGAACTGTTGGGTACCAACTGTCCGACAAGGGCAAGATCGTCGCCCCGATCCGGCTGGTCGGATCGCCCGATGCATCCGACCCGGCGATGATCCGCACGCTGATCGACAAGGAAATGCTGATGCTGGGGGTAAATGCCGAGGTGCAGGCGAGCAGCAGTGCCGCGTTCCAGTTCGGCTTCAAGGGACTGTATGGAGACAGGGTCGACAGCGAGAGCGCCAACGTCAAACTGGTGGTGCGCTTCTGAAAATCCCTAGGAGCTAATGTTCGCAATGGGTGGTTGACGAAAATTCGGCCTCGCGCCCGACTCGCAGCCCCTTGGCCGTTCTTCAACATGGAGTAATTCATGTGGGACCGGAGCGGTCAGGAAGCTCAATTCCCCTCCTAGGTTCGGCAGCCTCCGGCTCCGCTACAGCTTTGTCCCTCTTAAGACCTCCGGCTCGCTGGCCGCACTGACCGGCTGAGATCGGGAGCTCGCAGCCGCAACTCATTCGAAAGTATAAAGATACTCACGTACAATATGCCGTAGCTCTTGGCCGGCATAAAAAGTGCGGGACTCATTCTTGTCGATCCAATGACCGGAGTCCTGCAATGAACTGCGATTCGCAAAAAGATTTGCGGCCCCACAGCCCGACAGCCGCATCATCCTTGCCGCCCGCGATGGTCGAGGAAACTGGCTGGGACATTCTCCTGGTGCTTCACTCGGATCCGCGCTGTGAACTGAGCCTCGGCAAGCTCGCCTCACTTACCAGCGTGTCCGCAACGGTCATGCACCGCTGGCTCGCGGGCCTCGAGCAACGGCAGCTGATCACCGGCGCGAAGGACTCGTTCACCGGCGAGCTTCGCGCAGTCCTTACCAAGGCGGGCCGCGATCTGCTCGACAAATACCTATCCGCGACCAGCGACTTGCAGGACGGCACTTACCACTAGGCGCCGGCGCTTACTGCAGCCGCAAGCCGATCCACAGAGTCCGCGGCGTCGCTCGCTCGATCGAGCCGTCGCCGTTGATGGTGGCCATCACCAGCTTGTTGGTGACGTTTTCGCCACGCGCGACGAGCTGCAATCGGCGGGTCAACGGCCACGAAGCGTAAGCGTCAAGCGTCGTTGCGGCCTTCAAGGTCCGCGAGTTGAGGTCGTCCTCAAACTGGGCGCCGACCCGGCGCAGGACCAGCTGCGCACCCTTGCCGTCCTGTTCCCAGCTCGCCGCAAGCGTCGATGCGAATTTCGGCGTCTGCGCCGGACGCAACCCGTCGAGGAACGCCGCGGCGCCCGATGCCTGCATCCGCGCGTGCGTCAAGCTCGTGCCCGCGCGCACTGCCCAGGGGCCGCTGGTCCATTCCGCCGACGCCTCGATCCCGCGCACCTTCACCGCGTCGACATTCTGCCGCTGACGGTAGGAGCCGCCAGCCGCGACGAAGCCAACACCGGGGAAAACGCCTGGGCCCTGCCCAAGCGTGACATTGGCGATCGCATTCTTCAGGCGGTTGGTGAATCCGGTCAGCGACAGTCGAATGGGGCCGCGAGCATATTCGACACCGGCTTCCGCCCCGGCGAGCCTCTCCGGATTGAGATCGGGATTTGCTGCGGTGGCATCGAGCCCGGCTCGGAACGGCCGGAACAGCTCGTTGAGGGTCGCCATGCGCCATCCGAGATAGACCGCCGAGCGCAGGCTAAAGCCGCCACCGAGCGGCGCGAGCGCCCCCGCTCGCGCGGTCGGCAGCCAGCCGTCGCGTTGCCCATACTTGTCGTCGCGCAAGATTTGTTGGCTCGCAATGACTTTCTCGAACAAATGCCCGTCGCTTACCCGCCAATAGTCCAGGCGGGCGCCACCGGTCAGAGTCACTCGAGCGAGCTGCGCGGTCGCCTCGACGAAGGCACCGCTGGTCCAGGTGTTGCCCCCGGCAAAGCGGCGCCGTGTTGGCTCGCCGGCGACAAACGTAAAGAATTCCCGCGATTCCCCGTCGGTCCGGCGCGCGTCCGCCCCAATGCGCAGCTCGATCCCGCCGGGCATTGGCGGCCGAACCTCGAAGCTTCCGCCAAGGCCATGGGATGGAACCGAGTCCTGCAGCGAAACGCGTGTCGCCACGAGGCGGCCCGGGCTGACATTCGCGAAGCTGCTCATCAGGTTGCGCCATTGCCAATAGCCGAGCGCGCTCCATTGCCAGCGGCCGCGGCTGACCAGCCGCAGCGAGGCGTCCGCGCCATTGGTCCGGTTCTGCGTAAAGTCTGTCCCGCGCGTACGCCAATCATGAAAGCCCGAGAAGTTCGCCTGAAGCTCGGTCAGCGCACCAATCGGCGCGACCACACGCCCGCGGCCGCTCCATTCGCGGTAGGGCGCGCGCTCGTCGGCTGGACCGCGCGTGCCTTCGGTAATCGGAACGAAGCCGTCGCTGCGCCCGCCTTGTCCGGAAAGCGTGACGACGCTGCTTCCAGCGACAATGCCGACGCGCCCGTGAAGGTCGAGCGACTGCCGGCTGCCGCCGTCTATCTCGCCGCTCACACCTGCGTCGGCGCTGCTGGTCATCTCGATCGTCCCGGCGAGTGCACCCGGACCGTTGGCGACGCTCCCGCCTCCGCGGATCACCCGGATTCCGGCAAGGTCACTCGCATCGTAGGCCGGCCAGTTGACCCAGCCGCCGAACGGATCCGATTGTGGAACGCCGTCTAGCACCAGCAACGCGCGGCTCGACGCATTTCCGCCAAGTGCGCGAAGCGTCACGCCCTGGCTCGTCGGATGGCCGCTCCGCGCGTCGGACCGACGGAATAGCTGGACGCCCGGCACATCCTTCAGCAATTGGTCGATCTCGTGGCTTGGCGACTGCTCGATCTGGCGCCGTCCGATCCGCTCGACCGCATACACCCGATCAGCTTTCGGCTCGGGAAGCGCCTTGCCGGTAACAACGATCTCGGCTTGGGGCGGTTCTGGCGGAAGCGCCTGGATCATGTCCTATGGCAGTGCATAGGCAACCAGCGCATCGCTCTGCGGCGTCTTCATGAAATGATGCCCGCCGGCCATGATCACGAGATACTCCTTGCCATTCTGCTCGTAGATCATCGGGTTCGCCTGTCCGCCGCCGGGAAGGACGTCGCTCCACACCGTCTTGCCGGTCCGCATATCAATCGCCCGAATGAGGTTATCGGTCGCCGCCGCGACGAAGACCAGGCCCGAGGCGGTGATTGCCGAGCCGCCGTTGTTCGGCGTGCCGATGTTAAACGGCATCATCGAAGGAATGCCGAACGGTCCATTCGCGCGCGCCGTTCCCAGCGGCCGGTCCCAGATCGTCTTCCCGCTGACCAGATCAATTGCGCGGATCCCGCCATAGGGCGGCTGCGTGCACAGCACGCCTGTCGGCATCACCCAGCCCGCATTGACGAGGATCGCATAGGGCGTGCCCTCCATTGCACCAGCACCCTCGGCACTCGAGGAGCTGTGCGCTGCTCGAGGGTCGCCGGCCGGGAACAGCCCAAGCTGATCGGCCTTTTGCCGCGACACCAGCATGTTGGAGTTCGACGTGTCGTTGTAATTGGCGATGATCACTCCGCGGCGCGGATCGATCGCGACGCTGCCCCAGTCGGAACCGCCGTTGTAGCCCGGCCATTCGATGGTGTGGCGGTTGAGCTCGGGCGGCGTGTACCGACCTTCATACCGCGCGCGGCGGAACTGGATGCGGCACATCATCTGATCGATCGGCGACAGGCCCCACATGTCCTTTTCGGTCAGGTTGGCTTTGGCCAGCGTGTGATAGGTCGAATAGGGTTGCGTCGGCGACCGCTGTGCGGGCTCAACGCCGCCCTGCGGCACCGGCCGTTCCTCCACCGGCTGGAGCGAGCGCCCGGTCGCACGGTCGAGCACGTAGATCTCACCCTGCTTGGATGGGACGATCAGCGCTGGGATGCGCCGTCCGCCAACAGGGAATTCAACCAGGCTCGGCTGGGAGCCGATGTCATAGTCCCACACATCCTTGTGGACGGTCTGGAACATCCAGCGCGGCTTGCCGGTCTTGACGTCGAGCGCGACGATCGAGGAGTTGACCCCGTTCTCTGCGGCGCTCCTGAGGCTGGTATAATAATCGCCGGCGGAGTTCCCCATGGGGATGTAGGCGAGGCCGAGCTTTTCATCGCCCACGGGCGCGGTCCAGCTGTTCGGCGTTCCAAATGAATAATAGCCGCCGGGAGGGGGGTCTTTGGTGACGTCCGGCCGATTGACGTCCCAGGCAAAGCGCAATTGGCCGCTGACCGCGTCATAGCCGCGGATGACACCGGAAGGAGCCCAGCGGCGCTGGCCGTCCAGGACTTCCTGCCCGGTGACGATGACGCCTTGGACAATGACCGGCGTCGCGGTGATCGAGGCGGTCCCCGGAATCATCGGCCCGGGCTTGGCGTTGATCGAATCCTTCTGACCAAGTCCGACCTGCAAATTGGCCTGGCCATTGCGCCCGAAGTCGGCGCATGCCTTTCCGGTCGCCGCGTCTACCGCGATCAGCCGCATGTCGAGCGTGCCTTCGATGACGCGCTCTGCGCACGGTTGGTTGGGAGCCGCGTTGGGCACCTTGTAGAAGGCGACGCCGCGGCAGGCGGCGGTGTAGGGGATGTAGTTCTTGCCGACGCGCGGGTCGTGGGACCAGATCCTCTGCCCCGTAGCAGGGTCGAGTGCGAACATCACGTTGAGGCCGTTGCACCCGTAGAGCCGGTTGCCGACCTTTAGCGGGGTCATCTCCGTGCCCCATTTCTCGTTGAGGCCGCCGGCATGAAAGACCCAGGCGCGTTTGAGGTCCTTGACGTTGGCCAGGTTGATCTGGCTGCTGTTCGAATAGCGCTGAGCGCTCGCGCCGGCGCCATAAGCGCCCCACTCTCCGTTGACCGCCGCATTCGTCGGGTCGTCGAAGGCGAGGGATGCCTGCTGGAGGGGGAGTGACATTGCGACCGCCTGGCTTGCCGACATGGAGATTCCAATCCCCAGAAGGACCATGACTGCGGCGAGCGACGCCAGGCCGAGGTTGCGAACCCGCTTGGCTTCCGCGTTTGCGATCGCAACGGAAGGAAACAGCAATAGCGCGAGCGCCATCAGGATCAGCGGCCCCGTCAGTCGCGGAGTCAGCGCCCATCCGTCGAGGCCGACCTCCCATAGCGACCACAGCAGAGTGAAAATGAACGCCGCGGCGTAAATGTAGAAGCCGAGCGGCCGGCCGAGGCAGAAGGCAATGCCGGACGCGAGCAGGAGCACCCCCACGATCGCATAATATAAGCTTCCACCGAGGTATCCGAGCCATACGCCGCCCGCCACAAGCGTCAGGCCGACCAGGGCAAGCACTGTGCCGAATGTGATGCGGGCGATCGCGGAAAAGCTTATCGCCGCGCGCGATCGGGATGCGTCTGACGAGCCGGTTTTCGTGTCGATCATGTCTGCCAACCTCAGCCTAATTCTGTCCAAATGGTGAGAAGGGGCTGCACAAAAAACTGGCGGCTTCCTATCCTACTTTCGTTTATCTGGGCCCCGCAGGAAGCACGGTTCGAAGGCTTCGTCTCAGCGGAGGAGTCTGGCCCGGCTCGACTCCAGATCCTTGCGAGCCGCCTCGCTGAACTCGAGCAGAGGATCGGCGTCACCGCCCTCGGAATACATGTTAATCTGACTGAGCGTCCGATTTGGAGCTTCGTACACTTTTCGAAGGTCCACCATCACGGCTTCAGCAGCCGTGACCACTTCACGCGGTGACCCGAGCCTCATGATCGCCACGAGCGCATAGAGCGAAACAAGCGCTTTGGGATCATCCGATTCACGCGTCAGGGCGTCAACGTAATGATCAGCGGCCTCCTTGATGAAGTCGTCGTAAACCCGGACACGACGGTTGAACCAACCTTCCGCGGTCCTCCTGCGATTCTTCGTGGCCTCGCTCAGCACGGAACTGAAGGCCGAGGTTGCGCCGCCGATTGCCGCACCGGCCAGTCCCGACAAAGCTGATACTATCGCGACGTCCATGTCTTCTCTCCCTCTCCCGCTAGACTCAGCTCCTGCGCTCTAGAACGATCCCGATATGTTGGCCGTCCTGTTCCGACGCAGCCGCAGGCTGAACATCGCGCACCCGGCACGGCTGCGTCGAGATGTGGTCGCCGGGCACGTGATTCGCCGTCAGTGTCGCCTCGAGGCGGTTCGCCCGGGCGATGGCCAGGCTCCCTTCGCCGGGTCCGTCGGCTGAAGTGCAGACAAATATGGTCGTGTGAACTCTAGGATAGGCGCGCAGCTCGGCGGCGAAGCGTTCGACACGCACCTGCGTGTCCGGCGCTGGAACCGCGGAATTCCGCACGAACGGCATGCGTCCGATGTCGAAACGCGCGGGCGGCGCGCTTGGATTGTTGAGCCAGTCGATCACGTCGCGACCAATTGTGCCTTTGCTGGCCATCAGAACCGAGCCGTCGCGCAGTTCAACGACACTGTCGTCAACGCGGCCAACCAGCTCAAGGTCGTCTTGAGGCCACAGGCTATGCACGCACGCGCGAAGGCCCAGAAACTCGACCGCCATGATCGCTCCGCACACCCCGAGAATTGCCCATTTGTTCACGGGAAAATCCAATTGCCCAATTCAACTTGCACGGCCCGCGCGGCTAAAACGAACTCGCCCCAACCACTAAAGTTGGGGCGAGCCGGGGGCGCGCTGAACCGCAAGTTGCGCTTTCGTCAGATTGCACAAGCGGGGCTTTTATTACGCGCGGTCCGGACCCGGAATTAAACTTAAGGCTGGTGTCTCGGAAGTAGCCCGCATGGCACATGGCGGCTCGCAGGAGCGCGAACTGTGAATTCAAGTGCCAAGCGGAACTCGATCTTCTGGACGTGCATCTGGCGCCGCACCGCGCAGGCCTGCTTCGTCGCTTTGGTTTGCAATGCGACGGCGGTGCTTGCAGCGGACAGATCCACAGTGGGCGGGGCACCATCGTACACGCTGTTTGGCGCATTCTTTCCCGCGTGGTTGTTTTGCGCGGTGATCGGAATCTTCGGAGCAATTGGGGCTCGCGCCGCGATGGTTCGCTCGGGATTGGCGAAAGTCTTGCCCTATCAACTCTTCGTCTGCGCATCGATCGGGCTGATTGTCGCGCTCCTGGTCTGGCTGATCTGGTTCGGGCGCTGATCGTGAAGACAGCGGGAAAACGTCCTGTGCCGCCCTGGGCCAAAGCCGTGTCCCTGCTGATAATCGCGATCGCTCTCATTCTCGCGATCTACGCCGCCAACCGTTGGTGGGAAACTCCGTCGACGGACGACGCAACCATCGACGCCGACGTCGTGCATGTGGCGGCGGCCGTCGGAGGCCGCATCATCAGCATCCCGGTTTCCGAAAATAGTTACGTGAGAACAGGGGATCTGCTCTTCCAGATCGACCGGTTGCCGTTTGAATTGGCGGTGAGACAGGCGAGCTCCGATCTGGCGCTCGCACAAGCGGGCCTGGCAACCCAGCGCCGTGTCCTGTCGACCCAGCGCTCGACCGCCACGGTAGCAGGCGATCAGATCAGCCGGGCTGCAGCAAACCTGAGCTTGGCACTTAGGACCGTGGACCGGTTGAGACCGCTTGCGGCCAATGGTTACATCCCGAAGCAGCAGCTCGACAATGCCGAGACCTCGGCGAGAGACGCCGCTACCTCGCTCCGGCAGGCAAGGGAGCAGGCAGGCGCCGCTGTACGCGCGATCGATACCGAAGCCGGTGCCGAAGCCACGGTGCGCGCTCGCGCTGCGGCCTTGAGCATTGCTCGGCGGGCACTTGATGACACGACGGTCCGGGCAACGCACCCCGGCCGGGTTGTCGGGCTCACCGTAAAGAGCGGCGAGATGGTGATCCCGTCGCAAACGCTCTTCACCCTCGTGACCAACGACGAATGGTATGCGGTTGGCAATTTTCGCGAGACCCAGCTGAAGGCGATCAAGGTCGGGGACTGCGCAACCGCTTATTCTCTGATCGACCGGACGAAGCCGATGAAAGCCGTGGTCCAGGGCATCGGCGCAGGCGTGCTCGATACGGAGAGGGTCGATCTCCCCAGGTCGGTCCCATACGTCGAACGATCACTGAATTGGGTCAGGGTCGCCCAGCGCTTTCCGGTCCGCGTCCGTCTTCAAAACCCGCCCGCGGGACTCATGCGGCTGGGCGCGTCGGCCGTGATTGAGGTGAAGCATGGCGCCGCCTGTCGATGAGCCCCTGAATTCGCCGGCGCGGCGAGTCATCGAGCTCCTCGCCCCATTTCCCGGGAGGGCCGAATTTGCGTTCCGATTGGCGTTGATCTGCGCGTTGACGTTGCTCGTCGTGGAGATCTACCAGGACCCGTCGCCGGCACTCACCGCTTACGTCGCATTCTTTCTCATCAAGCCAGACCGCACCGGCAGCATCCTTGTCGCCATCGTGCTCGGGCTGCTGATCACCCTGATCATCGCGATGCTCATGCTGGTGACGATGCTTGTCCTGGACGTTCCACTATGGCGGTTCACGGCGATCGCATTGATCTCATTCGGCCTCTTGTTCGCGGCCTCGGCAAGCAAGCTCAAGGAGATCGGAGGCATCATCGCGCTGATCGCCGGCTACGGCCTGGATATCCTGGGACAGGCGCAAATCGGCGAGCTCGCCACGAGGGCGCTACTGTACGCCTGGCTGTTCGTGACCATCCCTGCCGGCGTCTCAATCGTTGTGAATCTGCTCATCGGCCCGCCGCCTCGGCGTCTGGCCGAACGCACCCTAGCTTATCGACTGCGGCTCGCGGCGGCCGTCCTGCGTGACCCCGAAGCCAAGGAACGAGCCGCCTTCGTCGAGGCGTTGCACGAGGGCACTGGAGAAATTCCGGGTTGGCTAAAGCTTGCCGGCGTCGAGCGGACGGCGGATCCTGCCGATCTCGCACCGCTCGCGCAGGCGGCGCGGTCAACATCCGCACTTTTCTCGCTAGTCGATGTCATCGTCAGGACGGAAGATGTGAACGCGGCTACGACAAGCCGCCGCCGGCTGGCTCCGTGTCTTGAGGAGATGGCGCGAATCCTCGATCGTGGCGGCTATCCCGTCGACATTGACTTCGAGCCGGATCTCGCTCCCGACGCATCAGCGGTTACAGCAGCCGCGTTCACGACGATCCGGGAAATTCTGGCCAGGTTCGCGGTCGCGCCGGCGCCCGTGCCAAAGCCAACGACAGAGGCCAAATCCGGTTTCTTCGTGCCGGACGCCTTCACCAATCCGCTCCACGTCCAATACGCGCTGAAGGCCACGGCGGCCGCGATGATCTGCTATGTTACCTATTCGCTGCTCGACTGGCCGGGCATCCATACTTGCTTCATCACTGTCTATATCGTCTCGCTGGGGACGACGGCCGAGACTGTCGAGAAGATGACCCTGCGTATCCTCGGCTGCCTAATCGGCGCCGCGCTGGGGATCGCGGCAATCGCGTTCGTCATGCCCGGCGTCACATCGATTGGCGTCCTGATGGCGATCATCGCCGCCGCCGCATTCATCTCGGGTTGGATCGCTGCCGGCAGCCCGCGCGTTTCCTACGTCGGCTATCAGCTCGCCTTCGCATTCTTCCTCTGCGTGGTTCAGGGACCAGGGCCGGAATTCGATATGACGATCGCCCGCGATCGGGTGATCGGCATCATCTTCGGGAATCTGGTCGTCGCGTTGATCTTCACGCAGCTGTGGCCGGTCACCGTCGCAAAGAGGATCGACCCGTCGATCGCGGCCGTGCTGCGAAAACTCGCGTCGTTGACGAGAGAGAGGGTCAGTTGGAAGCGGTTGGGACTGGTCGCCGAAACGCAAGCGGCGATCGGCGCGGTTGACCAAGACGTCGAACTAAGCGGCTACGAGCCGCAGTCCATTCGCCCGGCGCGCGACTGGATCCGATGCCGCGAGCGGATCTTGGCGGCAATCGACGCGTCCTTGGGGCCGTTGTTGCTGTCGACTCGTCCCGATCGCCGCGCGACGGACGATATCGCTGATCGGCTGGGGCATCTCGCGGATGCATTCGAAAAACGCAGACCGGTGCACGAAGGCCCACAGCCTCAAACGGGGGGAGACAAACCGGATCTCCTCGGGACCTCCCTTGCCCGGATCGAGCAGGCGATCGCCTGCGTGAACGAGGATCCCCTCGATCGGGAGGCGAAATATGCGCCCGCGTAAACCTGTCCTTACCCTTTGCTTGCCGCTTCTTCTCGCTGGCTGTGCCACCTCGGCGATCGAGATGGCACCGGAACGGCCCGACCGGCCATGGACTCCGGCAGTTACTCCCGGCGGCGAAATTGTCGCGGGGTCTCCCAGCCGCGGCAGCACCGTCGGGGGCTATGTCCTTCCTGCTAATCCGGCATTGGGGGTGATTGCGCCGTCGCCCTCGCTGGACACAGCAAAACCCTATTCGCTGGCCGAGCTGATCGACATTGCAGAATCGACCAATCCGAAGACGCGGATCGCCTGGGACGAGGCGAGGCGTGCCGCGCTCGCCGCCGGCATCGCTGAGAGCACCTATCTGCCAAAAATCACCGTGACCGCGGTCGGCGGTTATCAGCACAGCAATGGCGCGACCGGTAGTGAATCGCTGAGGGGTACCGTCGCAGCAGCTTCGCTGCTGTGGCTATTGTTCGACTTCGGCGAGCGCCAGGCGGTGGTGGAATCCGCGAGACAGGCTTCGGTCATCTCCAACATCGCGTTCACGGCGGCACATCAGCAACTCATCTACGATGTTAGCGTAGCGTTTTATGCCTATGCTGCCGCGCAAGCGGGCATAGAGACCGCGTCTGCTTCCTTGAGAAACGCTGGGGCCGTCCAGGTAGCGGCCGAAGATCGGTACAAGCACGGCATCGGCACCGTGATCGAAGTCGCGCAGGCCCGTCAGGCAGTCGCGCAGGCGAAGCTCGCGCTCGTCCAGGCGACGGGAGGAGCCCAGGACTCCTATCTAGCGCTGATTACGGCGATGGGCATATCGCCCCTGACGAAAATCAAGATCGCGGACGTGTCGGGCCGGAAGCTCTCGGCCTCGATGGTCGCCCCCGTCGAGACCATGATCTCACAGGCGCTCGCGCGCCGGCCGGACGTACTGAGCGCTTACGCGGCCGAGAAAGCGAGCCTGGCCAACGTGCGCGCGGCCAAGGCAGAATTCATGCCCAAGGTCTTTGTCTCGGCGACGGGCAGCCACAATTCGGGGACACTTCGGGTAACAGGCTTGCCGGGATTCGGTGGCGAGTCGCCGACCATGAACGTTGACTCCAACCGGACCGGCGGGATCATCGTCGCCGGCGTGACCGTTCCTCTCTTCGACGGCGGCAGGCGCGCCGCCCAATTGGACCAGGCCCGCGCGGCAGCAGACAGCGCCAAGGCCCGCTTGACGCAGGCCCAGGATGACGCCGTTCGGCAAATCGCGGTCGCCGACAACGCCCTGCGAACAAGCCTCGAGTCAGTGGCTGCTGCCGAGGCGCTGGTGGTGGCAGCGCAAACGACATTCGACGCAGCCCTTGGGGCCTATAGAAGCGGCGTCGGGTCGAGTACCGATATGACCATCGCCGAAACCCAACTGCTGCAGGCGAAGAACGCTGCAACGGACGCCTATTCCACGGCCTTGTCATCGGCGGCGACTCTTGCGCTCGCGACCGGAGCCCTCGGCTCCGCACCCGACTACGGCCTGTAGTACAGACGAGCGGTGATCATCTTAAGGTTTAATACCCCTAGCGGCCGAACGGCATTACATCGGATTTAGTCTGCGTCTGCCGCGCCGAAAAGCGGACGTAGCGAGTGCAACGGAAGAAGAAAAATGGCGAGGTGTCGAAACCTGACCAACGATCCAGGCGACATTGCCGAGTATAACACTGCATTTCACCTTCGTGCCTGGTCATTTCGGCAGAATCGGGGGCGAGCATTCGGATGAAATTCAGAACCACGCTCTTAAATTCGGCGCCGATGTTGGTTTCCATGTTGGTTTCCATGATGAGTCCAGTCCGTTGAAGTATCCAGCCTGCGTCGCCATCGTCGACGATGATCAGCAGCTTCTGGTCTCGATCAGCGGACTGTTGCGTTCGTTCGGGATCAAGGCGCTGCTTTTCCAGTCGGCAGAAGACTTCTTCCAAGCCTGGCCAGCGCCAGTCGATTGCATAATCGCCGACGTTCACATGCCAGGCATGAACGGGCTCGCCATGCTCGAGAAGCTGCGCGAGCGCGACAGTCGTGTGCCGGTGATCGTTGTATCGGCGCTCGATCCCGAGACTACGCGCGCCGAAGCTTTGGCATTAGGCGCCAACGCCTATTTCTCAAAGCCGGTCAACTCCGACGATTTGATGGAGTGCATGGTCCGGGTGGTGAACGCCCGCGATGGCATGAACGGAAATTGAGAGGAACAGCATAGCAGCCGGCAGGAAACGGCAGAGCTCAATCTCACCATCTTGCATTGATTTGCGCTAGCCGTTCCTCAAGCTCCTTTGCCGCCGCCGCGCAGCGAGAATCCGAAAGTCGCCCCAAAATCGGGGTTGTTGCGAGCGTAGATGGTGCCGCCGTGAGACTCGACAATCCGACGAGAGATTGAGAGACCCAGTCCCACGCCATCGCGCTTGGTCGTGAAGAACGGCGCGAACATTCCCGATGGATCCGCAAGCCCTATGCCCGTATCGCACACCTCAACGCTGAGCATGTTGTTCTCGCCGCTCGCCACATTGATGGCCAGCCGGCGCTCACGATCATCAATGTGCCGCATTGCCTGGATGCCGTTGAGGATCAGGTTGACCAGCACCTGTTGAACCTGGACGCGATCCGCCCAAGCCGTGGAAGCCCCGCCTTCCTGCTCGCGCAGAATCATGACGCCGGAAACCCTCGCATTGTGAGCGACCAACGCAATCGTCTCGTCGATCAATTTCGCAAGATCGACCGGTTCCATCACCGCGGGCGCCTTGCGCGTCAGACTCTGGATGCGTGCGATAACATCGGATGCGCGGCGGCCGTTTGCTTCGATCCGGTCGAGGCACTCGACGGCCTCTCGCATTTCCGGCTCGTCGCGCCTGAGCCATCGTTTGCCTGACCCGGCATCGGCGACCATCGCGGCGAGCGGCTGGCTCACCTCATGAGCAATCGAGGCAGAGAGCTGCCCAAGCGTCGCGACGCGCGCCGCGTGGGCCAGGTCGTCCGAAGCCTGTTCGAGCTTGGCTCGGGCTTCCTTTCGTTCGGTTTCGTCAAACGCCATCAGCAGTACGCTCGACCAAGGTTCGCCGTACCCGACGATGGCGACCCGCAGTATGATTTCGACGCGGCGCCCCTTCATGGTGTGGTAGGACACTTCTGACTCGACGATGTCCTTGCCGCCGAGCAACCCAGCGTAAATGCGGCCGATCCCCCGCTCTGCCCCGTCGAAGGTGTGAGCATGTACGCGTGTTGTGTTTGTACCGACGAGATCGGCGCCGCTTGATGCCTCGATAAGCCTGATTGCAACTTGATTAATGTTCCGGATGACGGCTCGAGATGCCGCCTCCCGCACGACCTCCGGGTGCCGCAGAAACCATGTCTCCAGGTCTTCCGACACTCCGGACGTTGCATCAAGGAGGTATTGATGAAGCTGCGTCCAGTCGGATTCCCAAGCACCGAAACCGGCGTCGTCGAAAATCGCTCGGAACCTGCGTTCGCTCCGCTCCAGGTCGTCGGCGTCACGTTTCTGGCGCAGGGCGAGCCAGGTAGTGAGAGCCAGCGCCGCAATGCTGACGGCGAATCGTGTGTACGCATTGTCCATTCCATCGTGGATGTGCTGCGTGAGAAACGCGAAGGCGGTCAGGGCGCCGCATCCGACCGCCGCCACAAGGACGACCCGCCCTGAATAAGCGGATGCAAGAATCAACGGGACCGCAATATAGAGGACCGCGATTGCCCCCTGCAGGTTTGTCAGCAGGTCGACGACGAACACGGCCGCCGCGACTGCGATTGCCACGTCCATCGTGACGAATGCCTTACGCCGCCGCATCATGTCTGGATTTCCGCGTTGCTTTGACTTGGGCATGCCCGCCTGTGTCCGAGTGGGGTCATTCACCCCTGACGCGCAATGGCGATTAAAGATCGACGTGAGGCGAGCAACCATCCGAACGTTTTAGACTGCAACTGGCCCTAGTCAGCGGCGCGGGCGTAGCGGCTCGCCGAAGTTTCCCGAACGCCGAGTGTTTCCGCCATCCTGACAAGATCGGCGAGCGACTGGGCATGCATTTTGCGCATAAGGTTGCCGCGGTGGATTTTCACCGTGATCTCCTGAACGCCCAGCCGGCCGGCCATCTGCTTGTTCATCAGCCCGGCCGTCACCAGCCCCATCACTTCGCGTTCGCGTTCCGTCAGTGTTTCAAACCTTGCGCGAAGGTCGGCCGTTTCCTGAGCTTGCGCGCGCTGTTCCCGTCCGCGCTCGACCGCTTCACGAACGGCAGCGACGATCTCATGATCGTTGAAGGGCTTGGTGAGGAAGTTGACAGCGCCGGCCTTCATGCCGCGGACGGACATGGGAATGTCGCCATAGCCGCTCATCAGTACGATCGGCACGATGGCTTCGCTCGCAAGCAACTCTTCCTGGAAGGCCAGGCCGTCCGCATTCTTCAGCCGGACATCGAGCAGCAAGCAGTCCGCGTCGTCGGTCGAATCGAGGAACTCCTCGGGTGTTGCGAAAGTGCGCGCCTCATAGCCCGCCGATCTCAGAAGTGAATCGAGCGAGGCGCGAACCTCATCGTCATCGTCGATGACGCAGATGAGATCGCGCTCGGAGGCACGACTGTCGACCATGCTGGAAGGCGATTGGTTATGGGTCAGCTGGATCACAGACCGCGCTCCTTTGCGGATTGTAGCGCTAACGCCGCCACCGCATTCACGCACTTATACCAAAGACTGACCCCAATATCCACGGCTGCCCGCGCAAGATTCAGTCCATGAGGGGCGTTCCGGCGCAGGCTGCGGCATATACCGCCTGAAACGGCTCGCTGCCTGTAGGGGGGTAGCTTTAGCTCGAGCGTTTGCTCAGTGTAATTTGACTGGCGGGCCGGTGCGGCGCGCCAGCGCCCGAGCGACAAGGCTGAGCAACGCGCGTGGCGTGCCATTAAGCGCTCGCTCGTGCATGATACGCAGCGAACGGTACATGAGGAGCGCAAACCAGCCTTCGACGAAGATGCTGCGGCCGAGCAAACCCATCAAACTTCCGACCGTGGTCCACTTGCCGAAGGACACCAGCGAGCCGAAGTCGCGATATCTGTAAGGCAGCAAGGGTTCGCCGCGCAGCCGGCGCCCGATCTGGCGGGCCATGTGGGTGGCCTGCTGATGCGCCGCTTGCGCTCGCGGCGGGACCGGCACGGAAGTTCCCGGCTGCGGACAAGCCGCGCAATCGCCCATCGCGAAGACCGCGGGATCGCGCGTCGTCTGCAACGTCGGTTCGACAACGAGCTGATTGATGCGATTGACCTCCAGTCCGTCGAGCCGTCCCAGGACCTCGGATGCTTTGACCCCCGCAGCCCAAATGACCAGCTCCGACGCAATGAAGGCGCCGTCGGCCAGCTTCACGCCCTCTTTCGTCACTTCGGTGACCGGGACGCCGGTGTGGGTCTCGACGCCCATCTGGTCGAGCAGGCGGCGCGCCGCTTTCGATATGCGTTCGGGGAGGCCCGGCAGGATTCGTTTGCCGGCTTCGATCAACGCGATCCGGATGTCGCGATCCGGGGCAATGCGGTCGAGGCCGTAGGCGACCAAGTCCCGGGTCGAGCGATGGAGTTCGGCGGCCAGCTCGGTTCCCGTTGCGCCGGCGCCGACGATCGCGATGTGAAGCTGGCCCGGCCTGACCGGCCCATCCTGGGTGTCCGCACGCAGGCAGGCGTTGACCAGCCGAATGTTGAACCGCTCCGCCTGCTCGGGAGTCTCCAGCGGTATGGCATGCTCGGCGACGCCGGGCGTCCCGAAATCATTGGTCTGACTGCCAATCGCGATCACCAGCGTGTCGTAGCCGATCGAGCGGGGCGGAGTGACCTCGCGCCCTTGATCGTCGAACGTGGGCGCGAGACGGACCTTCCGGTTTGCGCGATCGAGACCGATCATTTCGCCGAGATGGTATCGAAAGCTGTGCCAGTGGGCCTGGGCGAGATAGTCGAGCTCGCTGTTGCGTGCATCGATGCTGCCCGCGGCGACGGTGTGGAGCAACGGCTTCCACAGATGGGTACGGGAGCAATCGACCAGCGTGACCGACGCGCGCCCGCGGCGGCCTAGCCGATTGCCGAGGCGCGTCGCGAGCTCGAGCCCGCCTGCGCCGCCACCGACTACGACAATGCGGTGCAGCAGCTCGCTGGAGCTGCCGCGTCCAATCGTCGCGTCTGTGTCGACCGGCACGTCCTCGATCTTAATGCTGCATCTGCAGATTCATGAGCTCCATTGACGGAGCCATGTTCGCATTGAGGTTGGCCATGATCCACAATGTTCCGGCCATGATCAGCAGCACGATGAGGACTCCGAACGCCAAAGCGAGGACGTTGTTCGTATTGTCCGGACCGCTGGTGATGTGGAGGAAGAAGACCAGGTGTACGCCCATCTGAGCAATCGCCAGGACGACCAGGCCCACGGCAATGCCCGGTCCCCACAGCAGCAAGGTCGACGCGACGTAGAACGAAGTGGCCGTCAGCACGAGCGCCAGCACCAGGCCGATCAGGTAACTGGTAACTTCGGAAAGAAGCGTATCGTGTTGCTCGCCCGGGGCGACGTCCAAGCGCTCGGTTTCGCGGTCGGTCACGGTGCCATTCCCATCAAATAGACGATCGTGAAAATGGCCACCCACACGATGTCGAGGGCGTGCCAGAACAAGGTGAAGCAAAGGAACCCGCGCATGATGTGCGGCCGAAAACCCTTGGCCCACACTTGCGCCATCAACGTGCCGATCCACAGCAGGCCGGCGGTGATGTGAGCGCCGTGGCAACCGACAAGTGTGAAGAAGGCCGACAGGAAGGCGCTGCGCTGCGGTCCTGCGCCGGCCATGATCATAGAGCCGAATTCGCGCAGCTCGATCAGCAGGAACACGAAACCGAGCAGTCCCGTGAGCAGGAGCCACACCTGGGTCCAAAGCATGTTGCGGCGATTGGCCGCGATCAGCGCAAGCCCACAGACGAAGCTCGAAGCCAACAGGCTGACGGTCTCGATCGCGACATTGCGAAGGTCGAATAATTCCCTGCCTGTGGGGCCGCCGTCGGTCGAGTGAACCAGCGCCGCGTAGCTCGCGAACAGCGCCGAGAACAAGATGATGTCCGACAGGATGAACAGCCAGAAGCCATAGGGAACGATGATGCTCTTCGACTGCGGGCCGCGATTGCCGAGGCCGGTTTCGGCCGAGCCGGCGTCGAGGAGAGGCAGTGCGTGCGTGCTCATGCCGGCTCTCCCAGCGTCTTCAGATTTTCCGTCCGTATGCGCCGCCGTTCGCGATCGAGCCGCGCGACCTCCGCCGCCGGGATCTCATGCTCATGTTCGTCGCGCCAGGCGTACCATACGAAGGTTGCAAAGGCGCCGAGAAGGCCGAAGATGACCAACCACCAGATATGCCAGATCAGCGCAAATCCAGTGAAAAAGGTAAAGAAGGCGCAGATCACACCGACCGGCGAGTTCAGTGGCATCTCGATCATTTCATAATGCGGTTCTGCCGAGATTTGCCCCTGATGGATTGCGCGCTGCTTGATGCTCCAATAGGCCTCCTCGCCATGCACATCCGGAAGCACCGCGAAGTTGAAGGATGGCGGCGGTGAGAGCGTCAACCATTCCAATGTGCGCCCGTCCCAGGGGTCGCCGGTGAGATCGCGCCGTTGGTCGCGGGTGCGGATGGAATAGACCAGTTGCACCACTGTCAGGATGATGCCGGCAAAGATAATCAGCGCGCCGATCGCGGCAACGATGAAGTAAGGCTGCCAGGCGGGGTTGTCGTAATGCTGCATCCGCCGGGTGGCGCCCATCAGGCCCAGCATATAGAGCGGCATGAACGCGACATAGAAGCCGATGAACCAGCACCAGAATGACGCCTTGCCGAGCCGCTCGTCGAGCGTGAAGCCGAATGCCTTCGGGAACCAGTAAGTGTAGCCGGCCATCACGCCAAAGACGACGGCGCCGATGATGACGTGGTGAAAGTGCGCAATCAGGAACAGGCTGTTGTGGAGCACGAAGTCGTTCGAGGGCATGGCCAGCAGCACGCCGGTCAGTCCACCGGTCACGAACGTGACGATGAAGCCCAGTGCCCAATGCATGGGAACGCTGAAACGGACGCGGCCACCGTACATCGTGAACATCCAGTTGAAGACTTTCACGCCGGTCGGAATGGCAATGAGCATGCTCGCAATGCCGAATATGGCGTTGACGTTGGCGCCGGCACCCATGGTGAAGAAATGATGCAGCCATACGGTGAAGGATAGGATGCAAATCGCAAGGGTTGCGAAGACCATTGAGCGATAGCCAAACAGCGGCTTGCCGGAGAAAGTGGCGAAGACTTCCGAAAAGATCCCGAACGCCGGAAGGACCAGGATATAGACCTCGGGATGCCCCCAAATCCAGATCAGGTTCATGTAGAGCATGGAGTTGCCGCCGCCGTCGTTCGTGAAGAAATGGAAGCCGAGATAACGGTCGAGCATGAGCATCGCGAAGGTGGCGGTGAGGACTGGGAAAGCGGCAACGATCAACAGGTTCGAAGCGAGCGCGGTCCAGCAGAAGACGGGCATGCGGAAATAGCTCATGCCAGGCGCGCGCATCTTCAAAATCGTCGTCACGAAGTTGATCCCGGTGAGCAGGGTGCCGATGCCGGATATTTGTAGCGCCACCAGATAGTAATCGACCCCGACTCCCGGCGAGAACGCCGTCTCGCTGAGTGGCGGGAAGCCCAGCCAGCCGGTGCGCGAGAATTCGCCGACGACGAGGCTGATGTTGACCAGGAGCACGCCCGACGCCGTCAGCCAGAAGCTTACCGAATTCATAGTCGGAAAGGCGACGTCGCGGACGCCGAGCTGGAGGGGCAGGACGAAATTCATCAGCCCAATGATGAACGGCATCGCCATGAAGAAGATCATGATCGTGCCGTGCGCGGAGAAGACCTGGTCGTAGTGCTCGGGCGGCAGGTAGCCATGCGACTGCCCGACCGCGATCGCCTGCTGCGAGCGCATCATGATTGCGTCCGCGAAACCGCGTAGCAGCATCACGAGCGCGAGCATGATGTACATGATGCCGATGTGCTTGTGGTCGGTCGACGTGATCCACTCGCGCCACAGATACGGCACGTAGCCCTTATACGTCACCCAGCCGATGACTCCGAGAATGCCCAGGATCACCACCGCCGACGTCATCAGCGGGATGGGTTGATCGAACGGGATCGCTGCCCAGGTGAGTTTTCCAAACATCAGCTGTTCGACCTCGGTGAAACATCGGCGGTGGGATGGCCTTCGTGCGGAAGTTCCGGCGGTGGCGCGGTCATTTTCACCACCGCATCGAACAGGCCGGGCGCTACGCCGCCGTAGGTGACGGGCTTGACGTAACTGCTCTGCTTGGCGAGCTCGGAATAGGCTTTCGCGTCGAGTATCGCCCCGGAGCCGCGGGCGCCGCTCGCCCACGCGCCGAACCTCTCGGGCGGAACCGCGTGAACCTTGAAGCGCATGCCGGAAAAACCATCGCCGCTATAGTGGGACGACTGACCCTGATACACGCCCGGTTGATCGGCCTGCAGGTTCAGGCGCGTAGCCATTCCCGGCATGGTGTAGATCATCGTTCCGAATTGCGGGACGAAGAACACATTCCACACCGTCGCGGACGTCAGGCGAAAATTGACTGGAGTATTGGTCGGAACGACCAGTTCATTGACCGTCGCAATGCCCTGGTCGGGGTAAATGAACAGCCACTTCCAGTCGAGCGAGACGACCTCGACCCTGAGCGGTTTGGCGGCTGACGGCAGGGGCTTGGCCGGATCGAGGTCATGGCTGCCGATCCACGCGATCCCGCCGAGCAGAATTACGGTCATCGCCGGGATCGCCCAGACCACGAGTTCGATGCGGCCGGAATAGTCCCAGTTCGGCGTGTAGGTCGCTTTTCGGTTTCCTGCGCGGAACCACCAGGCAAAGGCGATGGTCGCGAGGATCACCGGGATCACGATCGCGAGCATGATCGTGGTTGAGTTGAGCAGGATCTGTTTTTCCTGGGCGCCGACCGGCCCGACCGGATCGAGCACGCCGCCGCAACCCGCGGTGAGCAGCGACGCTGCCACGGCGACCAACCTGGATCGGTTTTGATGACCTACCATTGCTCCCCTTTCGCGGGATGGTTGCGGCTCTCGGCGGGACGCGATTATGATACAATCATACTATGGGCTAGGGTCGGCTTTACTCGCTGATATTGCGCTACAGTGTCACGCCGGCCTTCAGCCCCAGCACGCCAACATCGTGCTCGTCGCTGCGGCCGCCTGGATTGTGGATGAATTGGATGTTTGGCCGCATCTCGAGCCAATGGAAGGGATGAGCGCTATAATAGAGCTCGGCGGCATATTCGGCCGTCTGCGGCTCCGGATGAGCCGGGTCGAGTTCTTGTCCGCGGGTGAAACGGCTGTTCACATTGGTCCGCCCGACGGCGAAAGCCAGCACGTCGTCAGGCAGGGACTTGAACGGCGGCTTCCAGAAGACGCCTGCTGCAATCTGGTTGTCGGTGACCGACGTACGGCGATCGGTCTGGGTGAAATTGGCGAAGACCCCGACGCCGGTGAGCGGCTTGCCGTTTTCGGCGGTGCCAGTGAGCTGTTGCCAGGCGTTGATCCAGAAGCCGTAACGTGAAGATCGCTGCAGCGGCTCGAGGCCAGTCACCGCCCGAGGGTTGCGATTGATATCCAAGAACACATCGTCAGCGTTGGAATTCGTGTACCAGCCGCCAACCTTGTAGGATCCGACCAATCCCTTCGATCCCATAAGGGGAGACCAGCCGAACTCGACCGGTACGAGCACTCCCGTTCCGTCTTTGAAATTGCCGATGAAGAATCTCTTGTCGAGGTTGCGCGCATTGACCTGGTAAACGGCAGTTTGCGCATAGACATTGCCGTGAGTGACCTTCAGGCGCGCCATCCACTGGCTGACCGGCCAATTGTACCAGTAATCGCCGGCGAGGTTTCCCGGCTGTGACCCGCAAAAGGTCAGATTCATGAAGGTACAGGAGAAGTTGGAGAAATCCTCGCCGACGGTTGCGCGGCCCACCTTGATCGCCACCGCATCGCCGGCCAATTTCTGCTCGTACCAGAACTGCGTCAGCCGGAGTGTCTGACCGCGGCCGTAGATTTCCTGGACCTGCTGGAGCGTGCCGAGGCCCGCGTGCTTGCCGAGGTCGTCGCCCTGGCGGAATGTCGCGGTAGCCTGGAACGTCCCACCCTTGATCCCGGCGAGCCGCTCGGCATCGAACGTCGCCCCCAGCACGAACTGGCCGGTCTCTGTAACGGTGTGCCGCTCACCGCCGGCGAAGTTCCACCCGATTTCGCCGGTGTAGCCTCCAGACACATCGATACCGGCGTCATGGATCCGCGTCCGCAGACCGCCCCAGTCGCCAGTCAGGCCGGTGAAGGCTGGCGGCTGGTGGGAATCGACTTTTTCGGGCAGCGCAGCGGGCGCCTTGTCCTTGGCAACTGCGGCCGACGACATGCATAGGCCAGCGCCCAACGCGAGAAACACAAAGGATTTCATTCTAATTCTTTCTTTCGGGCAATGCGTAAGCGATCACATAGTCGCCGCGCTTAGTGGGGAAGGAACCGTGCCCGCCTGCGGCGGTGACGACATATTGGCGTCCATTGATGGCGTAGCTCATCGGTGTCGACTGCCCGCCCGCCGGCAGGCGGTCCTGCCACAATTGGCGACCGCTAGAGATATCGTAGGCGCGGATGTAATAGTCGGCGGTCGAGGTCAGAAACGCGACGCCACCCGCTGTTGTCAGCGGCCCGCCGAGACTGGGCATGCCCATTCTGATCGGAACCGGCAGTGGCGCGTTGTCGCGAATGGTGCCGTTGCGGCGCGTCCAGGCAACCTTCATCGTTTTGAGGTCGATCCCGGCCATATAACCCCAGGGCGGGCGCATGCAGGGCAGTCCCAGCTGGGAGAGGAACGGGTGTAGATTAACTCCAAACGGCGTGCCGTACATCGGTTGAACGCCGATCTCGCTCCCGGACGGGTGCGCGTCGTTGGGCGCCGCCGGATTGTTCGGGCCACGAGGCACCAGTTTCGAAACGAACGGCATGTTGATGGTGTTGGCGATGGCGATCTGCCGAACCGGATCGACCGCGATGCCGCCCCATTCAAAAATGCCCAGATTGCCCGGGAAGACCAGAGTGCCCTGCTCAGAGGGCGGTGTGAATGTGCCATCGTAGCGCAACTGATGAAACTGAATGCGGCAGAGGAGCTGATCGAAAATCGTCGCGCCCCACATGTCGGCTCCGGTCAACTTCGCTTCGGGCCGGAGAGTCAGCTGTGAGAAGGGTTGCGTCGGCGCGACACGATCGCCCGCCGCGGCACCCTGCGGCACCGGCCGCTCAGGTGCCGGCACGAGCAACTGCCCGTTGCGCCTGTCGAACACGAAGAGGTTGCCGGTCTTGGTCGGTTGCAGAACGGCTGGAACCACGCCTTTGGCCGTGTTCAAATTCACCAGCGTCGGTTGGGACGGCAGATCCATGTCCCAAAGATCATGATGCACAGTTTGATAATGCCAGACCCGCTTGCCGGTGTTGACGTCGAGGGCGACCAGCGAACTGGCGTAGCGCTCCACCGGCGGAGTGCGGTTGCCGCCCCAGATATCCGGTGATGCCACACCCATCGGCAGGTAAACCAGGCCCAGCTTGGGATCGAACGACGCAGGCGCCCACGAATTTGGCGAATTATTCGTGTATTTGTGCGTCGCGGAAGGCAGCGCATTCTCGTCGACGTTCCCGGAGTCCCAGGCCCACAGCAACTTGCCGGTATGGACATCGAATCCACGGATGACACCCGACGGTTCCGCAGTCGAATAATTGTCGATAACGGCGCCGGCGATGACGATGACCTTGTCGCTGACGATCGGAGGCGACGTCGGCTCGTAGAAGCCCGCCGTCTGCACGCCCATCCCTTCCTGGAGATTAAGTGTGCCGTGATCTCCGAAGCCCTGGCAGAGTTTGCCGCTATCGGCATTGAGCGCAATCATGCGCCCATCATTGACCGGCAGGAAGATCGTACGCAGGCAATCGCCCGGGGCCGGGGCGCCCTTGGTAACGGCAACAGCAGGCGCGTCCTCGTGATAGGAAACGCCACGGCAGGTGAGGTGCTGGAACGTCGGATTGACGGCGACCTTTGGGTCATAAGACCAGCGCATCTTGCCGGTTTTGGCATCGACGGCGAAGAGCCGCTGATGCTGCGAGCATAGATAGAGCGTGTCGCGCACCTTGATCGGCGTAACCTCGAAGGTCTCCTCGCCGGGATCATTCCCAGTCTTCATGTCGCCCGTGCGGAATATCCAGGCGACCTTCAGGTCCCTGGCATTGGCGGGCGTGATCTCCGCCAGTGGCGAATATCGTTGTCCGGATTGAGCTCGGCCATAGGCGCGCCAATCCTCGTCCGGCTGATCGGTGGCATCCTGCAGCGCAGCCGCGGAAGCGACGGACGCGAGCGTGCCATCGATTTCGTGATAGTTGGACGAGAGGCCGATGATCAACGCGATCGCGCTTGCAGCCAACCCTCCCCACAATGGCAATTTCATCGATCTTTGGGTTGAGGGCGGCCCATCGTGGAGATTGCGCGTGACCGAAGGGACCAGCAGCCACAGGCCCATGGGGACGATGATGTCGCCCCGCGCCGCAAGCGGCCACCAGTCGAACCCGATCTCGGCGATTGCCCAGAGCAATGTGCCAATGAGGACCGCCGCAAAGACCCACAAGGCGGATCGCTTGCCGGCAATCAATAGGACTCCGGTGGCTATGATCCCGAGGCCAGCGAGGACGTAGTAGAGCGAGCCTCCCAGAACAGCGAGTTCCACTCCCCCTGCCGCCAGCGCGAGGCCGATGAGGCAATAGATAACCCCAGTCCAAAATGGAGTCCCTCGCGACCGAGGTGAACCGGAAGTTTTCGGCTGCAATTCGGACATGGCAATCTCCATGGCTGCAAACGCGGATCGAGAAACAGGTGCCGCTGGCTTGATCAGGCGGAATGGCCAATGCGGCCGCATCGAAACAATTATACGATGGGCTAAAGGGGTTGCTCGGGACCGCGCAAAAACCGGGTTCGCGCCCTTGCAAACCCCTCCTTCGTTTGCGGCTTCACGAACATCAGGATTACGTCGGGGCGCGCATTGCGGATCCGGTCCTCCAGATCCGCGACGATCTTCTCGATCTCGGGCACGCTAAGCGCATCATCAAACTCGAGGCTGAGCAAAACGGTGACCTGATCGGGCGCGAGTTGGACGGTGATTAAGTTATTCGGGCACACCACGCCGGGCGTTGCCTGCGCGAGTTCGAAAACGGTCTTCCTGAGATTGTCGTCGGCACGCTCACCGATCAGGAGATTCTTGCTCTGCCGGGCAAGGCCAACGGAGACGGCGGCGAGAAGAATTCCGATGAGGATGGATGCCAAGCCGTCGAATTGCGGTTGCTCGAACGTCGTTGCCAGCCATGTTCCGACAAGCGCGATGAAAATCCCGGCGACGGCAGCGCTGTCTTCGAGCAGCACCAGCGTCTGAGACGGGTCGCGGCTTTCGCGAAGTGCGGACCAATATCCCCGTTCGTCGATGCTGGAGCGGAAATTCCGGTACGCGACCGTCCACGAGCTTCCTTCGAAGATGAGCGATAAGCCGAGGACTACATAGGAAACGATCGGGCTTTCGATCGGCCTGGGGTGCTGAAGGCGTATGATGCCCTCAATCACGGACACGCAGGCTCCAGCTCCGAACAGGAGCAGCGCGACGATGAAGCTCCAGAAATAGAGCTCCCGGCCATATCCGATCGGGTGCACGGCGTCCGGCCGTTGCTGCGACCGGCGGATGCCATGGAGCATGAGCAGTTGGTTGCCGGTGTCGACGACGCTGTGGATGGTCTCCGCCAGCATCGCCGACGAACCCGTGACGAAAGCCGCGACAGCCTTGGTCGCTGCAACGAACAGATTGCCGATCAGCGCTGCATAAACCGAGCGTGTTCCAGCTGACACCATAAGCCCGCACCTCGATTTCCAATGCCACAAGGGCCTCAGAACAAAAGGCAAATCGCGGCACCCCTCCTAAAAACTTGGCAGCCTCCGCCTCCGCCACGTTTTGCCGCTCAGTCGCGCTGTGCCTTAAAACTTCAATACTTTGTATCGGGTTCGGAACCACCTTCGCGCCCTGTCGTTCCACCCTCGCAGACTTGTGTGTCCGTCGCCGGGGGATTGGGTCCCGGAAACATAGGCCGCCACGCAACTAGGGAGAAGAGCAGTGAGAAAATCCATGATCGCCATCGCTTTGGCGAGCACGATTTCGCTGGGCGCATGCGCCACCAATGACCGTACGCTCGAAACCGCCGCAACGGGCGCCGCCATCGGTGGTGTCGGTGGCGCCGCGGTCGGTGCAGTGGTGCCGGGCGTCAGCGTCATTGAGGGCGCCGCGGTCGGCGCAGCCATCGGCGGAGTGACCGGCGCGGTATGGGCCGACAGCAACCATGACGGCTACGCCGACGGTTATGTTCAGGAAGGCCAATATTATGCCGGCCGTCCGTCGGGATATGACCCGACACTTGGCCGCGTTGTGACCGGCGCCGCGGTTGGCGGCGCTATCGGGGCCGGTGCCGGTGCGTTGATTCCGGGCGTCGGCATTCTCGAAGGCGCGGTCGTCGGCGCGGTCGTCGGCGGATTGGCCGGCGCGATTTGGGCCGACCAGGACCGTGATGGCCGGGTTGATGGCTATGTCTATGAAGGCCAGTATCACCCCGGAGCTCCGCCCGCCGGAATGGAGCCGACTTATGCGCCGGCTCGCAGCGGCGAGCGCGGCTAAGCGCTTTCGCCTGTGAAGGCGTATTACAATATGCGCGCCGGTCCATCCGGGCCGGCGCGCATCCTTTTGAGGAGCGCCGTCGCGGCGGCAATCGCGCTCGCCCTGACGCCGGTTCCAGCAGTCGCCCGGTCGATTGTCGGGCAGGATGAATCGCGGCAATCCGCCAGCCGCAGCGATAATGCCATCTCCGATTTCTATCGCGCTCGTGAGGAGCGCCCCTTGTGGTTCGCGTCATCCTTGGGGGCAGGCGCGGCCGATGAACTGCTAGCTTTGTTCGATCGCGCCGATATTGATGGTCTCGACCCTGCCAAGTACGACACCCGCTCACTGGTGAAGGCGGTACGCTCGGCGCGCAGCGGCTCGCCCAGCGCGATCTCAAAGGCCGATCGCTTACTTTCGCGGGCGTTCGTTGCCTATGTCCGCGACCTTCGCAGCAGCGGATCAAGCGGAACGATTTTCATAGATCGCGAACTGTCGCCAGCAGCCCCGCAGGCGCGCGAAATCCTGCAAGCCGCCGCCGCCGCGCCGTCGCTTCCGGCGTATATTGAGCAGATGGGATGGATGAGCCCGATCTATGGGCAAATCCGTAACGCATTCGCCAATCAGGTCGGCTATTTCGACCAGGGCGGGGCGGCACGACTGGTCCGCATCAACCTGGAGCGCGCGCGAGCTTTGCCGGTTGATACCGGGCAGCGCTACATCATCGTCGATACCGCGGCAGCTCGGCTCGACATGTATGAGGATGGCCGGGTTTTCGACAGCATGAAGGTCGTCGTCGGAAAACCGACCGACCAGACGCCGATGCTGGCCGCGCTGATGCGCTACGCAATCGTCAATCCCTATTGGAACGTCCCGCCCGACCTTGCCGCCGAGCGGATCGCGCCGCACGTGCTGAGCGAGGGAATCTCCTACTTCCATTCCAAGCGGTACCAGGTCCTTTCGGATTGGAGCGACAATCCCAAGGTGGTCGACCCGACGACGATCGACTGGCAAGCAGTCAAGGACGGCAGGATGCCCGATCTCAGGGTCCGCCAGCTTCCTGGCCCCGACAATGCGATGGGCAAAGTGAAATTCGAATTCCCCAATCCACAGGGCATTTATCTGCACGACACCAACGATCCAGCACTGTTCGACGAGGCGGCGCGGCTGTTCAGCGGCGGCTGCGTGCGGCTCGAGGCCGCGCAACGGCTGGCCAAATGGCTTTACGGCAGGGCGCTCGTCGCCAATTCGTCAAAGCCGGAGCAGAAAATCCCGCTGGTGACGCCGGTGCCGGTCTACATCACTTATCTCACCGTAAGCGCCGAGGACGGGCGATTGGCCTATCGCCAAGACGTCTACAACCGCGATTCCGCCCGGTTGGCGGGTCTACCCAATGCGCTGAAGTAAAAGGCTCACCGCCGCTGATTTAATCCCCACGTAAATGAAGTCGTGGCGACTTCGGCGATTGGACGGCCTTGGGCGTCCCGCGCCGGACGATAACGGAAGCGCCGCTCGATCAGCCGGCAGGTGGTGCCGTCGAGCTCGCCACTGCCGCTGGATTTCAGGATCTGGCAGCCGCTGACGCGCCCGTCCGGCTGGACGGTGAAACGCACCGCGACCGAGCCTTCGATTCCGGCGATCCTGGCGCCGATCGGATAGTCGCTATTGTTGAGCTGACCGCGGACGCGCTGCGCGTGACTACCACCTCCGCCGATTCCGCCGCCGCCCAAACCGCTGCCAATGCCACCCGCGCCAGTGCCGGGGCCGGCGATGTTTGATGCGCCGGCCGAGGGCGCGCTGCCGGTCGAAGGCACCGGCGCGGCGACGATTGGCGAGCGCACGGGCAATTTGGGCGGCGGCGCGACCACGGGGGTTGGAACTGCCTTCAAATTGGGAGGAGAAGGTTCGCCCTTGGGCCTGCTTGCCTCCGTGGGCGGAGGCGGTGGAGGCGGGGGTGGTGGCGCAAGCGGGACGACAATGTCGATCAGCTTGAGACTGTCATTGGCCCGCTCCGATACGCGCGCGGCGAGGCCCGAGAGCAAGGCGTAAGCGAGCAGGCCGTGGACCGCGACGACACCCGCGACCGCCCAGATCCTGTCCCGTCTTTGATCCCCGTGGAGATACATGGCCACGTCCAACCTTGCTGAATCAGGTCAACGCGCGGGACGCAAATATGCTGCGATCAAGCCCGCAGTGCCGCCGCCATTTCCGCTTCGCGTTTCAGATTGCGCGCCAGCTGGGCCAGACCATTGAGGTAGGGCGGCGGGACGGCAATATCGCGATAGTCGAGCGCGGCGGCGGCGCGCAGGGTCCACATCGGGTCGATCAGATGCGGCCGGGCCAGCGCAACGAGATCGGCACGGCCGGCGGCGAGAATCGCATTGACGTGATCGGGCTCAAAGATGTTGCCGACCGCCATCGTCGCCACCCCGGCTTCATTGCGGAGCTTGTCCGAAAAAGGCGTCTGGAACATCCGGCCGTAAACCGGTGAGGCCTCCGCCCAGGTCTGGCCGGCGGAAACGTCGATCAGGTCGGCCCCGGCATCGGCGAAGGCGCGGGCGATGAGTACCGCCTCGTCAGGGGTCACACCGGCGTCGCCCGCCCAGTCGGTCGCGGAAATGCGCACCGACATCGGTTTGTCTGATGGCCAGGCAGAGCGCATCGCCGCAAAGACCTCGAGCGGATAGCGGAGGCGGTTTTCGAGGCGGCCACCATAGTCGTCGGTGCGTTTGTTCTGCAGCGGGGTGATGAAGCTCGACAGCAAGTAGCCGTGGGCGGCGTGAAGCTCGAGCATGTCGAAGCCGGCTTTGATACCCATGCGTGTCGCGTCGACGAACTGGTCACGGACTTCGTCCATGTCGGCGCGGGTCATCGGCCGGGGGATCTGGTTGGCGGCGCTCCATGGCATGTCCGACGCGGAAATCAGCGGCCAGTTGCCGGACTCGAGCGGCGCATCCATTTCCTCCCAGCCCAGTTGGGTCGAACCCTTGCCGCCCGAATGGCCGAGCTGGAGGCAGAATTTCGCCTTCGAATGCGAGTGAACGAAATGGACTATGCGCTTCCACGCGGCGACATGATCAGGGGAGTACATGCCGGCACAGCCGGGCGTGATCCGCGCGGCCGGTGAGACGCAGGTCATTTCTGTGAAAATGAGGCCGGCACCGCCTTGGGCGCGGGCGCCGTAATGGACGAGATGGAAATCGTCGGGCGTGCCATCCTTGGCCGAATACGTCGCCATCGGCGAGACGACGACGCGGTTCTCAAGCACCATGTCGCGCAGGCGGAACGGCGCGAACATCGGCGGCGCCGCGGTTTCGGCAACTCCGGAGCGCTCCCAGAAAAGCTTTTCGACACCTTCGAGCCATTCGGCATCACGCAAGCGGAGATTCTCGTGGCTGATGCGCTGGCTGCGGGTCAGAAGGGAATAAGTGAACTGCACCGGGTCGAAGCCGAGATAGCGGTCCAAAGTCTCGAACCATTCGGTCGAATTGCGAGCGCTGTTCTGCAGCTTGAGCACTTCGAGAGAGCGCTCGGCCTGATATTCCTTAAGCGCATGGTCCAGCGGCAGGTTCGGGCGGTTGAGCACTTCGGTCAGCTTGATCGCGTCTTCCAGCGCGAGCCTGGTCCCCGACCCGATCGAGAAATGCGCGGTATGCGCGGCGTCGCCGAGCAGGATCAATTTGTCGTGCGCCCAGTGTTCGCATTTGATGCGGCGGAACTGCAGCCACGCCGCGGAGCCACCAAGATGCGCGGCGTTGGTCATGAGGCTGTGGCCGTCGAGATATTTGGCAAAGATCCGTTCGCATGCGGCGATCGCGTCGGCTTGGCTCAGCGTGTCGAAAGCGAGACCGCGCCAGGTTTCGTCCGAGCATTCGACGATGAACGTCGAACAATCGGGCGCGAATTTATAGGCGTGGGCCCAAATCCATCCCGCCTCGGTCAGCTCGAAGGCGAAGGTGAAGGCGTCAAACGCCTTGGCCGTTCCGAGCCAGGTGAAGCGGTTGGCGCGGGTTTCGGAATCGACTCCGAAGCGGTCGGCGTATTGATCGCGGAAGCGGCTGTTGATGCCGTCGGCGCCGATGACAAGATCATAGTCCGTCCAGTGATCGAGGCCCGGTTCGCATTCCCGCTCGAACCGCAGCTCGACGCCGAGCTCGCGGGCGCGCTGGCCGAGGATCGCGAGCAGGCGCTTGCGGCCGATGCCGATAAAACCGTGGCCCGACGAGCGTACGGTCTGCCCGTGGATATGGACCTCAATGTCGTCCCAGTGAGCGAATTCGTCGGCGATGATTTGCGCGGACTTTGGATCGTTGGCGGTGAGATTTTCGACCGTCTGGTCGGAAAAAACCACGCCCCAGCCGAACGTCTCGCCCTCGCGGTTGCGTTCGAACAGGTGGATGTCGTGCGAGGCATCGCGCAATTTCATCGAAATCGCGAAATAAAGGCCCGCCGGGCCGCCGCCGATGACCGCGATCTTCATCCTAGCCGAGCGCTTCAACGATCGTCACATTGGCGATCCCGCCGCCTTCGCACATCGTCTGGAGGCCGAAACGCTTGCCGCGTGCGCGGAGTGCGTGGACTAGGGTCGCCATCAGCTTGGTGCCGCTTGCACCGAGCGGGTGGCCGAGCGCGATCGCGCCGCCGTTGACGTTGAGCTTCGCGGGATCCGCGCCGATCTCCTTGAGCCAGGCGAGCGGAACGGGGGCAAAGGCTTCGTTGACTTCATAGAGGTCGAGATCGGCGAGGCTTCGGCCTGATCGATCGAGAGCGCGGCGGGTTGCCGGGATGGGTTCCTCAAGCATGATCACCGGATCTCCGCCGGTGACTGTGAGGTGATCAATTCGAGCAATCGGAGTCAATCCATGCTCCTTCAATGCGCGCTCGCTGACGATCAGCACGCCAGACGCGCCGTCGCAGATCTGGCTGGCGTTACCGGCGGTGATCACTCCGCCCGGCGCGATCGTCTTCAATTCGGCGAGGCCTTCCAAGGATGCATCAGCGCGAATGCCTTCGTCGCGGGAATGATTGCCGCCATCGACATCGAGCGCGAGGATTTCCCGGTCGAATGCGCCCGCTTCGCTGGCGGCGGCCGCCTTGCGGTGGCTGTCGAGCGCAAACGCGTCGAGCTCGCTGCGGTCGAAGCCATATTTGCTGGCCATCATCTCGGCGCCGGTGAACTGGCTGAATTGATCGACGCCGTAGCGATCCTTGATCCGCTGGGTCCAGGGCCCGATGCCGATCCCGGCCTGCATCGGCAGGATGACCGGGGTGCCCATCGGGACGCGGGTCATGCTTTCGACGCCGGCGGCGATGACCACGTCCTGGGTGCCGCTCATCACCGCCTGGGCGGCGAAATGGAGCGCCTGCTGCGAGGATCCGCACTGCCGGTCAATGGTCACCGCGGGAACGCTGTCGGGGAGCGACGATGCGAGCACCATGTTGCGGCCGATGTGGAAGCTCTGCTCGCCGACCTGGCTGACGCAGCCGACGATGACGTCGTCGATCGCCGCCGGGTCGATGGCGGAGCGAGCGGCGAGTGCATTGAGCACTTCCGCGCCCATGTCGGCCGGATGCCAGCCGCGAAGCGCGCCGCCCCGCCTTCCGCCCGCGGTGCGTAGTGCTTCGACGATGTAGGCGTGGGCCATCACGATCTCCTCGTCCCAGCCCTAGAACGAAAAAGGGGACGCCGAAACGCCCCCTTTTTGATTTGGTTCGGGCTAGTGCGTCAGAACTTGGCGCCGACCCTCAGCCCTATCGTCCGCGGCCGCCCGGGGACGATGTGGTTGCGGAAGCAATAGGCGGCGTTGCACGAGGTGAATCGCGACAGCTCGTTGCGCTGGTCGAAGATGTTCGTGCTGTACACCTCGAAGTTGTACCTGTTCCATTCGAGACCTGCGAACAGGTCGATGAGTGTTGAGGCCTTGATCCGCCCCGTGAAGTCGTTGGGATTGAAGTGCGCCCCGTCAAAGCGGTCGATATCCTGACGGATATCGACACTTGCCGAGCTTTGGTGAGAAATCGAGCCCTGTACGTGAGCCTTGCCGAAACTGACCGGCCACGCATAGCGCGCGGTCGCCGAGATCTTGAACTTCGGCGTAACCGGTAGCCGGGTGCCATCGGGCGTCACGACGAAATCGTCACCTCCATCGTCATCGAGTCCGGAGCAGTCTGAATTGCCTTCTGAAAAATTGCAGATGTTTCCGCTAGTCTTGGCGTTGGTGTAGGCGGCCGCTGCATTGAGGCTAAAGCCGCCGGCCACGTAGCCGACGTCGGTTTCAATGCCGTCGATCTTCGCGTTCCGGCCGTTCTGGATGACAGTAAGGCTGTTCGCGCCAAGGAAGCTGAATTGAACGCCCTTCCAGACCTGGTGATAGACCGCGCCGTTCCACCGCAACCGCCCGAAACTGGTTTTCCATCCCAGTTCATAGTTGGTCAGAAAGTCGGGATCATATGGCGGCGCTTCGGGCTGGCGATTAATTCCGCCTGGGCGGAAACCGCGCGACCAAGTGGCATAGAACATCAAGTCGTCGTTCGGCTTGTATTGCGCATTCAGCCGATGGGTGAAGCCGTTGTCTTTGCTCCGCCGAGGCACAATCTTGCCGTTCACGACATTGCCGACGTTGGAACAGGGAGTGCCGGAAACGCCGCCAGGTGCAAGCGGACTGAGGGGATTTTCTTCGAACACCTCACCACTGACGGTCAAACATTGCTTGAACCCGCTGCTGAAGCCACCGGGCCCGCCGCTCGGACCAAAGCCGTTGAAGCCGATCAATGTATTATCGAACTTATATAGGCGTCCGCCGCCGGTCAGGGTAATCTGCGGCGTGATGTCGAAACTGGCTTCGCCAAACAGTGCATAATCCTTGTCGGCGCGCTTCTGCTTTGTCAGCCAAACCGTGCCCGGATACTCGGGTACCGAGAGGTCGTCGGCGAGGTTGTCGATCTGGTAGTTCTGGAAAATATCGTTGGTCTGCTTTTGATAAAAGGCACCAACCATGACGCGGAAACGCGCATCCTGCGGTGAAGCGACCCGGACTTCGTGGCTCATCTTCTTGAAATTATCTGTGCCCGTAATGTGCTGGCGCGGGTCGGCAAGCACGTTGCCGGCGTTATCCAGATAATATTGATAGTCGAGCAAGCTCGAGCCGCTGGCGACATAATAGGCTTCATAGGCGTCGGTGTAATCGGTGTAATCACTCGTGCCGAACCTCGGCCGGTGCATATAGGCGCCGGCATAGGTCACATCGAAATTGGCGATCTTGCCTTCGATCGTCAGTGCCACCTGGGTGAATTTGTCCTTGCTGATCTCATTGCGGAATCGCTGGACCTCGAGGTCGCCCTGATCCTCGTCGGTAAAGAAGACGCCGTGGGCCTTCATGTTCTGGTGCATGATCGTCGGCGTGACGGTCCAATTGTCGTTGAGGTCGATCTTGAGCGCGGCCCGGCCACCGTAGACGTCGAGATCGTTGAAATTGTTCTTCGTAACATCGCTGTTATCTAAGACCAGGTTGCCGCCCGGACCGCCGTGGGCCGGGTCGCCGCTAAATATATAGGTGCGCTGACCGAAGACATTGTCGATGTAGCCCGCGTCATGCTGATAGAAACCGCTCGCGCGGAACGCGATGCGATCCGTCACCGGCAGGTTGATCATCCCTTCGAGGCTTCCGCCCACGCCGCCATGCGCGACCGTGCTTAGCTCGCCGTCGATGCGGCCAGCGGTGACCCCGAGTTCCGGTTTGTTGGTGATGATCCGGATTGTGCCCGCTTGACTCGAAGCACCGTAAAGTGTGCCTTGTGGGCCCGCGAGGCTTTCGATCCGCGCAATATCGTAAATGTGGACATCGAGTGTTCCGCCGATCGTCGTGATCGGCTGTTCGTCGAGATACGAGCCGACCGACGGCAGTGACCCGGAGTGGTTACCGTCGCCGCCGGTGGCAACGCCCCGCATGTAAACGACAGTTGCTCCAGGGACTCCAAAGTTCTGGAAGCTGACCGACGGCAGCTGCTTGGTGTAATCCTCGAAATTCGAGATGTTGAGCTGGTCGAGCCGCCGGGTGCCGATCGCCTGGATGCTGAGCGGGACGTTCTGGAGGTTCTCCTCGCGCTTTGTGGCGGTAACGATGATATCGTTGGAATTATCGTCCGCTGCGGGAACGGCGACTGGCGCGGGGGCCGCTGTGGAGGCGTCGATCGTGGTTTCCGCCGGTGGGGTTTGGGTAGAATTCGCCGCAGCGCTTTGCGCGAAGCTAGGCGAGGCAAGCGCGGTCGAAGCGAGAAGGCCAAAGGCCGCTGCGCGCAGTGTCTGGTCGATCATAAAACCCCCGTTTTATCGTATTGGCCGATGCTGGAGGCAGATCAAGGGTGCGTCAACTGGGGAGCCGCGCGCCTGTGTCGATTCTTTCAGTGATGTGTCAAATCGACTGCGGCACGTCTGGGTATGCTTCGACGATAGGGCCAAGCGCCTCGCGCAATGGATCAAGAAATTTATCGTAGCGCCGCCACTCGTCGGTCGCGTCGCGATAGATTGGCTGGCGCACTTGCTCCGAACTTGCGGTTCGCACCGCCCGCTCCGTCGTGTGGAATTCCAGGCAGGCTGGATCGAACGGCAGGCCGCAGGCATTCAGCAAGGCGCGCACTTCCGCTTCGGTTTCATCGACCATGCGCTCATAGATCACGCGGTGGACGCGACCGGGAAGTGTGGCATCGATGTGGGCCATCAGCCGGACATAGTCGCGATAATATTGGCCCATGTCGGCAAGGTCGTAGCTGAATGCTTGGCCGCGCGCGTAATGCTGACGGAAATTCGACAGGCAGCAGCCAAGCGGGTGGCGCCGCGCATCGATAATCGTCGCGTTGGGCAGGATTAGCTGGATGAAGGGGACGAACAGCCAGTTGTTGGGCAATTTGTCGATGAACAGGGGGCGGTCGGTCCGCCGCTGCACGGCCGAGCGCTTGAGATATTCTTCGCCCAGAGCGCGTCGTTCGTCGGTGTCGGCGGCCAGAATATTCTGGGGGTAATCCTGACGCATACGCGCGATGAGCGGCAGATCCTGAAGCTCGCCGGTACCTTCAACCATTGAATGCGACGCAAGGATTTGCTCGACCAGGGTCGAGCCTGCGCGCGGCATGCCCACAATGAAGATCGGATCGCGCTGCTCCGCGCCGTCCGGGCGATCTTTGAAAGTCTCCGCTGTGAACGCGGCGATGCTGCGATCGACAATGCGGGTGAATTCCGTCGCGCGGTATGGCTGGCTCTTCTGTCGAAGCGCATTGCCAGCGGCGTAGTGAGCAAATGCGGACTCGGCGTCGCCGGTATCGTGCATTGCCTTGCCCAGCGCGAAATCGAGATGGAAGCGATCCTCATCGCTGATCCCGGGCTCATCCAAAGCTGAACGCATCGCCGCAATGTCCGATTCGTCGAAGCGCACCGTCTTCAAATTGGCCAGGCTCCACCAGGCTTCGCCGAGCGCCGGCCTGAGCGTGATCGCTTGGCGGTAGGCGGCAACGCCGTCCGCCTGGCGGCCGACTGTCTTGAGCATATGGCCGTAGCTGAGCCACAGCCGAGGCTGGCGCGGTGCCTTGGCGATCACGCTCTCGTAAAGGCGGATGGCTTCATCAAAATCGCCCAGCCTGCCCAACGTCGCGGCCTTGAGATTCGTGTGGCCGATCTCGTGGGGCTCAGCGGCGAAGACGTCGTCGAGCAGCGCAAGCGCCTCGGCCGGACGGCCTAGCCTGCTGATCACCAACGCGAGATTGGCGCGTGCGGCAGTGAATCCTGGCGCGATCTCGACGGCGCGGCGGAGCAATGTCTCGGCATCGTTCATGCGGCCAATGCGTCCGGCCAGCTCGGCGAGCATGCGGATCGCCCTGGCGTCGAACGGATCGTCCTTGAGGTATGCCTTGAGCAGCCGTTCGGCCACGTCGAGCCGATTCTCATGAAGCGCCAGCGCAGCCTCGATAAGGCGCGGCGACCAACGACCGGAAGCGGTTGGAGGAGCGTTGGTCATCGCCCAACCCTATACGGCGGCCGGCGGACCCGACAAGCGGCGGACATCACAGGGCTTGTCCGTCCGAGTCGCGCCGCGAGTCGCAAATCGGCGATCCGGAATCCGTCGCTACAGTCCCGATTTGAGACGTCGCTCCACAAATTTTTCCACAGGGTCCCGGCAAGCGATCTCGCGTGAAAGCTTGGCGTTGAATCATGCCAACAGATTGCGTTAACCTTTTATAAACCTAGATTATGAAATCGACGATGAATATCAAATCAACAAAATCCCGAATCTATTGCATAGCACCCCACGCAGCTTTTGATAGTAAATGCGAGAAGTAGCCCAGTATTTGTAACATTATCGGAGTGAAACTCTCAGTTTATACTTGGTCGACGCCTAGATGTTAACCATTTTATTCTTTATGAGCGATAGTGCCAACGCGGCCAGAATCGCATCCCTTAACCAAGAGACCTTGCCAAACCCGTTGAGTCCGTGTCTTTTTGCTGTGGATGCGCGGGGACCAATTCCAATAGGTTAACCTCAACGATTAAATCGGGACGAGGTTAGCCGGAGGGTTCCCCACGCGAAAGACAGTGACGCGGCTGGTCCGTGGCATCTGCAGCTAGAGGGTGGGTTATGCGATACGAAGATGCTTCCGGGACGGACTTCAGCGCCAATGAGGCTGCTCAGTCATCCACTTTGAGCGCGCACAACGACGCGGACGTCATCCTTGCCGGGAAATTTGGCCCGGCAACCGGGAATGCGATCACTGGCGCCGGCACGGTTAGCGGATCGGCGGGCGCAGATTCGATCGCGTCAGGCCATGCATCCATCACGGCAATTCAGGGGGCCGGTGGAACAGACACCACCTTCTCCGGCGGCCATCTGCAGATCGCGGGCCAGTACGGTGTCCTGACAATGGATGCCCAGGGCGATTACAGCTATGTACGCAACCATGGCACGCCGAACGGCGTGTCGGACGTATTCAATTATACGCTCTCGGCGAGCGATGGCGCGACCGACGTAGCGACGCTGACGATCAACATCGGCAAGACGCCGACGGTCATCCAGGCCAATGCGGTCCAGGTCGTTCCGGGTCCCAATGGCGTCGTCACGCTTCCGGCTGGCGTCGAGCTTTCGGACATCCATGTCGTCGGCCGAAATCTCGTCATCGACATGCCCGACGGTTCGCAGATGGTCATCGTCGACGGTGCGGTGTTCGTGCCGCAGCTCGTCCTCGGCACGGTCGAAGTTCCTTCGACCAACCTTGCGGCGCTTTTGATCGATTCGGAGCCGCAGCCGGCTGCCGGCCCGCCCCAGAGCAGCGGCGGCAATTTCGAAGTCCCGGTGGGTCCGCTGGATCCGGGCGTTCCGCTCGGCGACCTGATTCCACCGACCGAGCTCCACTTTACACCGCCAGATGTTGAAGAGATCGGCCAGTTCATCAGAGAGGACGAGGCGCCATTAGCCGGCCTGGCCTCCGTCCAGCTCGATGACGATGCTCAGCCGGGCGGCAACGCCGGCGGCCCCAACGACGATCCGGGCGGATCGACCGCGAGCGGCATTCTTCCCGGTTCGGGCGGAGACGGCGCGCTTACCTGGGACCTGTTGAACAGCGGCGCTCCCGCGGGCTTTAGCTACATCGACGGGCCGAACGGCTCGATCCTCGTCCAGCAGGTGCAGGACGGAAATACGGTCACGGTTCTGACGATCACCATTGACGTCACTGACGGCGACTTCACGGTCACCCAGTTGGCCGCCATCCGGCACACACCGGGCGGCAACGACGAGAATAACGCCATCTTCAACGTCGGCTACACTGTCACCGACTCGGACGGCGACATCGCCGCCGGCACGTTGACGATCAATGTCGACGACGACACGCCGACCGTCACTGTGACGGCGGGTTCGGACGCCGAAGTCAGCCTGACGACGCACGACGCGGCGACCATTGGCGCAGCGAGCGAGGCCGTCAGCACGTCGGCCAACTTCGGCGGCGTGTTCAGCGGCAGCAGCGTGTCCCCAGGCGCCGATGGCGCAGGCAGCGGCACGACCAGCGGCTATGCGCTGAGCACCACGGGCGGCGCCTCAAGCCTGACCCAAGGCGGCGTTGCCATCAACCTCTACAACGTCGGCGGAGTCATCATCGGCTCGACTGCGGTTACCTCGGGCGGGATCAATGCGGCGAACACTGTGTTCTCTGTTGGCGTCAGCGGCACCGGTGTCGTCACGCTGACCCAGTTCAGCCAAATCGATCACACCAACGCCGATCCGACGCCGGGTGGGGCTCCGTTCACCGATCACAGCATCAGCCTGGCTGACGGCTCGATCACGCTGACGCGCAGCGAGACGGTTATCGACAAGGACGGGGATTCGGTCACAGGCTCGGCGAGCGTTGGCATCGGCGCCAACCTCCACTTCGTGGACGATGGTCCCACGATCGGCCTCGCCGACCGCGGCGAACCGTCGCTCACCGTTGACGAGACGAACCTGGCCGCGAACGCGACCGCCAGCTTCGCCGCGAACTTCGGCGCGAGCTTCGGCGCCGACGGCCCCGCAGCTTCGGGCTCGATTACTTATGCGCTCGGCATCAGCTCGCCCGGCGTGAGCAGCGGCCTTGTCGACGTCGCCACAGGCTCGTCGATCGTGCTGGTCTTGAACGGCGCGGTCGTCGAAGGCCATGTCGGCAATGCTGCCGGCGCTCTGGCGTTCACCGTCAGTGTCAACGCTGCCGGCGACGTCACGCTCGACCAGATCCGGGCGCTTTCGCACCCCAACTCGGCGGACCCGAACGACAGCGTCACGCTGTCGGCTGATAGCCTAATCACCCTGACCGCCACCGCCCATGACTTCGATGGCGA
>DATHFE010000188.1:0-8366 GCA_035318245.1 Sphingomicrobium sp. | reverse complement strand
GACGCGCTTGACGCCATTGATCGTCTCGATCGCGACCACCGACGGCTCGTTGAGGACGATGCCGCGGCCGCGGACGTAGACCAACGTATTGGCCGTCCCAAGATCGATCGCCATGTCGTGCGACATCCATTTGAACCAGCGAGCCCAGAACATTCGTCTTGTATCTCTCAAATTGTCCGTGGCTGGGCTGGTTGGCTTGCCAACTGCCGATTCACGAATGATTAAACCCCAGCCCGTGAAAACAACTTAAATTCCGGGGAAAATCAGCGCTTCGCGGGACACCATCGATTGGGCTAGGACCCTTAACATGTCAATAAGACTGCTCCCTTCCGAATTGGTTAATCGCATTGCCGCCGGCGAGGTCGTCGAACGGCCGGCGAGCGCCCTGAAAGAACTGCTTGAAAACGCGCTGGATGCCGGCGCCGGCAGTGTCGCGGTGAGGCTTTCGGCGGGGGGACTCGACCTCGTCGAAGTCAGTGACGATGGGTCGGGAATGGCGCCGGGCGAGATGCATCTCGCACTCCAGCGTCACGCGACCTCGAAACTTCCCGACGACCGGATCGAATCGGTGGTCAGCTTCGGCTTTCGCGGCGAGGCGCTGCCGTCGATCGCCAGTGTCGCCCGGCTAACGATCGACAGCCGTGTCGGCGATGGAGAGGGCTGGCGGGTCGCGGTCGACCATGGCGCTGCAGCGGGCGAGGGGCCGGCGGCCTGTCCGCCAGGCACCCGCGTGCGGGTCGAAGGGCTGTTCGACAAAGTTCCAGTGCGCCGCAAATTCCTGCGCAGTCCGCGCGCCGAATATGCCGCCTGTCTCGACGTAGTTCGCCGCCTGGCGATGGCGCGGCCCGATGTCGCCTTCACATTCGACCATGACGGGCGGCGAGTGCTGACGGTCCAGCCGTCCGACGCGCCCTCGCGGGTCGCGGCGTTGCTCGATGCCCAGCTGGCCCAGCACGGCATCGGCATCGACCTCATACGCGACGGCCTCCGCCTGACCGGTGTCGCTTCGCTGCCGACTTTCAATCGCGGCATGGCCGACCATCAATATCTGTTCGTCAATCGCCGCCCGGTGAAGGACCGGCTGCTCGTCGGGGCGTTGCGCGCCGCCTATCGCGACCTGCTCCCGCGCGACCGTCACCCCGTCGCGGCCCTGTTCCTCGAGGTGCCGGGCGAGGAGGTCGATATCAACGTCCATCCGGCCAAGACCGAGGTCCGCTTTCGCGATCCGTCGGCGGTGCGCGGGCTGATCATCGGCGGCCTGCGCAATGCACTCGACGAAGCCGGTCACCGCAGCGCCGCGCGGACTCAGTTCGCGCAGCCGGTGGCGTGGACGTCCGATCTCACCCATCCAAGTCATCCCCGCGGAAGCGGGGATCCCGCTTCTACATTCTTCCCACCGCAGCGAGGCAGCGGGACCCCCGCCTTCGCGGGGGTGACTGAGGAAAAGTTGGCCTTCAGTTCGTATCAACCCCAAGCCCGCGCCGAAGCCGCCACAGCGCCGGTACCGACCTACCCGCTCGGCGTCGCGCGCGGGCAAGTCGCGGCGACCTACATCGTCGCCGAGGCGGAGGACGGCCTGGTGATCGTCGACCAGCATGCCGCGCACGAAAGGCTGGTGCTGGAACGGATGAAGGCGGGGCAGGGCGATGGCGTCGCCACCCAAGCCCTGCTGATCGCCGAAGTGGTCGAATTGGACGAGGTGGATTGCGACCGGCTCGAAGGCGCGGCGGACGAGCTTGCCGGCCTCGGGCTCGAAATCGAGCGCTTCGGGCCGACCGCAATGCTGGTTCGCGCAACGCCCGCGCCGCTCGGCAACACCGAGGTCGCGCCATTGCTCGCCGATCTCGCCGCCGAATTGACGGAGCTGGGCACCGCTTTGGCCCTGAAGGATCGCCTCGATCATGTTGCCGCGACCATCGCCTGCCATGGATCGGTTCGCGCTGGGCGAATCCTGTCGGTCGCCGAAATGAATGCGCTGTTGCGTGAAATGGAGGTCACGCCACGCTCGGGCCAGTGCAATCATGGCCGCCCGACCTGGGTCAAGCTCGCCCACGCCGATATCGAGAAATTATTCGGGCGGCGTTAATCCCTGAGGCGCGACAAAGCGGCTGTGTTCTGCTAAAGGCGAGCTTCGAAGCTGGGGAGGCAGTTATGAGCCAGCACGATCGTTTCTATTTCGCCCGCAGGGCGGCCGAAGAGGCCGAGCGCGCGATCGCCGCATCCGACCCGGAGGCCGCGGCGGCGCACCGCAAATTGCAGCGCGCTTATGTCGAAAAGGCGCTGGTCGGCGACCGCGAGGTCGAAGCCGCCGAGGTCATCGGCTAGGCCTTAGGAGCGCCGAGCGCCGCAATCGCCGCGCCCGCCTGCTCGACCTTCAGATTCTTGGCCTTCTGCCGCGCGGCCCGCAGCCGCGGATAATCTTCGCGATATTCCTGGGCGAGTTGCCAGGCGAAGTCGCCGCGGCGGATGGAGTCCAGGATTTCGGTCATCCGCTTCCGCACCGAATCGTCGACGACCCGCGGCCCGCCGAGGGTTGCACCGAGTTCCGCTGTATTGGAAATCGCTTCGCGCATTCCGGCGATGCCGCGCGCTTCAATGAGCTCGGCGATCAGCTTCAGCTCACCGACGCATTCCATATAGGCGACCTCGGGCGAAATCCCGCCGGCGACCAAAGTGTCGAATCCGGCGATGAGGATTTCGGGGACCGCGCCCCAAACCACCGCCGCTTCGTTGAACAGATCGGCCTCGCATTCCTCGGCGAAGGAGGAGGCAATGAGGCCGGCGCGGGCGCAGCCGATCGCCGCGCCATAGGCCAGCGCCAATTCGCGCGCGGAGCCACTGGCGTCCTGGGCGACGGCCCACAGCGCGACCATTCCGCGGCCTTCTTGATATAAGGAGCGCAGCGCGGTGCCGGGCCCCTTGGGCGCGACCATGATCACGTCGAGGTCGGCGCGCGGTTCGATCAGCCCGAACCGGATCGCCAGCCCGTGGCTGAATCCCAGCGCCGCTCCTTGGCGGATATGCGGCTCCAGCTCAGCGTAAATTTCGTCCAGTGTTTCATCGGGCGCGAGAAGCACGGTGAGGTCGGCATCCGCAGCCGCTTCGGCCGGCGGCAAATGTGCGATCCCGGCGCTCTCGACTTCGGCGGCGCTGCCGGAGCCGGGCCGGAGCCCAACGACCACATCGACTCCGCTGTCCTTCAGATTGAGGGCCTGCGCGCGGCCCTGATTGCCGAAGCCGATGATCGCGACGCGCTTGCCGGCGAGCGGGGCAGGGTCGATGTCGGCGTCGCGCAGCAAATCCATGGCGTCTCGCTACTCCGCGCCGTCGAACAGGGCCAGCGCCGCGTCGAGAGCGGCCTCCTCAAGCGGCTCGTGGAAGCGCGGCCAATCGAGCGGCGGTTGGTGCGCGAACCAGGTATATTGCCGCTTGGCGTATTGCCGGGTCGCCAACTGGCCCGCGACAAGAGCCTGGCCGCGGGTCATCTCGCCGCGGAACATCGCAGCGATCTCGCGCACGCCAATCGCGCGCATCACCGGAAGGTCGGGATCGAGCCCGCGCGCCAGCAACGCCTCGACCTCGGCCACCGCGCCCTCAAGCATCGCCGCGAACCGCTCATCGCAGCGCCGGTTGAGCCAGTCGCGCGGCGGCAACAGAATCAACGGGCTGAGCATGACTGCCCTGCCGATCCCGCCCTCGCGCCGGTCCTGCCATTCGGCCAACGTCCGCCCGGTCGACAGCGCGACTTCCAGTGCCCGTGCCATTCGCGTTGTGTCGCCGGGGTTGAGCCGCGCCGCCGCATCGGGATCGGCCTTGAGCAATGCCGCGCGATTGTCGCCCACGTTTGCCTCGCGCACCTTGCGGCGGATGGCCGGATCGATCGGCGGCACCGGCGCGATCCCATCGAGCAGTGACCGAATGTAAAGGCCGGTCCCGCCGACCAGGATCGGCAGCCGGCCAGACGCGTGGATATCGGCGACTGCATCTCTGGCCAGCGCCGCATAGTCCGCCGCCGAACAGGGCTCGGCGCCGTCGCGTGTGCCAAAAAGTCGGTGCTCGGCCTCGGCCATTTCCACCGCGCTCGGCCGGGCGGTTAGCACGTCCAAATCGCGGTAGATTTGCGACGCGTCGGCGTTGACGATGACTCCGCCGCTGCGTTTGGCCAAGGCGAGCGCCAGCGCCGACTTGCCGCTGGCGGTCGGACCGGCGACAAGCGCGACCGGAGGCAAGGCATTGATCATCGTCACTCTGATAGCAGCCGATCGGCTGACGCGGGATGCCATATATCAGGCGAGCGACGTGCTCGGCGACGCCAACATCTCGGCCAACGAATGGCGCTGGGTCGACGAGGGCAGCGCGGCGGACATCGAGTGCCGTGCATCGCCGATCCAATTGTTCCAGATTCGCTCAGCGTTGGGCGCGATCGAGGGGGTCGACATCATCGTCCAACCCGCCGCCGAGCGCCCAAAGGCGTTGCTCGTGGCCGACATGGACTCGACCATGATCGGGCAGGAATGCCTCGATGAGCTCGCCGATTATGCCGGGATCAAGGCTGACGTCGCCGCGATCACCGAGCGGGCGATGCGCGGCGATCTCAATTTTGCCGCGTCGCTCAAGGAACGGGTCGCGTTGCTCAAGGGACTCGATGAAGCCGTTATCGCGCGCTGCCTGGACGAACGGGTGCGGCCTAATCCCGGCGCCGAGACCCTGGTCCGCACGATGCGCGGGCGCGGTGCGATCACTCTGTTGGTGTCCGGGGGGTTCACGGCTTTCGCTAAGCCGGTAGCCGAAATGCTCGGCTTCGAGCGGGTGGTGGCCAACCGCTTTGGCTCCAGCGGTGGCAAGCTCAACGGAAGCGTCGACGGTCCGATTGTCGACGCCCAAACTAAAAGGCAGGCACTTGAAGAAACGCGCGCGGAGCTCGGGATTTCCTCAGCAGCGGTGTTGGCGGTCGGCGACGGGGCCAATGATCGGCCAATGATCGAGGCGGCCGGGTTGGGCGTGGCTTATCACGCCAAGCCTGTTTTGGCCGCCCTAGCCGACGCACGGCTCGACCATAATGGGCTCGACGCGTTGCTGTGGGTGCAGGGCATATCGCGCTCGGAATGGGTGGTTTAGCGCCCGGCAACCGGGAAGCAGGCCTGGCCGCGCCCGCTGAGTTGGGTGCAGGCAGCCGCCGCGGCTGCGCGACTCTCGAACGGCCCGGCCTGGAGACGGGTGACCGCTCCCACCGGGATGAGATAGGATTGTTTGCCGGCCAGCGGAGCGTCGGACGACAGCTTGCGGAACAGTGCTTCCGCCGAAGCGCGTTGGCCGAACGCGCCCAGCTGGATCCGCCATCCGCCAGAACTCGGCGAGACGACCATGGGTTTGGGGGCAGCAACCACGACCTTTGTCTTAGGTAGGAATACGGATTTGGGCGGTGGGGCTTTCTTGGCCATTTTCGGTGTGGGCGTCTTTGCCGCCGCCATCGCCAAAGCGACGCCCTTCTGGCGGTCCTCGACGGGGATCAATTCATCCATCTGGGCAAGCGTTTCCTTGGCGGGCGCAAGGCCCTGCGCCGCGGCGCGGCTGACATAGGCATAGGCCTTGACCGGATCGCGCTCGACCCCGTCGCCGTTGAACAAAGCAGTGCCATACACCAGCAAAGCCCGCGGTTCGCCGCGTTCGGCCGCCGATTTGAGCCAGCGCATTGCTGCGATGCGGTTGCCGTTCTGGAACAGCAGCAAGCCAAGGCTGGTTTGGGCGTCGAGATGGCCGAGCCGTGCCGCGCGCTCCAATAATTCCTGAGCTCGGGGGAGATCGAGACTGACGCCGATCCCGAGCTTGTAGGCCTGGCCGAGGTTGAACAGCGCGTCGGCATCGTTCTTCCCCGCGAGAGGCTGCCAGATCGCGATGGCTGCGGCATGGTCGCCACGCTGCCACGCTTCGACTCCCGCCTTGACCGTGGGATCGGCGGCCATGGCAGGCGCAGCGAACACCAACGCCGCGAGCAACATCGTAAACGGAGATATTTTTCGCATTAGGTGTGCAGCCTCCGCAACAATCCCCTTGGGTCATACCCTAGCGATGCTGAAGCCCCGGCAACAAGGTCGTAGCGATGTTAACCAGATTTTAGGGTGCGGGGTGTCACTTCATCTCCACGTACCGCGACACGGGCGAGGGGAAGAGAATGCGCGTTCTGGCTATGGCATCGCAGAAGGGCGGATCGGGCAAGACGACCCTGTCCGGTCACCTCGCGGTGCAAGCGCAGCTCGCGGGCGCAGGCCCGGTCTGCCTTATCGATATCGATCCGCAAGGTTCGCTCGCCGATTGGTGGAACGAGCGCGAGGCAGATATGCCCGCGTTCGCCCAGACCACGGTGGCGCGGCTTTCGGCCGACCTTGAAGTTCTTCGCCAGCAGGGTTTCCGACTGGCGGTGATCGACACCCCGCCGGCGATCACCATGGCGATACAGAGCGTCATCCAGGTCGCCGAGCTGATCGTCATTCCAACCCGTCCGAGCCCGCACGATCTGCGGGCCGTTGGCGCCACGGTCGATCTGTGCGACCGCGCTGGCAAGCCCTTGCTGTTCGTCGTCAACGGGGCGACGCCCAAGGCCAAGATCACCTATGAAGCCGCGGTTGCGCTGTCGCAGCACGGCACGGTGGCCCCGGTTACCCTCCATCACCGCACCGATTTCGCTGCGTCGATGATCGACGGGCGCACGGTCATGGAGATCGATCCCAACGGCCGCTCGGCGCGCGAAGTTGTCGAACTGTGGGATTATATTTCGGACCGTCTCGAAAAGAATTTCCGCCGGACGGTGTTCGCCGCTCCGGGTGCAGCACCCGCCGCTTCGCCGCGTCCAGCCGGGGGCTTCGGCCGCCGGATGGTCGGCCAGTAAGGGATCGCGACAATGAAAAGCGAACCCAAGGCTTTCGCATCGCTCTCTTCGGGTCTCCTGGCCCGCAAGGGCGCCGCGCGCCCGGCAATGAAGCCCCAGGGCTTCAGCCAGATCGGCGGCAACCTCGATGACCTCGGCTGGGACGACATGGGCTTCGAACCGCCCAAGCCGGCCCTCTCGCCGGTCCGCGACGACGAGCATGACGCCTTTGGCGACGAGCTTCCCGAGCAGCCCTTGCGCAACCCGGTCGCCGCGCTGACCCCGTCGCAGACCCCGGTGCCGTCGCCCGTTCACGACCAGCAGGCCGAAATCGCCGGCCGCCTGGCCGATGCCGACGCGTACACCGACGATGAAGACGAAGACGAAGAGCAGGATGAAACCGCCGAGCTCGTCGACTTCGACCAGGACGATCTGCCTCCGCAGGTTGCCGAGGTCGTCGCTCTGCCGCCGCGCGCCGTCCAGCCGCGCCGCGTTCCGGCGCCGCGTGCTGCGCCTGGAACCAAGGGCAAAGCGGCCTTCACGCTTCGGCTCGACCCGGCACGCCATTTGAAACTCCGCCTGGCGTGCGCCGTCACCGGCCGCTCGGCGCAGATGCTGGTGACCGACGCTCTTGATGAATTGCTTGGCGCAATGCCCGAACTCGACGGGATGGCCGAGCGCGCACCCAATGCTGGCTCAAGGGCCAACCGAAAGGGATGATCATGACCAAGCCGCTTCGCTTTGGAACTGCAGTATCTGCAATCGCGATGATCGGCGTCCTCGCAGGCTGCGCCAGCCCGGGTTCGAACCGCGCCAAGAGCGCCTCGATCTTCGGCGGCAAGGTCGACACTTCCAACATCGGTCTCGCCACCCGTGCCTCGGCGGCATTGGTCGCCGGCGACAACGCTACCGCAATTTCGCTCGCCGAGCGCGCGGTTGAAGCCAGCCCCAACGATGCCGGCTTCCGTGCCTTGCTCGGCAACATCTATTTCACCAGCGGGCGCTTCGCTTCGGCCGAATCGGCCTACCGCGATTCCCTGGCCTTGCTTTCGGGCCAGCCGGCGATCGTGCTGAAGCTCGCCTTGGTCGAAATCGCCCAGGGCAAGAATGACAAGGCGCTCGCCTTGCTCGACGCTGCCCGCGGCGCCCTCGACACTTCGGACCATGGCCTCGCGCTCGCCCTTGCCGGCCAGCCGAACCAGGCGATCGAGATGCTCGAGCCCGCCGCCCGCCAACCCGGCGCCGACAGCCGCGTCCGCCAGAATCTCGCGCTCGCTTATGCTTTTGCCGGCAATTGGGACGCGGCGCGCATGGTCGCGTCGCAGGACGTTCCCGCCGACCAGCTCGACGCCCGGATCCAGCAATGGATACTGCTCGCCAAGCCGGCCAAGGCGTCGGACCAGGTCGCCGCGTTGATCGGCGTGACCCCGGCGGTCGACCCCGGCCAGCCGCTCCGGCTCGCCCTCAAGGGCACCGACGAGCGCATGGCCCAATTGGTACC
>DATHFE010000187.1:0-3200 GCA_035318245.1 Sphingomicrobium sp. | reverse complement strand
TTTTCGCGCAAGGTCGCCAAGGCGCGCGCGGCGCGCGGCGGGCTCGGCAGCGGGCGCCTGCACACGAGGCTGGTCGCCTTATTTTCGGTGATCGCCGCGGTGCCGACCGTGCTGGTCGCCATCTTCGCGTCCCTATTGTTCCAGAGCGGCCTCGAATTCTGGTTCTCGGACCGGGCGAGGGGAATGCTCGAGAACACCGTCTCGCTGGCAAGAAGCACGTACGATCAAGAGGTTCAGCGCGTTTCCAACGAAACCGTGACAATGGCGGGCGATGTCGCCGGCTATCTGCGCGAGGTTTCGATCGACGATCCGCGTTTTGCCGAGGCGTTCGCGCGCCAGGTCTATGTCCGCAACCTGTCCGAAGCGGCGATCATCAATGTCGGGCCGGACAATCAGATCCGTACCCAGGCGGTGGTCAATCCCTATGACCGGCCGTTCGAGCGAATCGTCACGCCCAAAGCGATCACGGATTTGAAGGGCAAAGCGAGCGTGTCGATCAATTCGTCGGACCGGGTCGGGGCGCTTGCCCCGCTCAATGTCGGCAAGGGCAATTATATCTATTCGGCGAGAGTCTTCGATCCCCAGTTCCGCGAGCAAATCAGCCGCGCCGGCGACGTGTTAAGCGATTACCGCGCCCTGCTAGCGCGATCGCGGACCAACCAGCTGAGGTTCAATGGTGCGCTGCTGGCCGGCGCATTGGTTATCGTTGGCCTGGCGATTTTCATCGCGCTGGCCATCGCGGATCGCCTGGTGCGCCCGGTCGGCCAATTGGTGACTGCCGCGGGCCGGGTCGAGGAAGGGGATTTTTCGACCCGCGTCCCGGTCGCCTCGACGGGCGACGAGATCGCGACATTGGCTTCGGCGTTCAATCGGATGACCGGCCGGTTGCAGGAACAGACCGGCGCGCTGATGGCGGCCAACAGCCAGCTCGATACCCGCCGGGCGTTCATCGAGGCGGTGCTTTCCAGCGTTACCGCCGGGGTCATCGCGCTCGACGAAGAGAAGCATATCCTGCTGACCAACCGCTCGGCTGAGGCCTTGCTCCATCAGGGCGAGGGAAGGCTCGAAGGCAAGGCGTTGGCCAGCCTGTCGGCCGACCTCGATGAATTCATGTCGGGCGAGCAGCGCGAGGCCGATGTGCTGGTGCGGGTCGGCACCGGCCAGCGGACGCTGGCGGTCAAGCGCGTTCGTTACCAGGACGGCAGCGTGCTCACGTTCGATGACATCACCGACCAATTGACCGACCAGCGGCGCGCCGCCTGGTCCGACATCGCGCGGCGCATCGCCCACGAAATCAAGAATCCGCTGACCCCGATTCAGCTAGCCGCCGAGCGGCTGCAGCGGCGCTACGGCAAGGAGATCGCGTCCGACCCCGAGACGTTCGAGAGGCTGACCGGGACGATCGTCCGCCAGGTCGGGGACCTGCGCAAAATGGTCGACGAATTCTCCGACTTCGCGCGCATGCCCAAACCGGTGTTTCGCGACGAGAATATCCACGATATCGCCCGCGCGGCCTTGTTCCTCCACGAGGTGGCGCACCCCGGCGTGGCCTTCTCGATCGACCCGCGAATGGAAGAGATCCGCATGGTCTGCGACCGCCGCCAGCTCGGCCAGGCGCTGACCAATGTCGTCAAGAATGCGGTCGAGGCGATCGAGGCCAGGCGCAGTCGCGGTGAGGTGAGTCCCGACGGCGACCGGGTCGACCTCAAGATCTGCCGCAAGGACGATCAGTTGGTAATCGAGGTTACCGACACCGGCATCGGCCTTCCCGAGGACCGCGAACGCCTGACCGAGCCCTACATGACAACACGGGTCAGGGGGACCGGGCTGGGTCTCGCGATCGTCAAGAAGATCGTCGAGGAACATATGGGCGAGATCGCCTTTCTCGACCGGCCGGGTGGGGGCACTCACGTCCGCATCGCGTTCGATGCCGAGCGGCTTGCTGCTTTGGCGACGGACGAACCGCCGGCGGAAGATCGTTCAACCGATGAAGACAGCGAGGAACAGAGCTGATGGCGCTTGAAGTGCTGGTCGTCGACGATGAGGCGGATATCCGCGAGCTGGTTTCGGGCGTGCTCGAAGACGAAGGCTATGCGGTGCGCACGGCTGCCGACAGCACGGGGGCGCTCGACGCAATCGAGGAACGGCGGCCGTCGCTGGTGCTGCTCGATGTCTGGCTGCAGGGATCCAAGCTCGATGGTCTGCAGTTGCTTGAGCAGATTAAGCGGCGCGACCCGACCCTGCCGATCCTGATGATCTCAGGCCACGGCAACCTCGACACCGCGGTCGCCGCGATCCGCGAAGGCGCGGTCGATTTTATCGAGAAACCGTTCGAGGCGAGCCGCTTGCTCCATCTGGTGGACCGGGCAACCGAAACCGACCGGCTAAAGCGCGAAAATGCCAATTTGCGCCAGCAGGTCGGGCAGGATGACAGTCTCAACGGCGTTTCGGTGGCGATCAACACGGTGCGCGCGACGCTGAAGCGGGTTGCGCCGACCGGAAGCCGCGTCCTGATCACCGGGCCAGCGGGCGTCGGCAAGGAGGTCGCGGCTCGCACCATCCACCAATGGAGCTTGCGCGCGGCCGCGCCCTTCATTGTCGTTTCGGCGGCGCGGATGGCGCCCGAGCGGGTCGAAGAGGAATTGTTCGGCAGCGAGACCGAGGGCGTCGCTCGCCCGGGTCTGCTCGAACAGGCCCATGGCGGAACGCTGTTCCTCGATGAAATCGCCGACATGCCGCTCACCACCCAGGGCAAGATCCTGCGCGTGCTGACCGACCAGAGTTATACGCGGGTCGGCGGTCAGCGCCCGGTCAAGGTTGACGTGCGCGTGCTTTCGGCCACTTCGCGCAATTTGGCCGACGAGATTGCCGAGGGTCGCTTCCGCGAGGATTTATTCTATCGCCTCAACGTCGTCCCGGTGCGGATTCCACCGCTGCGCGAGCGGCGCGAGGACATTCCCGAGCTGGTAACCCATTTCCTCGCACGGTTTGCGGCCGAGCGGCGGATGTCGGCGCCGACCCTATCCGATGAAGCGTTGGCCGCGCTTCAGGCGCACGACTGGCCGGGCAACGTCCGCCAGTTGCGCAATATCATCGAGCGCACGATCATCCTCGCGCCCGGCGACCGGGTCGGGCGCATCGAGGTCGACCTGCTGCCGCCCGAGGTGCTCGACCATCCGGCCAGCGTCGGCGTAACCAGC
>DATHFE010000186.1:0-18700 GCA_035318245.1 Sphingomicrobium sp. | reverse complement strand
ACCATTTCGGCATTGGACGCGCCTCTGCAAGGCCTTCCGGCCGGAACGTAGATTCCGTGCTTCAGAGGCAGCAAGTCAGCCGCGGAGGCGGTCCCTGCGGCCAAGGCTGCGACCACAAACAGGGATGGCTTGCGAAGACGGGTCATGGCGTGTCCCTCTCTGCAATGATCCCTACAGCGCCCGCACCAGCCTGACCGCGATCGCCGCCCAGGGCGGGTCGGCGACGACGCTTTGGCGGGCGCCGGAGCCGGGCGGGAGCAGGTGGAGCTTGCCATCCTCGCGGCCGATCAGGCGGCCGAACAGGAAGCGACCGGCGGGGCGGGGGACGAGCACGTCGCGGTTAAGGGCGTGGGCGAACTCCTCGGGGCCGATGCGGTCGCACCAGATTTCGTCGCCGGCGCGATAATCGCCGAGGCTGGACGAGACGGTCACCGCGACCTGGCCCGAGCCGCTTTTGGGCGGAACGACGAGAGCGGCGCGCTTGGGGGCGACCGCTCCGTTGGCGCCGAGGATCGCAACCACCGGCAATTCAGCGCGGGTCGGGTGGTCGACGAGATCGGATGCCTCGACACCCAGTGCCGCGGCGATGCGGTTGAGCCATCCGACCGAAACCGTTCGCGTTCCGGTTTCGAGCCGGCCGATGGTTTGCGGCGTGGTCTGCGGAACGCACGCCTTGGCGACCTCGTCGAGCGTCATCTTGCGCGCGCGGCGCACTTCGCGAATGCGGGTGATCATCGGCCTGTCTCCGAGCAGCCACTAACCCAAATGGTTTTTATACTGTCCTACATATTTGCCGTTGTGGCAAGTCCTCCGCGACTCGGGCGAAGGAGAGAGCAATGGCGGGGATCAGGCAGGGGCGGTTGTTGGAGGAACGGGCACTCGATGCGCCGATGGACAAGAAAACGGGCCGACGGCCGGCGAGGTCGGTAACGGTCAATCGGGCTGAATCGCCGCTGGGCTGGCTCAAAGCGCGTGGGCTGCTGAGCAAGCGCCAATATGATGCGGGAGAGCGGCTCCGGACCGACTATGAGCGCGCACAGCTTGCGCCCAAGGTGACGATGACCTGGGACGCCGCCCCGGTGGCGCGCGGGCGCAGCGGATCGGCTCCTTCCTACGACCCGACCGGAAGCCAAATCGACGCCCGTCGCCGCTTCCATGCCGCGATCGACGAAGCCGGGCCGGGCCTCAGCGACATCTTGTGGCGCGTGGTTTGCTCGGGCGACGGCATGCGCCAGGCGGAAACCGCACTCGGCTGGCCGGCGCGCGCGGGCAAATTGGTGCTGCTGATCGCGCTCGACCGCATCGCCAACCACTATCGCATGCGCTGACGGCGTTCCTCCGCCGAGCCGCGCGTGCTAGATGCGGGCCGAACCTCAGTCAGGGGAATGCGGTCATGATTGTCTACGGGTCTTCGCTGTCGCCGTTCGTGCGCAAGGTGCTCGCCTACACGTCCGAGAAGGGCATCGCTGTCGAGGTCATACCGACATCGCCCGGCGATTCTGATCCGGAATTTCGCGCGGCGAGCCCGTTCGGCAAGATGCCTGGGTTCCGCGACGGCGATTACCGGTTGGCCGACAGCTCGGCGATCATCCATTATCTCGAAGCCAAGCATCCCGAGCCCAACCTGATCCCGACCGAGGCCAGAGCACGCGGACGGACGATCTGGTTCGATGAGTTTGCCGACACGATCCTGTTTGCGTGCGGCGGGAAGATGTTCTTCAACCGCATCGTCGCGCCGCGTTTTCTGAAGCTCGAGGGTGATGCCGCGGCTGCCGATGCCGCCGAGTGCAACGAATTGCCGCCACTCCTGGCCTATTTGGAGACCCAAATCCCGGCGAGCGGCTATTTGGTTGAGGACCGGCTGACGTTGGCCGATATCGCGGTCGCCAGCCCGTTCGCAAATTTGAGGCACCTGAACGTCACGATAGACGCGGCCAAATATCCGAAAGTGGCGCGCTACACCGAAGCGATCCTGTCGCGGCAAAGTTTCGCGCCATGGGTCGAGCGCGAGTCGAAGTTCCTCGAGCGCACCGCCGCCTGATACGAAAAAAGCCGCCGAGCTATTCGCCCGGCGGCCTCTTCCTGAGCCCAGATGAGTGGACTTAAGCCTTGTCGGCTTCGTCCTCGTCCGCAGCAGCTTCGACGCCAGCAGCGTCGTCGCTAACAGCGACTTCGGCTTCGGCGGTTTCGGCCGGAGCTTCAACTGGCGCAGCTTCTTCGACCTCGACTTCGACCACTTCGACTTCGGCTTCAACCGCGAGCACGCCCGGCTCGGCGTTGGGATCGAATTCCTCGGTGAAGCCGGCGTTGTCGCGTTCGAACATCGACGCCATGATGTCGACGCCCTGTGCCTGGAGCTCGGCCTCTTCGGGCGAGCGGGCGACGTTGACCTTGATCGCGACCGACACCTCGGGGTGCAGCGCGATGCGCACCTCGTGGAGCCCGATCGCCTTGATCGGACGGTCGAGCACGACCTGGCTCTTGGTGACCTTGGCGCCTTCGGTGTCGAGCGCGTCGACGATGTCGCGAGCGCTGACCGATCCGTAGAGCTGGCCGGTGTTCGACGCCTGGCGGATCAACTTGACCGTCTTGCCTTCAATACCCTTCGACGCCGCTTCGGCCTCGGTCCGCTTGTTGGCGTTGTCGGTTTCGATCTCGGAGCGTTTGGCCTCGAACAATTTGCGGTTGGACTCGTTGGCCCGAAGCGCTTTCTTGTTCGGAAGCAGGTAATTGCGGGCAAAGCCGTTCTTGACGGTGACCACGTCACCGATCGCGCCGAGCTTTTCCACGCGTTCGAGCAGGATGACATCCATTTGGGCGCTCCTTACTTCACGACATAGGGAAGCAGGCCGATGTGGCGGGCGCGCTTGATCGCCTTCGCCAGCTCGCGCTGCTTCTTGGTGGATACCGCAGTAATGCGGCTCGGGACGATCTTGCCACGTTCCGAGACAAAGCCCTGAAGCAAGCGGACGTCCTTATAATCGATGATCGGCGCATCTTTCCCTGAGAAGGGGCAGCTCTTGCGACGGCGGAAGAAGGGGCGACCCATTACAGCTCTCCCATTTCTTCGCGGGCGAAGCGCGGCGCGCGATCGCCACGATCACCACGGTCGCCACGGTCACGGTCGCCGCCGGGACGGCCACCACGATCGCCACGGTCGCCGCCGCGTTCGCGGTCGCGATCCGAACGGCGCATCATCGCCGACGGGCCAGTTTCGTGGGCGTCGACGCGGATCGTCATGTAGCGGATGACGTCTTCGTTGATCCTGGTCTGGCGCTCCAGCTCGGTGATCGCCGCCGGCGGGGCATCGACGTCCATCAGGACGTAGTGCGCCTTGCGGTTCTTCGCCATGCGGTAAGCGAGGCCGCGCAGGCCCCATGTTTCGGTCTTGACCACCGTCCCACCGTTGTCGGTGAGGATCTTGGTGGCGTTTTCCGCCAGCGCGTCGACCTGGGCTTGAGCCAGATCCTGTCGCGCGAGGAAAACATGCTCGTAAAGCGGCATGCTTATCATCCATGTTGGCCGATCGTTGACGCCGCCCAGTGCGAGCGCCCCTCCGGCTGTCGTTCTAAAAAGCGCGAGGCGGCGGAAACGAGTCCCGTCGCCCAGCGAGGCGCCCATTGCCGCAAGCGGCGCGAAATGGCAAGTCAATGCGCGATGGCGACCCGTCTTACCAGCATCGACCCCGGCCCCGATCCACTCGCCGGAAACAGCCTTCCCGGCTGGCTATACCATGACGAGCGCTTCTTCGATGCCGAGAAGCGCGCATTTCTGCGTGCGGCGCCGCAAGTGGTCTGCCATGACAGCGACTTGGCCGAAAACGGCGACTGGCGGACGCTGGAGTATTTGGGCGAATCGGTGATCGCCATTCGCGGCGACGATGGGCAGGTGCGTGCCTTCGCCAACGTCTGCCGCCATCGCGGGTCGCGGCTGGTCGATGGCGAGGCGGGCTGCGCCAAGGTGCTGACCTGCCCCTATCATGCGTGGAGCTATGCCCGCGACGGTCGGCTGGTCGGGGTGCCGCATCGCAACGAATATCCGGGGCTCGACACGGCCGCGCACCGCCTGTTCCCGCTGAGCCTCGAGCTATGGCGCGGGTTCTGGTTCGTTACATTGGAGCCCGGCGCTCCGTCGGTGGCCGAGATGATGGTGCCCTACGAAGCCGAGATCGCGCCCTACCGGTTTGAGGAAATGCGCGCGATCGGGCGGCTGACGCTGCGCCCGCGCAAGCTCAACTGGAAGACCATCGCCGACAATTATTCGGACGGCCTGCATATCCCGATCGGCCATCCCGGGCTTACGCGCCTGTTCGGTCGAAGCTATGCGATCGAGGCCCGCGAACATGTCGACCGCATGGAGGGCGACCTGCGCGACGACCCGTCGGACAATCCGTCCGAGCGGGCCTATCAGAAGTATTTGCCCGAGGCCGAGCATCTGCCGGCGTCGCACCGTAAGAAATGGCTTTATTACAAGCTGTTCCCCAATGTCGCGTTCGACATTTACCCCGACCAGGTCGACTTCATGCAATTCCTGCCGGTCAGCGCCACCGAAACAGTGATCCGCGAAGTCAGCTACGCGCTGCCCGACGATCGTCGCGAGATGAAGGCGGCGCGCTATTTGAACTGGCGGATCAATCGCCGCGTCAACGCCGAAGACAGCGAGTTGATCACGCGCGTTCAATTGGGGATGGCCTCACCGAGCTATGTGCCGGGACCGCTGGGCACGAGCGAAGTCTGCCTGCGCTCATTCGCGACGAAATTGCGTGCTCTGGTCCCCGAAGCGCGGCTCGAATCTTCGCCCTGGGAGCAATAGCCTAACAGGTCACCAGCGCAGCCCGGGCGTGGACTGGCTCGCTGAAACCCTTCAACTGGGTCTGGCCCTTGTCATCGAATGAAAATCCCTTGCCGTCGCACAGTTCGGCGATGACGTTGGACACCAGCACCTGGCCTACCTCGGCGTGCGCACAGAGCCGCGCGGCGAGTTGGACGGTCGATCCGAACAAATCGTTCCGCTTTTCGACCGGTTCCCCGGCGGCGAGTCCGATTCGTAATTGCAGCTGCACGTCGGGATTTTTTTCGCGGTGCTCGGCCAAAGCGCTCTGGATGCTGCAGGCGCAGCGGACCGCCGCGGCCGCCGAGATGAACGACGCCATGATCCCGTCGCCGGTATGCTTGACCTCGCGCCCTTCGCAGGCGGCCAAGGCGTCGCGGACGATATTATCATGAGTATCGACGAACAACATCGCGCCTTCGTCGCCGAGCCGCTGGGTCAACTCGGTCGAGCCGACGATATCGGTAAACATAATGCTGCGGATGCCGGTATCGCGCTGAGTCTCGGCAACGGCGCCCGGCATTAGCGCCGCGCCCTTGGAGCTCACCGGGCTAGGTCCCATGAAGCTGTCGACAAGCTCCGGATCGACCTCAATCAGCTTTTCCGCGACTAATCCATGCGCTTTTTCGTGGACACGCTGGGCGGCCTCTGCGGAAGGCGCTTCAACCAGGCAAAACAACTTGCCGCAACTCTCATTGAACCAATATTTCAGATATTCGACATGGTGGCCGTCCTGGATTTCCATGTCGGCCAAGTGCGCCTTGGCGACGTCCTCGGCGTGTGCGCCCTCGCAATTATGAATGTCCATGTAGAGCGGCATTTTGACACCCCTTTAGAGCCAATCGAATCAGCTATCACATTCGGTTTGTTCGCCCAGCACATTATAATCGGGCAAGTCAGCGGACAAGCATTGCGCCCGGGCTGGAATTCGGTGCGCGGAGGGGCTAGCGGGCGCCTCGGTCTCATAGGTGAGAAACGATGATGCGCGCATTCCTTTTTCCCGGGCAGGGTAGCCAGTCGGTTGGCATGGGCGCTGCCTTGGCGGAGGCGAGCCGTTCGGCGCGCGATGTATTCGACGAGGTCGACGAAGCGCTGGGGCAGGGCCTGTTTCGTTTGATGCGCGAGGGGCCGGAGGAGGAGCTTCGGCTGACCGAGAATGCCCAACCGGCGATTATGGTTCATTCGCTCGCAGTGTTTACCGCGCTGACCCGCGATGGTGGCGTCGAACTTGCAAGGGCCGCGCAGTTTGTCGCGGGTCACAGCCTGGGCGAATATTCCGCCTTGTGCGCGGCGGAAACTTTCGATCTGGCAACCACTGCGCGGCTCCTCAAGCTGCGTGGGCAGGCGATGCAGGCGGCGGTCCCGGTCGGCGTCGGCGCGATGGCAGCGTTGCTTGGCGCTGACGTCGAGCTGGCGCAAAAGATCGCGGATGCGGCAGCCGAGGGTGAAGTTTGTACCGTCGCCAACGACAACGACCCGAGCCAAGTCGTCATTTCGGGCCACAAGGATGCGATCGACCGCGCGGTTGCCATGGCCAAGGATATGGGTGCCAAGCGCGCCGTCCTGCTTCCCGTCTCGGCGCCGTTCCATTGTCAGCTGATGCAGCCGGCCGCCGACGCGATGGGCGAGGCGCTCGGCAAAACATCATTGTCCGCACCCGCTGTGCCGCTCTACGCAAACGTCACCGCCGCGCCCGAGATCGATCCCGACGTCATCCGCCAGCTTCTGGTCGAGCAGGTCACGGGGATGGTCCGCTGGCGTGAAAGCATCGCCAACATGGCCGCGGCTGGCGTCGAGGAATTTGTTGAGCTGGGCGGCAAGGTGCTTGGAGGCATGGTCAAGCGCATTGCGCCCGAGGTTAAGATGACAAGCGTGGTGACGATCGAGGATATAGAAGCGCTGGCGAAGGAAATCGCATGATGTTCGATCTTTCGGGAATGACCGCGCTGGTGACTGGCGCGAGCGGCGGGCTCGGCTCTTCGATCGCGAAGACCGTGGCCGGGCAGGGCGCGCGGCTGGTGGTGTCGGGGAGCAATGCGGAGAAGCTCGAGGCATTTCGCGCCCAGCTTGGCGGCGATCATGTCGCGTTGGCTTGCAACTTGTCCGACGGCGAGGCTGTCGACGCGCTGGTACCGCGAGCTGTCGAGGCGCTAGGTGGAAAACTCGACATCCTCGTCAACAATGCCGGCGTCACGCGCGACAATCTCGCGATGCGCATGAAGGATGACGAGTGGGACGTGGTGATCCGCGTCAATCTGGAAGCCGCGTTCCGGCTGATGCGCGCGGCTATGAAGCCGATGATGCGTGCGCGCTACGGCCGGATCATCTCGATCACCTCAATCGTCGGTGCGACCGGCAATCCGGGCCAGGCCAATTATGTCGCGTCGAAGGCCGGGCTCACCGGAATGTCGAAGGCGATGGCGCAGGAAGTCGCCAGCCGTGGCATCACCATCAACTGCGTTGCACCCGGATTCATGACCTCGGCGATGACCGATGCGTTGAGCGATGCGCAGAAAGAAGCGCTCCTCGCGAAAATCCCGGTGGGCGCGATGGGCAGCGGCGACGACATCGGGGCGGCGGTCGCTTATCTCGCTAGCCGGGAGGCGGGCTACGTCACCGGCCAGACGCTGCACGTCAACGGCGGGATGGCGATGCTCTAAAGTCGCGATTCAAAACCCTTTTCCCGCAAACCTTGTCGCTCCGGCGAGGCCCCCTATATCGCCAGCGAAACATCAAAACGGGCGCGCTGCGGCGTGCCTTGTGGGGTATGAAGTAAAGGACTGAAGATTATGGCAAAAGTGATCGGGATCGACCTCGGCACAACCAACAGCTGCGTCGCGGTGATGGAGGGCGGAAAGCCCAAGGTGATCGAAAATTCGGAAGGCTCGCGGACCACGCCGTCGGTGGTCGCTTTCACCAAGGACGGTGAGCGGTTGATCGGCCAGCCGGCCAAGCGCCAGGCGGTGACCAATCCCGACAATACGGTATTCGCGGTCAAGCGGCTGATCGGCCGCCGGTTCGACGATCCGATCACCAAGAAGGACACCGAGTTGGTGCCCTACAAGATCGTCAAGGGACCGAACGGCGACGCATGGGTCAATGCCGGCGGCAAGGATTACAGCCCGTCGCAGATTTCCGCTTTCATCCTGCAAAAGATGAAGGAAACCGCCGAGGCTTATCTCGGCGAAACCGTCACCCAGGCGGTGATCACCGTACCGGCCTATTTCAACGACGCGCAGCGCCAGGCGACCAAGGATGCCGGCCAGATCGCAGGGCTTGAAGTGCTGCGGATCATCAACGAACCGACCGCGGCGGCCTTGTCCTACGGACTTGAGAAGGAAGAAGGAAAGACGATCGCGGTCTATGACCTTGGCGGCGGCACCTTCGACATTTCGACGCTTGAAATCGGCGACGGCGTGTTCGAGGTAAAATCGACCAACGGCGACACCTTCCTCGGCGGCGAGGATTTCGACGCCAAGATCGTCGATTATCTGGCCGACAAGTTCAAAGCCAAGGAAGGCATCGACCTGCGCACCGACCGGTTGGCGCTGCAGCGGCTGAAGGAAGCCGCCGAAAAGGCCAAGATCGAACTGTCGTCGGCGGCATCGACCGAAATCAACCAGCCGTTCATTACCGCGCGGATGGAAGGCGGGGCGACCACCCCGCTCCACCTCGTCGAAACCATCACCCGCGCCGATCTTGAGAAATTGGTCGACGATCTGATCAAGCGCACGCTTGGACCGTGCAAGAAAGCGCTCGAGGATGCCGGGCTGAAGTCAAGCGACATCGCCGATGCGGTTCTGGTCGGCGGGATGACCCGCATGCCGCGCGTCCGCGAAGTGGTGAAGGAGTTCTTCGGGAAGGAGCCGCATATCGGCGTCAATCCCGATGAAGTCGTGGCGATGGGCGCGGCGATCCAGGCCGGCGTGCTGCAGGGCGACGTCAAGGACGTGCTTTTGCTCGACGTCACGCCGCTGTCGCTCGGTATCGAGACGCTGGGCGGTGTGTTCACCCGGATGATCGACCGCAACACCACCATCCCGACCAAGAAGAGCCAGGTTTTCTCGACCGCCGACGACAACCAGAACGCCGTCACCATCAAGGTCTTCCAGGGCGAGCGCGAGATGGCCAACGACAATAAGGTGCTCGGCCAGTTCGACCTGGTTGGAATCCCGCCGGCGCCGCGCGGCGTGCCGCAGATCGAAGTCACGTTCGACATCGACGCCAACGGCATCGTCAACGTCCATGCCAAGGACAAGGGCACGGGCAAGGAGCAGCAGATCAAGATCCAAGCTTCCGGCGGTCTCAGCGATGCCGACATCGACAAGATGGTCAGCGAGGCCGAGCAATTCGCCGACGAGGACAAGAAGCGCCGCGCCGAGGCTGAGGCGAAGAATCAGGCCGAAAGCCTGATCCATTCGACCGAGCAGCAGCTCAAGGAACATGGCGACAAGGTTTCGGCCGAGATCAAGGGCGAGATCGAGACCGCGATCGCCGAAGCCAAGACCGCGGTCGAAGGCGGCGATCCCGAAGCCATGACGGCCAAGACCGAAGCGCTGACGGCGGCCGCGATGAAGCTCGGCCAGGCGATCTACGAACAGCAGCAGGCGTCGCCGCAGCCCGATGCGGCAGCTGGAGCGGCGGAAGCCGAGCCCGCTTCGGCCGAAGAGGAAGTAGTCGACGCCGAATTCTCCGAAGTCGACGATGAGCCGAAGTCCTAAACAGCATGACTGGGTCACCCCGGCTTCGGTCGGGGTGACGAGTTGCGGGGAGCGTCATGCCGGACAGTGATTATTACAGCCTGCTGGGGGTCGATCGAAGCGCCGACGCGGCGGCGATCAAGGCGTCCTATCGCAAGATCGCGATGGACTGCCATCCCGATCGGCATGGCGGCTGTTCCGACAAGGAAGCACATTTCAAGCAGGTCAGCGAGGCCTATGAGGTCCTGAAGGACCCGCAGAAGCGCGCGGCCTACGACCGTTTCGGCAAGGCGGCGTTCCAGAATGGCGGCGGTGGCGGAAATCCCTTCGGCGGATCGCAGGGGTTCGGCGCGTTCGCCGACATCTTCGACAATATCTTCGGCGAATTCATGGATCCGCGGGGCCAGCGCGCCAATGCGGCGCGCGGCGCTGACCTGCGCTACGACATGGAATTGACGCTCGAACAGGCGTTCGCGGGCTCTGAGCAGACCATCACTATCGAAGCGCTGGCCACGTGCGAGCCGTGCCATGGGCGCGGCTCAAAGGGCGACAGCCGACCCGTGACCTGCGCGACATGCGAAGGCGCTGGAAAAGTTCGTGCGCAGCAGGGATTTTTCGTCGTCGAGCGCGGCTGCCCAAGCTGCCAGGGTTCGGGCCAGACGGTCGCGGACCCGTGCACGGCTTGTGATGGCGAAGGCCGGACCCTGAAGCGGCGAAACCTGTCGGTCAAAATCCCTGCAGGAGTCGATGAAGGCACCCGTATCCGGGTCTCGGGTGAAGGCGAAGCGGGGATGCGCAGCGCATCCGCAGGGGACCTCTATCTTTTCGTCCATATGAAGCGCCACGCGATCTTCGCGCGAGAAGGCACGACGCTGATCGCGGAAGCCCCCGTCAGCTTCACCACGGCGGCACTGGGCGGGACAATCGCAATCCCCGGCCTCGACGGCGCCAAGATCGACATCAAGATCCCGGCCGGAATTCAGTCGGGCGAGCAGTTGCGCCAGCGCGGCGCCGGCATGAGCATCTTGAACGGGCGCGGGCGCGGCGACCTCGTGACCCGCATCCTGGTCGAAACCCCGACCAAGATGACCAAGCCCCAGCGCAAGCTGCTCGAGGAATTTCGCGAGTCCGAGACGGGCGACGAATGCCCGGCGAGCCGCAGCTTCTTCAAGCGGCTGAAGGCGATCCTCGACGGCTAGGCGCCGAACACACGCTCGAAGATCGTGTCGATTTGCTTGAAATGATAATCGAGGTCGAAGTTCGCCTCGAGCGCCGTGGCATCGAGATGCGCGGTGACTTCGGGGTCGGCTTTTAGCAGATCAAGCAGCGACAACGCTCCGTCCGATTGCCACACCTTCATCGCGTTGCGCTGGACCATGGTGTAGGAATCCTCACGGCTAACCCCAGCTTGGGTCAGCGCGAGCAGCACGCGCTGCGAGTGGATCAGCCCACCCATCCGGTCGAGATTCTTCAGCATCCGCTCGGGATAAACGAGCAATTTGTCGATCACCGCCGTCAGGCGGTGGAGCGCGAAGTCGAGCGTGATCGTGGCGTCGGGGCCGATGAACCGCTCGACCGACGAATGGCTGATGTCGCGCTCATGCCACAAGGCAACGTTCTCCATCGCCGGGACCACCGCCGAGCGCACCACGCGGGCAAGGCCAGTGAGGTTCTCGGTCAGCACCGGGTTGCGCTTGTGCGGCATCGCCGAGCTGCCCTTTTGCCCGGGCGCGAAATATTCCTCGGCCTCGAGCACTTCGGTCCGCTGGAGGTGGCGCACCTCAATCGCCAGCCGCTCGATCGACGAGGCGACAACGCCCAATGTCGCGAAGAACATCGCGTGGCGGTCGCGCGGGATGACCTGGGTCGACGCTGCCTCGATCGAAAGCCCGAGCTCCTTGGCGACATGCGCTTCGACACGCGGGTCGATGTTGGCGAAAGTGCCGACCGCGCCTGAAATCGCGCAGGTCGCGATGTCGTCGCGCGTGGCCACCAGTCGCGCGCGGTTGCGGTCGAACTCGGCATAGGCCTGGGCAAGCTTCAGCCCGAAGGTCACCGGCTCGGCGTGGATGCCGTGGCTTCGGCCGATCGTCGGGGTGAGCTTGTGCTCGTAAGCCCGCCGCTTGAGCACCGCGAGCAATGCGTCGAGATCGGCGATGAGGATGTCGGCGGCCTGCTTCAGCTGCACGCTCAGCGACGTGTCGAGTACGTCCGAGCTGGTCATGCCCTGGTGAAGATAGCGCGATTCCTCGCCCATCTTGCTTCCCGCCCAGGTCAGGAAGGCGATCACGTCATGCTTCGTGACGGCTTCGATCGCGTCGATCGCGGGCACGTCGATCTCGCCCAGCACGTCGGCGTCGTATGCCGCGCGGATTTTTCGGGCGTCCTCGGCGGGAATCATGCCGATCTCGCCCATGGCTTCGGCGGCGAAGACCTCGATCGCGAACCAGATGCGGTAGCGGTTCTCGGCCGACCAGATGGCGGTCATTTCCGGGCGGGAGTAGCGGGGGACCATCAGGTGCCTTCATGCAGGAGGGGTTGGCGGCGCCTAGCAAGCGCGGGCCGACGGGGCAAATCGACACCCCTGCTTGACTGCCGGGCGGGTTTCTTGAGAGGCCCCAGTCGCATGGGCACGGGCCACGAAAGCAAGCAAGGACACGGGCGGGACCCGGCACTGTTGCGTCGGCTGCTGCGCGCAAAGGATCGGATGGACGCCGCTTCGCACGAGGAATGGCCGGTCCGGCGGCTGGCGCGCGTGAGCGGCGTTTCAGAGGCCCATTTCGCGCGATCCTTCAAAGATGCCTTCGGCTTACCGCCGCACCGATACCTGCTCACGCGCCGAATTGAACGGGCCAAGACCATGCTCCGCGACACGGACCTGCCGATCATTGAGATTGCGTTCGAGACTGGCTGGAACAGCCTCGGAACATTCGGACGCACGTTCCGCGACATCATCGGCGAAAGCCCGAGCGAACTGCGCGAGCGAGAGAAAGCGGTGGTTCACGAACTCGACCGGGTGCCGGCCTGTTATCTCAGCGCTGCGCATCGGCCAGATCTGATAATCTCAGTTTCGGAGAAGCGGCGCCAGGAAGTGAGCGATATGAGCGCGTCCCAAGCAACGGGAGAAACGGAGGTCCCATGAGTCAGGGTGTCGGAGTAGTCGGCCTATACGTTCGCGATCAGGACGAAGCCGTCGAGTTTTACGTCAATAAACTAGGGTTTCGCGTCCATACCGATGCGCGGAACGGCGATTACCGCTGGCTTACGGTGCAGCATCCGGAGCAGTCGTCATTCCAGCTCGGCCTGTTCAAGCCGCAGCCGCCGACGGTCGACGCCGCAACCGCTCGGACGGTGAGCGAGATCGTGGCGAAAGGGGCCATGCCGCCGCTCGTGCTGGTGGTCGACGACTGCCGCGCCGCCTATGACGGGATGCGCGGGCGCGGTGTGGAGTTCACTCAAGAGCCCGTGGACCGTTATGGCAGCGTGGACGCCAGCTTTCGCGATCCATCGGGGAACGGCTGGAAGATGATCGAGGCGAAGGAGTTGGTCCATTGAACTGGAATATTTGGATCAGGCAGTTTCATCGTTGGATGGCGGCGATTTTCACAACGGTTGTCGCCGCAATTTTCGTTGCCTTGGGCGCGGGACAGCAACCCGCCCAGTGGGTCTATTACCTGCCGCTTGCCCCACTCGCCTTGCTGATGCTCACCGGTCTCTACATGTTCGTGCTGCCGTATACCGTCAGGTGGCGCCGCGGGGGACAAGCATCATGAGTGACTCCCAATTGATCGACGCGAAGATCGCGGCGCTGGGCGACTGGCGGGGCGCAATGCTCGCCCGGATCCGCGCCGTGATCAAACAGGCCGACCCTGAAGTCGTCGAGGAGGTAAAGTGGCGAAAGCCGTCAAACTCGATGTCGGGAGTTCCGACCTGGTCGCACGCCGGGATCATCTGCACGGGCGAGACCTACAAGGACAAAGTCAAGCTGACCTTCGCCAAAGGCGCCGCGCTGGCTGACCCTTCAGGCCTGTTCAACTCCAGTCTTGACGGCAATACCCGGCGCGCCATCGATTTCCGCGAGGGCGACGCGATCGATGAAAAGGCGTTGAAGGCGCTCATTGGCGCCGCCGTGACGCTGAATACAGGCGCTGTTTAGATCAGCCCTAGCGCCTTCATGCTGCTGCGCCCGGCCTTGCCGACGATGACATGGTCGTGGACCGCGATTTTCATGTGGCGGCCGGCTTCGATCAGGTCGCGCGTCAGGCGGATGTCGGCCTGGCTGGGCGAGGGGTCGCCGCTTGGATGGTTGTGGACGATGACGATCGCGGTGGCCCCAAGCGCGATGGCGCGGCTGATCACTTCGCGGACATGGACCGAGGCCTCATCGACCGATCCGCGCCACATCGCTTCGTTTGCGATGAGGATGTTCTTGGCGTTGAGGAACAGCACGCGCACTTCTTCAACCAGCGAATGTGCCATCGCTGCACTCAGATAGTCGCCCAATGCATCCCAGCTTGAGAGCAAGGGCCGCCCTTCGATCCGTGTCTCGAGCAAGCGCAGCGCGCTCGCCTGGGCGATCTTGAGCGCGGCGACCGCGCCTTCGCTCAACCCTGCGCCGATCAATGCCTTGGGCGGCGCCGACAACAAGGGGCCAAGCCCGCCGAACTCGGCGAGCAGGCGCTTGGCAGCCGGCTTGGTGTCGCGGCGGGGAACGGCCAAGGCGAGCAGATATTCGACGAGCTCATGGTCGAGCAGAGCCTTGCCGCCACCGTCGAGCAGTCGCTTGCGCAGCCGGGCGCGATGGCCGCTGCCGTCGGTGGTTGGGTCCCCCATGCCGGTGCACGCTAGGTAGGTGGCTGCAATCGTGCAACTTGGCATTGTGCCGCATACGGAACGGTGGCGGACAAACGGGGTTTAAGTTGGCAATGGTGGCGTGGCGAAACGGCGATGAGGGCGTAGGGGACGAGGCGCCCGGCGGATTAGTCGTGCGCCGCCGGCGCCTTCGCAATGCGTTGATCGCGCTTGCGCTGATTTTCGTCATCGCGCTGGGCATCCTGTGGACGCAGAGGCGCCCGATCGCCGATAGTTTCCTGTCGAACGAACTGAAGGCACGTGGTGTCCAGGCGACCTATCGCCTCGACCAGGTTGGGCTGCGCACCCAGCGGATCAGCAATATCGTCATCGGCGATCCCGCCCGCCCGGATCTCACGGCGCGTTCCGCGCTGATCCAGATGCGAATCCGTTGGGACGGCAGTGTCCACGTCTTTCGCATCGTCGCCCGGGGAGTCCGGCTGCGCGGACGGCTGATTCCGGGGCGAGTCAGTTGGGGCCAGGTCGACAAATTGCTTCCGCCCCCTAGCGGCAAGCCGTTCAGCTTTCCCAATTTGGTGGTCGAACTCGACGACAGCACGATCGCGCTGACAAGCCGCTACGGCATCCTCGGCATCGCGGTGCAGGGCGCCGGCAATCTTACCGGCGGGTTCAAAGGGCGTCTCGCCGCCGCGAGCCCGCGCCTTGCCCCGGGCAAATGCCAGGTTTTCTGGATGCACGCATCGCTGGCCATGGAGATTCGGGCGCGTCGTCCGCACGCCGTCGGCCCAGTGAACGCGACCAGATTCGATTGCCCGCAAAGCCACATCGCGATGGTCGCGCCGCACCTCGATATCGACAGCTGGTTCAGCGAGTCTTTCGCCAGCTTTGAAGGCAAGGCGCGGATGTCGGCGGCAGAGTCCACCGCAGGCCCCAACGGGCTTGCGGCGCTCAACGGCAATGTGACTTTCATTGGTAACCCGAACGCGGCGCGCGGCGATGTCAGCATCGTCGCGCAGCGCGGCCGGCTCGGCAGCATCTTTGCCGACAGAACTCAGATCAACGGCAAGTATTTGCTCGGAGCAGCCACCGGCGTGGTGGTTCTTGTCGCTGACTATCGGGCGACAAGCGCCGAGTTGGCGCCGAGCGTGACCGCTGGGCTGACCGGGCCGCTCCAATCGGCGCGCTCGACGCCGCTGGGACCGATCGCGACGGCCATCGGCAATGCTATTGCCCGCACTTCGCGCGGCTTCGATGCGATTGGCTCGATGCGGCTGGTCAATGCATCCGGTGGGGGCGCGGCGCGGATCGTCACAGCCGATGCACGCGGCCCGTCCGGCGCGCATATTCGCGTTTCCGGTGGCGACGGCGTGACCTTTTATTGGCCGTCGGGACGGCTTCGCGTCGATGGGCTGATTGAGACGCAGGGAGGCGGCTTGCCGATGGCGCGAGTCCAGCTGGACCAGCCGCGCGGCGGTGGACCCCTGAGCGGGGTCGCCAATGTTGCGCCTTACTCGGCGGGGGGCGCTCGCCTGGCCTTGGCGCCGGTGCGCTTCACGGCGGCGCGCGACGGCTCGACCATGATCGACACTATCGTTCTCCTCGATGGGCCTTTTTCGGGCGGGCAGGTGCGCGGGCTGCGAATTCCGATCAACGGGAAGCTCGGCGGAAACGGCGGGTTCGCATTCGGACGCGGATGCATCGAAACGCGTTTCGCCGCCCTCCAGGCGGGTTCGCTCCAACTGGGGCCGACGCGATTGCCAGTCTGCCCTGTCGGCCCGGCAATCCTTTACCAGAATCCGGGCGGGCCGATGGTCATCGGCGCCAGCATCAACCGGCCGCGCCTGGCCGGCCGGCTCGGCCAATCGCCGGTGCTGATCACGGCCGCCAATGCCCGGATGGTCGGGCATGGCGGCGAGTTCAGCGCCAACGCGCTGGCGATGCGGATCGGTCACGCCGACGCGCCGATCCTGCTCAATGCCAAGACGGTGCGCGGATCATTCGAGAAGCGCGGCGTCGGCGGCAGTTTCGCCGGCGGCGACGCGATCATCGGCAAGGTACCGCTGCTGCTCAGCGACGTCTTCGGCAAATGGAGGGTCGTGAAAGGCGACCTGACGATCGATGGCGGTTTGATGGTGTCCGACCGCGACCCACAGCCGCGCTTCTATCCGCTGCGCAGCGACGACATGCATTTCGCCCTGGCCAACGGAATGATCCGCGCCAACGGCTCACTCAAGCACCCCGCCAGCGGCACGAGGGTGGCGGACGTGAATATCGAACATCGCCTTTCAAACGGCGTCGGCGAAGCGATTCTCGATGTTCCGGGGATTCGCTTCGGCGAGGGGCTTCAGCCCGAGGAACTTACGCGTTTGACCGAGGGCGTCATCGCCCTGGTCAGCGGGACCGTCAGCGGCCGCGGGCGGATCGCCTGGAACGGCAACAAGGTGACCAGCACCGGCGATTTCGGCACCGACAATCTCGACCTCGCCGCAGCCTTCGGACCGGTCACCGGGATCAAGGGGATGGTCCATTTCAACGACCTGCTCGGCCTCACCAGCGAGCCCGGCCAGACCTTCCAAATCGCGTCGATCAACCCCGGCATCCTGGTTGAGAATGGGGTGCTCACCTATCAGTTGCTGCCCAACCAGATGGTCCGAATCCAAGCCGGCCGCTGGCCGTTCATGGGCGGCGAGCTGATCCTGCGTGAGACCGTTCTCAATCTTGGCAAGCCGAGCCCGAAGCGGCTGACCTTCGAGGTTGTCGGACTCGACGCGCACATTTTGGTCAGCACGTTCGGCTTCAAGGAAATCGACGCGGCCGGAATCTTCGATGGCGTGCTGCCGATGATCTTCGACGAGGAGGGAGGGCGGATCGTCGGCGGTCGGCTGGATTCCCGCGAGGGCGGCGGGACGCTCGCTTACAATGGTGTCGTCAGCGACGCCAACCTCGGCATGTTCGGCGGGCTGGCGTTCGATGCGCTGCGCAATCTTCGCTTCAAATCGATGATCGTGCGGCTGGACGGCAACCTCGCCGGCGAATTCGCGACCCGGCTGACAATCGATCAGGTCGCACTCGGCGAAACCAAGACCGCGCGATTCCTGAAAGCGATCAACCGCATCCCGTTCAAGTTCAACGTGACGATCACCGGACCGTTCCGCGCCCTGATCGCCACGGCCAAGGCGTATCGCGACCCACGCACCTTGATCAACGACGCCTTGCCGGTGCCGCTTGATCAAGTCCCCGGAATTACGACCGAGGTGCGGCGACGCGAGGAAGACAAGGCGCAGACGCAAACGCCAGTCGACCAGAAAATCCAAGTTTCCACCACTCCACCAAGTGAAGGCGAACGATGATGACCCGAACCAAACGCTTTCTCGCGCCGGCCGCGGCGGCAGTCCTGTTTCCAGCTCTTACCGGATGCATCTCGGTCAAGACGCCCGACAAGCCGATCGAGATTAATCTGAACGTCGTCATCCGGCAGGAAGTGCTGGTGCGGCTGCAGCGCGACGTCGAGCAACTGATCCAGCAAAATCCCGAAGCGTTCCCGACCACGCCGAAGCCGCCGGGGACCAGGCAATGACAAGCAGGTTGCCGCGCCTGGCGGGCCTTTTGCTCGCTCTTGCGGCGGGGCCGTTGGTGGCGGCACCGGCGGTTGCGCAGTCTTCGCCTTTGGTGACGTCTGCTCGAGCATCCGGCATGATCGGTGAGCGGTTTGATGGTTATCTCGGATATGCCGCGGCGCCCTCGGGTGCGCTGCGTGCGCAAGTCGATACGATCAACATCCGCCGCCGCGCGCTCTACAGCTCACTCGCCGTGCGCCGCTCGGTCACGCCGCAGGACGTCGGAATCGCCGCGGCGTGTCAGCTCATGCAGCGAGTGGGGATCGGCGAGGTGTATATGCTGAACGACGGGGCGTGGCGGCGGCGCGCGCAGGGCCAGCCGACACCAAGACCCGATTATTGCGGCTGAGTCTCGAAAGAGGCGCGATATTCGGGCTTCATTGCGGCCAGCATCGCCGCGCTGACCGGCAAATCCACGTCATATTGGCCCTCGACGTAGGGGCCCGCGACATAAGGCGCGGCGGAAAAGCGAATGGCTTCGAACTTGCCATCCTTGTCGGCGTCCAGCGGGATGATCGCGAGGCCGCTGAGCGGCGGGCAATCCCAGAACATCTCGCCTGGCTTTGGCTGTTCTTCGCGCTTTTTAACCCGTTCAGCATCGAGCGCGTCGCACCAGGGTTTGCTGACCAGTGACGCAAAGCGCGTCGGCGGGTTGAACAGATCGGCGACCCCGATTTCCTTGTTCGCGCCGCGGTCCCACAGCAAGCTGTCGCTGCCAAAATTGCCATGCGCGCCACCCGT
>DATHFE010000185.1:0-4408 GCA_035318245.1 Sphingomicrobium sp. | reverse complement strand
GATCGGGCTGTGGATCGCATACAGCGCCTACATCCGCTCGCCTGAGATTCCCGGGAAATTCGTCGCGCAATTCCCCGGGCTGCACAAATTCCTCGCCCACAAATGGTATTTCGACGAGCTGTACGACGCGATCTTCGTCCGTCCGGCGATGCGGATCGGCGCCTTCTTGTGGCATCGCGGCGACGAGGGGACGATCGACCGCTTCGGGCCGCACGGCGCGGCAGTGGTGGTCGGCCTAGGCAACCGCGTCACCGCCCGCATCCAGTCGGGCTATCTCTACAGCTACGCGCTGGTGATGCTGCTCGGGCTGCTCGGCCTCGCCACCTGGGTGCTGACGCTGTGAGCGGGATGCCCATTCTCTCCATCCTCGTCGCTCTGCCTTTGCTCGCGGGGCTCGCCTGCCTGTTCGTCAAGGCCGAGCCGGCGAAATGGATCGCGCTCATCGCGACGCTGATCGAACTGGCGTTGAGCGCATGGGTGTGGAGCGCTTACGATCCCGGCGGCGCGCAATGGCAATTCGTCGAATATATCCCGCTCGGCGGCGGCCCGGCGTGGGCGCTCGGCATCGATGGCATTGCCTTGATGCTGATCATGCTGACGACCTTCCTGATGCCAATCTGCATCGGCGCGTCGTGGAAGGCGATCGACCGCCGCGTGCCCGAATATATGGCGGCCTTCATGCTGATGGAGGCGCTGATGCTCGGCGTGTTCGTGGCGCAGGATCTGCTGCTGTTCTACATCTTCTTCGAGGGCGGCCTGATCCCGATGTATCTGATCATCGGCATCTGGGGCGGCGCCGACAAGATCAAGGCGAGCTACAAATTCTTCCTCTACACCCTGCTCGGCTCGGTGCTGATGCTGATCGCCATGCTGGTGATGATCGGCGAAGCGCACACGACCTCGATCCCGGTGCTGATGGCGCATGATTTCCCGGTCCAGATGCAATGGTGGCTTTGGCTCGCTTTCCTCGCCAGCTTCGCGGTCAAATTGCCGATGTGGCCGGTCCACACCTGGTTGCCCGACGCCCACGTCCAGGCGCCGACCGCGGGCTCGGTGATCCTTGCCGGGGTGCTGTTGAAATTGGGCGGGTACGGTTTCATCCGCTTCTCGCTGCCGATGTTCCCCGAAGCCTCCGCGACCTTCGTGCCGTTGGTGTTCGGCTTAAGCGGGATCGCGGTGGTCTACACCTCACTGGTCGCTTTGGCGCAGCGCGACATGAAGAAGCTCATCGCTTATTCGTCGGTCGCGCACATGGCGTTCGTCACCTTTGGGCTGTTCTCGTTCAACCGCCAGGGCATCGAAGGCGCGATGATGGTCATGCTCAGCCATGGCCTGGTGTCGGGCGCTTTGTTCCTTGTCGTCGGGGTGATTTACGACCGGCTCCATACCCGCGAGATTTCGCGCTACGGCGGGCTGGCCGACAACATGCCGGGCTATGCCTTGTTGTTCATGCTGTTCACGATGGCCTCGGTCGGGCTGCCCGGCACGAGCGGCTTCGTCGGCGAATTTTTGAGCCTGACCGGGACCTACCAAATGTCGACCTGGGCCGCGATCGTGGCGACCACCGGGATCATCCTGGGCGCCTGCTACATGCTCTATCTTTATTGGCGGATCTGCTTCGGCAAATTGGTCCATGCCGACGCGGCGGCGATGAAGGATCTGTCGATCCGCGAATATTGGCTGCTCGCGCCGATCGCGGCGGTGGTGCTGTGGATGGGGGTTTATCCGGAGAGCTTCCTGCGGCCGATGCGCGCCGACGTCGGCCGCTTGCTCGAACGCGTTGAGCCGGCCGCGCCGCCGAGCGACAGCGCACCGACCAAGGGCAGGCTGGCCGCGCCTCAGCATGCGGCGGAGGCGCATTAGATGAGCCCGCTCATGAACATCCTTCCCGAGCTGCTGCTCAGCGCCGGCGCGATCCTGCTGATGATTGTCGCGGCATTCGGCGGCACGCGCGTGTCGTGGCTCAATCACGTCCTGGCAGTCCTGTTTCTGCTCGCGGCGAGCATTGCGTTGATTGGGACGCCACAGACGGCGGGGCCATTGTTCGGCGACCTGATCACCGCCGACGGCTTCGGGGCGTTCGGCAAATTGATCATCTTCCTGTCCGCGGCGGTGGCGATCATCGCCGCTCACGGCTGGTTCGAGCGCGGGTTTGAGCATGGCGCGGAATATCCGGTGCTGATCCTGTTCAGCGCGGTCGGCATGGCGGTGATGGTCTCGGCGACCAATTTGATGACGCTCTACGTCGGCGTCGAGCTGCAAAGCCTCGCGGCTTACGTCCTTGCCTCGTATCGCCGGACCGACGAGCGCTCGGCCGAGGCGGGCCTTAAATATTTCGTGCTGGGCGGGCTAGCCAGCGGCATCCTGCTTTACGGGATTTCCCTGCTGTACGGCTTCACCGGGACGATGGGATTCACCGGAATCGCCGCCGCATTCGCCCGCGAAGGGGTGCAGTCGACCGGCCTGCTGTTCGGCCTCGTGTTCCTGCTCGCGGGCATCGCGTTCAAGGCCAGCGTGGTGCCGTTCCACATGTGGACGCCTGACGTCTACGAAGGCGCGCCGACGCCCGTTACGGCATTCTTCGCCTCAGCGCCCAAGGTGGCCGCGGTGCTGCTTGCCACCCGCGTCTGCATCGATGCGCTTGGGCCGGCGATCGACCAGTGGCGGCAGATCATGATCTTCGCGGCTCTGGCTTCGATCCTGCTCGGCGCGGTCGCGGCGTACGGCCAGACCAACATCAAACGCCTGCTGGCTTACTCGTCGATCAACAATGTCGGCTTTGCGCTGATCGGCCTCGCCGCCGGCGGCATCGCGGGTGCTTCGTCGGTCCTGTTCTACATGGCGGTCTATGTCATCATGACCTTGGGTGCGTTCCTTTGCGTGCTGCGGATGCGTTCGGAGGACGGCACTTCGTTGGAGAGCCTCGACAGCCTGTCGGGCCTGTCGCAGTCGCGGCCCGCGCTCGCCGCCGCGCTCGCCATCTTCATGTTCAGCCTGGCTGGGATCCCGCCTTTGTTCGGCTTCTGGCCCAAGCTAATGGTGTTCCAGGCGGCGGTCGGTGCTGGACTGACGGGGGTCGCGGTCGCCGGAATTCTCGGCACGGTGGTGGGGGCCTATTACTACCTCAAGATCGTCAAGATCATGTATTTCGACACGCCCGGCGCGCCCTTCGCCAAGGCCAATGCGCCCGTCGAAACGGCGTTGATCGCGCTGGCCGCGATCATTGTCTCGCCGCTCGGATACTTGCTGATCGGCCCGCTTGGCACGCTGACCAACAACGCTGCGAGCGCGCTCTTCTGACCCGCATCCGCTTCGTTGACACGATCGATTCGACCAACCGTGGCTTGCTCGACGATCCGGGCGCGGTCGAGGGCGATTGGCTGATCGCGTTGAGTCAGAGCGCGGGTCGAGGCCGGCAAGGACGGCAATGGCAATCGCCCGTCGGCAACTTCCACGGCAGCACGCTCGTCATGCTTCGCCCCGGCGACCCGCCCGCTCCGAGCCTGTCGCTGGCTAGCGGCCTCGCGCTGATTAACGCGGCACAAATCGCGGCGCCCGATGCCGCGCTGTCGCTCAAATGGCCCAATGATTTGCTGTTGGGTGGGGCCAAGCTCGCCGGAATCCTGCTCGAACGTTCGGGCGACAGGATCGTCGCGGGTTTCGGAGTCAACCTCGCCGAAGCGCCGGCAATCGATGGACGCGCGACCGCGGCGCTTGGATCAATCACACCCCACGCCTTCGCCCCCCTCATCGCCGCTGCTTTCGCCCGCGTCCTCGAAGAGTGGCGCAACACCGGCTCTCTCGCCGACGCCTGGCTTGACCGTGCGCATCCGGTCGGCACGCCGCTGACCGTTCACGCTGCTCCGGGAGAACAGGTCTCGGGCCTATTCGACGGCATCGAGCCCAGCGGCGCGCTGCAGCTGCGCTTGGCGGACGGGAGCGTCCGTGTCATGCACGCTGGCGACGTCTCCTTGGGACAAGGCTGATGCTGCTCGCGATCGATGCCGGAAATACCAACCTGGTCTTTGCACTGGTCGAAGGCGGGGAAATCCGCGCGCGCTGGCGCATCGCCACCGATCCGCGCCGCACCGCCGACCAATATGCCGTGTGGCTTCACCAATTGCTCGAGCTCGAAGGCTATGCCCGCAGCGACGTCAGCGCGGTGATCATCGGCACCGTCGTCCCGCGCGCGCTCCACAATTTGGAAGTGCTGGCGGAGAAATATTTCAAAGCGACGCCGATGATCGCGGGGCAGGGCGCAGCGAGTTGGGGGATCGAACTGGATGTCGAGGAACCCGCCAGCGTCGGCGCCGACCGGGTATTGAACGCCATCGCCGCTCACGCGCGCCATCCCGGCGACTTGATCGTGATCGATTTCGGCACCGCGACGACTTTCGACGTGGTCGAT
>DATHFE010000184.1:0-23947 GCA_035318245.1 Sphingomicrobium sp. | reverse complement strand
GCGCCGTCGGTGCGGACGCCGGTGCAGATCGCCTTGAACTTGGCTTCGTCGGCCTTCTTCATCGCAGCCATCGAGGCATTGGCTTCGCACGGCGGGGTGAGAATCAGCTCGCCCAGCGCATCACGCGTTCCGCTGGTCCCGGGAGGGCCGTAAACGCGGATTGGTAGCGCCGGCAGCTTGGCGTTGACGTCCCTCCACGTCTTGGTCTTGTTGGGCTTGCCGAACGGGGTTTTGGCGAGCGCCAGGTAAATGTCGCGCTGGGTCAGACCCGAAAGACCGGTCGCCCGCGAGGTCGCAACCGCAACGCCGTCGAGGCCAACCTGTATCTCGGTGACCTGCGTCACGCCATTGGCAGCGCACAATTTGGCTTCGGACGCCTTCATCCGGCGCGAGGCGTTCTCAATATCAGGGAAACGTTCGCCGACGCCGGCGCAAAACAATTTCATCCCGGCGCCAGTGCCGGTCGATTCGATGATCGGCGTGCCGAGCCGCGGATTGGCGCGCGCGACTCGCTCAGCCACCGCTTTCGCGAACGGATAGACGGTCGACGAGCCGACCGCGCGCATCTGACTGCGGGCCTCGGCGATCGAAGGAATGGACAATGCCAGCACGGCGGTCGCCGCGAGTCCAAAAGTGTTGCGTGTCATGGTTGCTCCATCAGCGGACCCCTGCGTCCGCCTCCAGATCGCCGATAGTCCGGGGCCACGACTCAAAAATGACGGACAGGCTACCGTTTTGTGACGCGGCCCGCCTTGTCGACGAAAAAGGGCAGCGAACCGGAGTCCGCCGCCCTTTGGGATGCATTGTTGCTCGAGTGCCTCAGACCGCTGGCGCAGTCTCGGCCGCGCCATCCTCGTCGCGCGGGCGACGTGCTCTGCGGCGCGGCTTAGGTGCTTCGGCCTCATCGTCGCTCGCGCTTGCGCCGATCGAAGGCGGAATCACGTCGAACGCGATTCGCGCACCATCGTCGGCAAGGGACTCGCCGCGATCGTCGCTGTTCGGTGCCGGGCGAGCATTGCGGTCACGCGGCGGGCGTGCCGGCCGGTCTTCGCGGGCAGCCCGCTCGGGGGGCGCCCGATCTTCACGGGGAGCCCGCTCCGGGCGATCTTCGCGCGGCGCGCGTTCGGGCCGATCTTCGTCGGCATTGCGCTCGTAGCGATCCTGGCGCTCAGGCCGTTCCGAGCGTTCTGGCCGCTCGTCGTCCCGATCACGCGGACGGCGCTGCTGTTGTTGCATGGAGGGGCGATCGTCGTCGCCCGCTTCCATCATCTCGTCGTCATTATCCTCGTCGCCGTCATCCTCGCCACGCTGGCGGCGTTGCTCGTCGAAGCGCGCGCGGCTTTCGCCGAGCACGCGATAATAATGGTCGGCGTATTGGAGATAATATTCGGTCTGGACCCGGTCGCCGGCGAGCTGCGAATCTCGAGCCATGCTCTTGTATTTCTCTAGCAGCTGGGCGGCGTTGCCGCGCTGCCGATTGTCCTGGCGATTGCCGTCCGACCGGCCGGGAATATTGCGCGGAGGCTGCCCTCCACGACCGCGGCGGCGGTTGCCTTGTTGTCTATTGTTGATCAAATCCTGATCCTTATGCCCCAGGCGCCCGATGTTGCGGGCCCTGACACCGCTTCAACGGAAGCGGCGATCTATTGTCCCCGGCGTGCGGCAGCATGGCACCACGCGCCAGCCGCCCCTGTCGTTGCCGCCGCGCCCTATGCGCTTGAACGGACGATATCGTCGGGGGTTAGTGACTGGGAGCGCTCAGCAAATTGGTGAAGCAGTCCCGTCCCTGCCGCCCGATGTAGTCACTAATCGGCCAGATTCCAAGCGATTTAAACTTATCCAGATATAAACCCAGGTATTAGAAGAGCGCGCGGCCTGCCGCCGAGGTCGTGGGCAATAGCCACGCTGAGGCCTTGCTTTTCGAACAGCGATGCCGCGCTCTTGTCTTGGTCGAAGCCGATCTCGATCGCGGCGAAGCCCAAGGGGGTAAGCAGCCCGCCGACGACCGGAGCGAGACGCGCCAAATCCGCGAGCCCATCCTCGCCGGCCAACAGGGCCTCAGCCGGCTCGTAGGCAGCGACGCCCGGGCCAAGCTCGGCGCCGGTGGCGACATATGGGGGGTTGCAGAGGATAAGGTCGAAGCGCTCGGTAATGCCCCTCGCCCAATCGCCGATGCTGAAGTCGGCCCGGGCGGCCAATCCCAACTGAGCCGCGTTACCGCGGGCCTGATCCAGCGCAGCCTGGGATCGGTCGATGCCAATGCCGCTGGCATCGGGCCACTGGTCGAGCGCCGCGAGCAGCAACGCGCCCGAGCCCGTGCCGAGATCGAGGATGCGCTCAGGTCCGGCGGTCCCGTCAAAATGTTCGACCGCCGCGGCGATCAACGTCTCGCTGTCGGGTCGCGGGATCAGCACGCCCGGACCCACCTCAAGTTCGATCGTCCAGAAGCCGCGGCGGCCGGTGATGTAGGCGACTGGCTCGCCCGCTGCGCGGCGCGCGACCAAGGCGGAGAAGCTGCGGGGCACATCGATGTCGGGCGGGTCGAGCAGCAAGGTTTCGCGGTTGATGCCCAGCGCGTGGGCCAGCAGCAATTCGGCATCGAGCCGTGGAGTATCGCTGATCGCCTCGAGCGCCTGCGCCGCCTCGCGCAGCGCGCGGGCGATGGCGCTCACGCCTCCTCGAGGCTCGCCAGGCGGCTGGCCTCATCCTCGGCCGAAAGCGCTTCGGTCAGCTCGGCGAGCCCGGGTCCCTCGAGCACCGCGTCGAGCTTGTGCAAGGTCAGGTTGATCCGGTGGTCCGTTACGCGCCCTTGGGGAAAATTATAGGTTCGAATGCGCTCCGAACGGTCGCCGGTGCCGACCATCGATTTGCGCGCGCCGGCCCGCTCGTCGGCCAGCCGCGAGCGCTCAAGTTCGAACAATCGCGTGCGCAGCACCTTGAGTGCCTTGGCCTTGTTCTTGTGTTGCGATTTTTCATCCTGCTGGATGACCACCAGCCCCGTCGGCAAATGGGTGATGCGGACCGCGCTGTCGGTGGTGTTAACCGACTGGCCGCCCGGCCCCGACGAGCGATAGACGTCAATGCGCAGGTCGTTGTCATTGATCTGGACGTCGACTTCCTCGGCCTCGGGCAGCACCGCGACGGTCGCCGCCGAGGTGTGGATCCGCCCGCCGCTTTCGGTCGCCGGCACGCGCTGGACGCGGTGGACTCCGCTTTCATATTTCAGTTTGGCGAACACCCCGGCGCCGCTGATCGAGGCGACCGCTTCCTTATAGCCGCCGACGTCCGAGGCGCTGGCCGAGATTAGTTCGAACCGCCAGCCCTGCTCCTCGGCGAAGCGCTGGTACATGCGCAGCAGATCGCCGGCGAAAAGGGCGGCTTCATCGCCGCCTGTGCCGGCGCGGACTTCGAGCATCGCGGCGCGCTCATCGGCCGAATCGCGCGGCAAGAGCTTGATCGCCAAGGCGCGCTCGGCCGCAGGCAAGCGGTGACGAATGTCTTCGGCCTCGGTGACCGCCATTTCGCGCAGTTCGGCCTCGGCGGTGGAATCGTCAGCCAGCCCGGTCAGCACCTGCAATTCGGCGCGCAACCGCCGCACTTCGCGCGCCGCGGCGGCAACTGGCTCGATTGCCGCATAATCCTTCGACAGCCGCACGAAATCGTCCGGCGCCAGGCCCGGCGCCGACATTGCTTCGGCCAAATCATGCTTCTTCGCCTCGATCGAGGCGATCCGTTCGGACGAGATGCTCATGCCTTCAGCGCCTCGACCAGCCGGTCGAACGCAACCGCACGCTGCTCGCCCGAGACCATATCCTTGACCTGCGCCGCGCCGGCCTCCGCCTCGCTGTCGCCGATGATCAACGCGTAGCGCGCGCCGCTCGCATCGGCGCGCTGCATCCGTCTCTTCATGTTGCCGCGAAACGCCATATCGGCGGCGATACCTGCATTCCGCAATTGGTTGAGCAATCGCTCCGCGATCCTCTCGCCGGCCCCGCCAATGGGCACCAGGACCGCGAGAGGCATCTCGGCTTCGGGCGCGTCGATCATCATCGCCAGCCGCTCGATCCCCGCCGCCCAGCCGACCGCCGGGGTGTGCGGGCCGCCGAGCGTTTCGACCAGGCCGTCATAGCGGCCGCCGGCGATGACCGTGCCTTGCGCGCCGAGTTGGTCGGTGACGAATTCGAAGATCGTGTGGCGGTAGTAATCGAGCCCACGCACAAGCCGGGGTTCGATTTCATACGCAATGCCAGCGGCGTCGAGGCCGGATCGCACGGCGGCGAAGAATTCCTCCGCTTCGGCAGACAGGACCATTTCCGGCGCGCTGTCGGCGGCAGGCCGGTCTTTGGGATCTTTGCTATCGAGAATGCGCAGCGGGTTCTTGGCCAGCCGTTCCTGGCTGTCGGCCGACAATTCGCCGCGGTGCTTTTCGAAGTGCGCGACGAGCCTGGCGCGCCACGCCTCGCGGCTGGCGGAATCGCCAAGCGTATTCAGCTTCAGCGTCACACCATCAATGCCAAGCTCGCTCAGCAGTTGGCTGCCAAGCGCGATGATTTCGACATCGGCGGCGGGCTCGGCCGCGCCGATGATTTCCGCATCCAACTGATGGAACTGGCGGAAGCGGCCTTTTTGCGGGCGCTCGTAGCGGAACGCCGGGCCGTGCGTGGTGATCTTCAGCGGCGCGAATTGCTGCCAGCCTTCGCTCAGATAAGCCCGCACGATCCCGGCGGTGAATTCGGGACGAAGCGTGATCGAATCGCCGCTACGGTCGTCGAACGAATACATTTCCTTCGACACGACGTCGGTCGTCTCGCCCAAGGACCGCGCGAACACCGCGGTCGGCTCGATCACGGGAACCTCGACCCGCTTGAAGCCGTACAGCCGGCGCACGCGATCGAACGCCGCGATCACCGCGTGGAAGCGGTCGGCGTCTTCTCCAAGCAGGCTTTGCGTCCCTCGGACAGGTTGCGGCGTCGAACTCATCGGCGGCGCTAAAGCACATTTACCCATTTGCAGGGAAGCACCACGGGCCTAGAGGCCCCAGCCATCATGAACATCGATCTCATTCCCGCCGGCGACAACCCGCCGCAAAGCGTCAATGTCTTCATCGAGGTCCCGATCGGCGGCGAGCCGGTCAAATATGAATTCGACAAGAAATCGGGCGCGATCTTTGTTGACCGCATCCTCCACACGGCGATGCGCTATCCGGCCAATTACGGTTTCATCCCGCAAACGCTGGGCGAAGACGGCGACCCGCTCGACTGCCTGGTGATGGCGCGCTGGCCGTTCATGCCTGGCTGCGTCGTCCGCGCCCGCCCGGTTGCGGTGCTGTTCCTTGAGGACGAGGCCGGCGGCGACGAGAAATTGCTCGCTGTGCCCGAGCTCAAGACCAGCCCGTTTTACGCCGACGTGATGGAAGGCACCGACCTGCCGCCGATCGTGCTGCAGCAGATCGAGCATTTCTTCACCCATTACAAAGACCTCGAGCCCGAGAAGTGGACCCGGGTTGGTAGATGGGGCGATCGAGAAGACGCCTATCGCGTGATTTTGGAAGGCCTCGAGCGGGCCAAGGCCTAGTCCGCGCCGCCGCGCCGTCCGCCGCCCTGGCCGAACAGGCGTCGGGGCAAGAAAAGTTTGCGGAAGCTGATGCCGACGGTGCGGCCGATCGGCTCCAGTCGATCGGCTTGGTAGGCGAGGGGTATGTCGCCGTCCCCGTCGCGTACCTTGGGCCGGCTGTTGAAGATGTTGTTGATGTCGAACCGCACCGAGCTGCCGCGGAAGAAGGGATGCTTTGATACCAGATCAAAGCGCTCGCCGAGATTGGCGAAGAGCCTCAAGTCGACCGTCGCATAGTCGGAGAAATGCAGGTCGTCCGCACCGACGCCGCCATTCACGTTGGTCGCGCTGCGCCAATCCGCCGAGACGCGGGCGCCTAGCCCATTGTTGTAATAGCCACTCTGGACCTCGACCTGATGGCGCGGGCGGCCGCCGAACGCGTTGAGCGCTTCGCCGTGAAGATAATCCAGCTTCGAAATCCCCGACCCGATCTTCAGCGTATCGGTCAGGGTCATCGTGTGCGTAGCCGAAAGCGTCAGCCGGCCGCCACTGCGCCCTCCACCGAAGCCGCCACGGCCACCGCCGAAGCGACCCCCGCCGGTCCCTCTGCCGGGAGCCGCGGCGGCGTCGGCATTCGAAGGCGATTGGCCTTCCGGACCGGGCGCGGGCGGCACGGCGCCTTGCTGGGCCGCGCGCTGACGGAACGCCGCGATCTGCGCCTCTGACGGGGGCCGCGACTTCAACGGCTTGGTGAAATCGAAACCCCAGCGGACCGTGTCGCTGGTCGAGCGGTCGGCATTGACGGGGCGAAGGTCGACGGCGACCAATTGCCCGCTCGCATCGCGAACGAAACGCCCCGGAAAGGCCGCCTCGAGAGCCGGTGTTACCGCCGGGAAGCTGATTTGCGGACGGTCGATCGACTGATGGACGAACTCGCCGCGCAGCTTGATGTCGGTCTTTTCGAACGGCCGCCAATTGCCGCCGATTTTCATCACCGTGCGCCGGTCGGCGTCGAGTTCGGGGTTGCCACCGGTGACGGTCGTGACATTGACGGTTTCCCCGCGAACCGCGTCGAAGAAGGGGACATTGTCGGTCGTCAGCAACGGATCGCCGAGCTGGTGCAGACTTGGAGCGCCTTCCTCGCGAGTCCAGCTGGCGATGAAATTGGCCTTCGGGCTGGGCGCCCAGTTGAGGCCCGCGCCGAGCGTGGTGAGCGTCCCGAAATCGCTTAAGTGACTGATTGCGCCATTGAAATTTGCGCCCAACCGGCCGATCGACGACGCGCGGCCAGCCAGCGGCAGATCGAGGTTGGCTGAACCGTCGAAGCTGGTGCGGTCGACGTCGGTTGGCGTTTGAATCCCGCGCCGCCGCGCCTTGCTTTCGAGATCGACGGTCGACGCGCCGATCTTGAAGGTCGCATTGGCATCGCCGGCCGGAAGCGCGAACAAGGGTCCGGTCGCGGTTGCATCGACGTCCAGCGACCGTGTGGTCGATCGCGTCAGGTCGTGCGACAAGCTTTCGAGCGGGCCAAGGTCGCCAAGCGGGTCGATTGGCGCGCCAGCATTAATTTGCGCCTGGATGCCGGACAGGTCGGGGCCGCGATCGGCGCGCGATGTTGTGTGCTCCAAATCGGCGTTGCCGGTTGCCGACAGCCGCCACTTCTCCCTTTGCCCGTTGAGCGCGAAGCCGAGCCCGACCGTATCGGACGTCGTCCGCCGGGTGAGAGGATCGCCGGGGAATGCAAGCACGAATTCCTCGCCCGCGGCGTCGGTAAGCGTGCCGGTCGGCACCCCGAAACGGCTGCGGCCCTGGCTGTGCTCGGCCTCTCCGGTTAGCGTCGCCGAGACATTGCCGAGGATGGTGCGATTGACGTTGCCGGTCAGCCGAGCCAGCTGATTGGCCCCGACCAGAGTGCGGAATGGGCGCGGATCGACCGGAGGAATGGATTCCGTCGGCTGCAGCGCAATATCGCGCTCGCTTTCATACAGCGGATTATTGCCCTCAAGATGCAAATTGAGCGCGGTTCGCGTGCCCTCGCGGATGATCAGCTTGCCCGCATCGCCCTTTGCCGAGGCGTAGCCGCCGTCGGTGGCGACGTTCCCGCCGACTTCGACGTTGGTCGAGTTGAACCGCCGCCGAAGGACGATATTCACCACGCGTTGGTCGGCGGAATAGCCGTATTTGAGCGCCACTTCCTCGGGCAATATCTCCATCCGCTCGATCGCTTCGGGTGGAAGATCGCGCAGTTCGCGGAAGCCCGAGATGCGCTGGCCATTGAGAAGCAAAATCGGCCGTTCGCCGCCGCGTCCGCGTGCGCTTCCGGTCTGGGCCGAGACCGCATCGAGCAATTCCGAAATGCTGGTCGCGCCGGTCGCGCGGACATCGCGAGAGGTCAGAACATTTTCCGGCGGAATGTCGCCGACGACCGAGCCGCGCGGCTTTTGGCCTGTTACGACGATGACTTCGCCTTCGGCGTCGTAATCCTCTTCGGCCGAACCCTGCGGCGGCGCGCTCTGCTGCACCGTCGTCTCAGTCGCCTCCGCGGGGGCAACCGCATCTTGAGCCCGAAGCGGCGTCGTGAACACCAGTCCGACCGCCGAGCCAGCTAAAAGTATTGAGGATTTACGCATCCGGACCTAACTCCGTTCGGACCTGTTGGGTTCAATCGGATGGCGCGTCGCAGGTGAACCGGCGATTGATTGATCTGGGGAGTTCTTAACGTTCGAAGGCGAAGTCGCGTCCCTGCCCGGCCAACTTGCTAGCCTGTGACCCTTAGTGCCGCGATGCAGCCGACGATCGCCAGGATGAACAACAGCCGCACCGTCGTCGCCGGCTCATGGAACCAGATCATACCGACGATCACCGTTCCGACCGCGCCGATACCGCCCCAAACCGCATAGGCCGTCCCCATCGGAATCGATCGAGCGGCCAGCTCGAGCAGGCCCATGCTGATGGTGACCGACCCGAGAAAAGCCAGCGTCCAGGGTAGGTTACGAAATCCGTCGACGAAGCGCAGCGCCGTCGTGAAGCCGACTTCGAACAAACCGCCGACGATCAGGATCAGCCATGCCATCTGCTCACTCCCCCCGACCGCTGGACGAACGCCTGCATTCGGCTATCGTCGCTTCATGGCAAGCCCGACGAGCATCGGCAACCGCATCGCCCCCTCCCGCTTTTTGCTGTTCTTCGCTTTGCTTTCCATTGGCTGGGCCGCAGGAATTTCGCTTTTCGGGACCGAGCGCGGGTTGCTCGCGGGGTTCGACCTCGCCGCGATCGGCTTCCTCCTTTCGTGCATTCCGCTGTTCGGCAAACGCGCCAGCGACATGCGCAAGATCGCTGCCGACAATGATGCCAACCGCCATATCTTGCTCGCACTCAGCATCGCGCTTTCCGCCGTTGTCCTCGCGGCAATCACCGCTCAGATCGTCAACCGCGCCGCTCTTGGCGGGTTCGACAAATTGCTGATTGCGCTGACTTTAGTGCTGGTGTGGACCTTCGCCAATGCGGTCTACACGTTGCACTACGCCCATCTGTTCTACATGCCCAATGACAAGGGAGAGGATAGCCGTGGGCTGATCTTCCCGGGCGACAGCGGACCGCATTTGGCGGATTTTGTCTATTTCGCCTTCACTCTCGGCGTCGCGGTGCAAACTGCCGACGTCGTAGTAACCTCGCCACATGTGCGTCGGGTTGTGACAGTCCATTGCGTCGCCGGATTTTTCTTCAACCTTGGCGTGCTCGCCCTGAGCATCAACGTGCTCGGGGCCGGCTAGGCGCTCGCCTCGAGCACCGGGCTGATTTCCCGCGCAGTTCGCGCGGCGAGGAAACAGCCGGCGACGATCAGGCAGGCGCCGGCCAGCGTGTAGAGCGAAACACTTTCGCCGAACACCAGCCACCCGAACAGCATCGCCCAAAGGAACGACGTATATTCGGTCGCGGCGAGATAGCTCGCCTCGGCGCGGGCATAGGCCCAGGACAATAACAGCAACGATGCCGTCGACAGGAACGACGCCAACAAGATGAACGGCACTTGATCCAGCGGCGGCAGGGCGGCCCCGCCCATCACCGGCCAGGCGGCAAGCAGAAAGCCGGCGACGATCAAATTCTGGAAAAAGGCGATCTCGATCGGCTGCGCGACCAAAGCCTGCTGACGCATCAGGATGATGTTGACCGCGTAACAGACCGCCGAAGCGAGGATCGCGAAGCTGCCCATCAGCGCTTCGTGGCCGAGATCGGCCTGCGCCTGGCCGACGAAGATCAGCAGCACGCCGGCGAAGGCGACCAGCGAAGCCGCGATGGTCCGCGGCCCGATCGTCTCGCCAAGAAATGCCGCGGCGAGAAATATTGCAATCAACGGCGCGATGAACGCCAGGGCGATTGCCTGCGCCAGGGGCACGCGCGCGATGCCCCAGAAAAACAGCAACGCCATCACGGTTGTCAGTCCGCCGCGGTAGAGGTGGATGCGCATTGTCGACCGCGATGGCCAGCGTGGCCGCACGGCGAATAACGTACCAGACATCGCCACTCCCGCCAGCATCCGCCAGACCATTGTCGCGTAAGTGCCGAGCGCGAGCACCAGCCCCTTCATCACCGCATCCATGCCCGAGAAGGTCGCGATGCCGAGCGTCCCGACGAGGAAGGCGGTCAGCGGGGTCGGGCGCGGCAGCTTCATCCCCCGCCCTTAGCTTGGGCGGTGACGGGAGCGCCAGCCGCGCTATTTGAGGATCATGTAGTCGCCCTTCATCTGCACCTCGCCCATGCGGGACAGATAGGATTGGCCAAGCAAGGACAAGCGCGAGCCTTCGAGCACCGTGGCGCGCACATCGTCGACGCGCTTGCCGTCGATCTCAATGCGGTCGAGCGTGACATTCTTGCCGCGGACCGGTCCCGACGCACCCTCGCCAACGACCTCAAACGTCGATGGATCAACCGGGATGCCGAGCCGCTCGGCATCCTCCACGGTCAGGGCGACCACGGTCGCTCCGGTATCGACGATGAAATGCATCAACTCACCATTGACCTTGGCATAGGCATAGAAATGGCCGTTGCTCTCGCGCTCCAGGGTCGTTTCACGGCGCTCTTCGAGAGGGCCCGATTCGGCCGCCGCCGCTGTGACGGGCGCGTGGCTCTTGTTCGACGGCCAAGCGATACCGATGCCGATCCCAACGATGCTTATGTAGATAAATGGCTTGATCATCCGACGCTGGTTATCAGCGCGCGGTGAAAATAGGCTTAAGCCGTCACGCCGCGTCGGCGGTTTGGCTGATCCCCGCCTCGATTTCGGCCGCCTTGGCTTCGACCAGCTTGACGATATGCTCGATCATCGCCGCGTCCTCGACATGATGGTCGGTCACCCCCGACAGATAGACCATATGCTTGCCGGCGCCGCCGCCGGTGATACCGATGTCGGTTTCGCGCGCTTCGCCGGGCCCGTTGACGACGCAGCCGAGCACCGACAGCGACATCGGCGTGCGGATATGCTGCAACTTCTCCTCGAGGGCCTGGACAGTGCGGATCACGTCGAAGCCCTGCCGCGCGCATGATGGGCAGCTGACCACGCGCACGCCGCGGTTGCGGATCCCGAGGCTCTTGAGCAATTCATAGCCGACGCGGACTTCTTCCTCGGGCTCGGCCGACAGTGAGACGCGGATGGTGTCGCCAATCCCGGCCCACAGCAGTGACCCCATGCCGATCGCCGATTTGACCGTCCCGCCGATCAGGCCCCCGGCTTCGGTGATTCCGAGGTGGAGCGGGCAATCGACCGCTTCGGCCAGCTGGTGATAGGCGGCGACCGCCAGGAACAGGTCGGACGCCTTGACCGCTACCTTATAGTTCTGGAAGCCGTGATCCTCGAGGATGCGGATATGGTCGAGGGCGCTTTCGACCAAGGCTTCGGGGCAGGGCTCGCCATATTTCTCGAGCAGATCCTTCTCGAGGCTTCCGGCGTTGACGCCGATCCGGATCGCGCAGCCGTTGGCCCGCGCCGCCGCGATGACTTCCTTGACCCGCTCTTCCGAACCGATGTTGCCCGGGTTGATGCGCAGGCACGCCGCGCCGGCGTCAGCGGCCTCAAGTGCGCGCTTATAATGGAAGTGGATGTCGGCGACGATCGGGACGTTGGATGCAAGGACGATCTGCTTCAGCGCCGCGGTCGAGGCGACGTCCGGGCAGGATACTCGGATGATGTCGACCCCGGCCTCCTCGCAGCGGCGGATCTGCGCGATGGTCGCTTCGGCGTCGGACGTCGGCGTGTTGGTCATCGTCTGGACGGTGACCGGCGCGTCGCCGCCGACGGCGACGTCGCCGACCATGATCTGGCGGGAGTGTCTGCGGGCGATATCGCGCCACGGGCGAATGGAGGACATGGGAGCGATATAGCGGCAGCGCGGGGCAACGGCAAAGCGGTCGTGCGGCAATGGCATTGATTCGCCGTTAATATTCTTTTCTGTTAGGCTTTTTCGAGCTTGGTGATCGACAGGGGCGTCGATGAATAGGGTTTCGCCAATTTCGCGATCCCATCCCGCCCGGGCGGATGCTGCGGACGGCTCCGTTCCGCACCGCTATTGGGCCTATTTAAGCTATAGCCACCGCGACGAAGTCGACGCCAAATGGCTTCACGAGGCGCTCGAGAAATTCACCGTCCCGCCGGGGTTGGTCGGCCGTGAAGCCGCTCACGGCCCCATCCCAAAGTCGTTTGCGCCGATCTTCCGCGATCGGCAGGAGCTCGCCGCATCGAGCGACCTCGGCAGCGAAATTCGCCAAGCGCTCGCCCGCTCGCGTTTCCTGATCGTGCTGTGTTCGCCCGCCGCCGCCGTGTCGCACTGGACCAACGAAGAAATCGCGACGTTCAAACGCCTGCATCCGGACAGGCGGATTCTGGCCGCGGTCGTCGCCGGAGAGCCTTGGGCCAGCCTGATGCCGGGGCGCGAGGCGGAGGAATGCTTTCCACCGGCGCTTCGCACGCACTTCGATAGTCGGGGTCGCCCGACCAGGAAGCGCGCCGAACCGATCGCCGCCGACTTGCGCGAGGGCCGCGATGGGCGCCGCATGGGGATGCTCAAGGTCGCCGCCGGGATGCTCGGCGTCGGCCTCGACGACCTTGTCCAGCGCGACGCGCAGCGGCGGCAAAGGCGCCTAAAATATATTGTCGCGGCATCACTCGCCGGGATGACGCTGACCAGCGGCCTGGCCGTCTTTGCCTTCGACAAGCGTGACGAGGCCCGCGACCAGCGCCGCGAGGCCGAGGGTCTGGTCGGCTTCATGCTGGGCGACCTGCGCGGCAAGCTCGAGCCGCTTGGCCGGCTCGACGCACTCGACGCGGTCGGAGCGCGGGCGCTGGCCTATTTCAAGAATCAGGACAAATCTGAGCTTTCCGACGCCGCTCTCGCGCAACGCTCGCGGGCGCTCACAATGATGGGCGAAATCGCACAATTGCGCGGCGATCTGGATGGGGCGCTCGCCCGCTATGGCGAGGCGATGGCCGGCACGGCGGAAATGGTTCGCCGCGCGCCTGACGACCCGCAACGATTGTTCGATCACGCCCAGAATGTTTTCTGGGTCGGTGAAGTGGCGCGACAGAGGGGTCGGCTGGATCAGGCCGAGGCCGCCTTCCGCGAATATAAGCACCTCGCGGGCCGGATGGTGGCGATCGATCCGGATAGCGCAAAATGGCGGATGGAAACCCAATACGCCGACGCCAACCTCGGCATCGTGCTGCTCGCCCAGCGCCGCTTCGCCGAAGCGTCTCGGCAATTCCAGCAGGCGCTGAACACTATCGAGCGTTTCGCCGCGGCGGATCCGCGCAATGGCGACTATCAAAAATCCTTGGCTGAATCGCTTGGTTGGCTGGCCGACGCGAAGCGATCCGAAGGGCAGGTGGACGAAGCAATCGCACAGCGTGAGCGGCAGCTGGCGTTACTTGATCGACTTTCCCGCGCTGGTCGCGGCGATGTCGAGTATCGCCAGAAGCTCATTCCTACGCATCAGGCCCTTGGATGGCTATTCAGTGCGAAAGGCGCAGACGAATTGGCAATCGCGCAGTTTCGTTCAGCGGTGAACGAAGCCGACCGGCTCATCCCGACCGAGCCCGATAATATGTTATGGCGCGATCTAGCCTCTCGCGCGCACCTCGCGCTTGCTGATGCGCTCATGTCCGCCCGCAAAAACGATGAGGCGGCGGCTCAAACCCGGGCCGGTTGCGACCTCGTCGGTCGCCTGATCGCGCTCGATAGCAGTGTTGTCGAGTGGCGAGTTTCGGAGCGCATCTGCCTGACCATGCGTGCTCGGCTCGCGCTTGACGCCGGCGCCGATGAGGAAGCGCTGGCGCTCGCAAGGCAAGCGCTTGCGGCCGCCCGTTCGGACAAAGGCACCGATTCGATTGAGGTACGCTACACGGTCGCGAACGCTTATCGTTTGCTTGGCGATATCCATCGCCAAATGGGCGATCGCCAGTCGGCTCGCATCGCATGGCAGGCTGGGCTCGATGTATTACCGCGTCGCGTCGCAGAACGACCAACGGAGACGAGCGACCGAGCGGAGCTGATTGAGCGGCTCGGGCGGACGGGCGAAGCCGCGGCGATTAGGGCCAAGCTCGACACAATTGGCTACCGGCGCGCAACGTAGATCAAAATGGGAGGGAAAAATGGCTAAGGGCAATCTGTATCAAGTGAACGTCACCGCACGAGACGCTCCAAACAATGGCGTAAAATTCAGCATGCAATCGAGCTTACTGAGCAACGACCGTCTCAAATTTTACAAAAACTCAAACAACATGAAGGCAGACGATTTCTACTTGTTGGATTTTTGCCTCGACGACAAAACAGATGCGAAGGATTTGCAATTTGTTTCTGATTTGAATGAAGTATTATGGACAAAAACTACGGCCGATCCAAAGGAATGCCTAAGTTCTCGGCCAGGGACTAGCTATAATGAGTTTCGAGCCATAGCTGTGCCTACTCCGACTAATCTCTTGGTCGTAAATGACGATTCACACACACAGCTTTTCACATTTGCGCTCAATTTCGTGCGCGGCGGCGCCGACGACACGGATCCGGCCAATTTCATCACCTACGATCCCATAGGTGACAACAAGAATGGGGGCATCACCTTCCAGTCAAGCGCCACGGCCCTCACTTTGCTCGTTCTTGCCATAACGGCAACGGCCGTGAGTGTAGCCGCAATCAACGGCGGCTGGTGATTGGATGAAAAGGCCGACCGGCTCGCTGACTGAAACGGCTGCGAGCCATCCCCCGCGCATCCCGTTCGCTTTGGCGATCGGGGTCACGGGGCATCGGCTCGACGCGATCTCGGCTGACGCCTTGCCGCACATTGAGCGGCGGGTGGCGGAGGCGTTGGACTTGCTCAGCAGCGAGGCGCCAGCCCTGGCGGCGCGCGAGACTGACCTATTCGCCGACAGTCCGCCGACGATCACCCTGGTTTCGCCGCTGGCCGATGGCGCAGACCAGATCGCCGCCGAGGTCGCGCTTGACCGGGGGTTCCGCCTGCAGGTGATCCTGCCGTTCAACCGGCAATCCTACCTAGCCGACTTCGACCAGGCTTCGAGGGAACGTCTCGAACGGCTGGCCGAGCAAGCTGACTGCCTGCTCGAACTGCCCGGAGAGCGCGGTCATGAGCTTGAAGCCTATGTTATGGCGGGGCGGGCGACGGTGGCGCACTGCGACGTGCTGGTCGCGGTGTGGGACGGGCTTCCCGCCCGTGGCCGGGGTGGTACGGGGGAAATCGTCCAGCTCGCGCTCGCCCGCGGCACGCCGATCGTCCACATCCCGCTCGATCCGGCTGAGGCCACGACCATCCTGTGGGCGGCGTTCGACCCGACGGTGATCAGCGATCATTCGACCGCGGCGACCCGCCGTCCCTTCTTGCCCGATCAGGTCGGCCGGATGCTCGCCGCATTGCTTGCGCCGCCGGAAAGCAGGGTCGAACGCGGATTCTTCACCAAGTTTCTCGGCGAACGGGAACGCGGCGTCCGGCCGCGGATCGAATATCCGCTGCTGCTGACGCTGGCCGGCATCCGCCTCATCCGCCGCGACGATTGGCATGCTGGGCCCGGAATCGCGGCGACGCGCGACGAATGGATCGAATATCGCGCGACCTGCGCCAATTGCCATGGCGTTTCGGCCGATCTCGACCGGCTCGAATCCGCTTATGGCTGGAGCGACCGCCTCGCCACCCACTTTGCGCAATCCTATCGCAGCGGCCATGTCTTGAACTTCGTGCTGGCGGCGACCGGTGTGCTGCTGGCGCTGGCCGGCCTGGTTTTGCCGAAGGCGACGATCGTGCTTGCCGCGGTGGAATTCGCGGTGGTTTTGGCGATCCTCGTCAACACCTGGGTTGGGCTCCGCAGACGTTGGCATCAACGCTGGCTCGATTATCGCCAACTGGCCGAGCGGCTGCGACCGATGCGCAGCCTGAAATTGCTCGGCATTGCCAGCCCCGACGCCCCGGGCAGCGCGGCCGAGCCGGTCGCTCGGCGCTGGATCGACTGGTATGCCGCGGGCGTATGGCGGACGATGGGCTGCCCGTCGGGGAGCATCGACGGCGCCAGGGCCGATTCGCTCTCGAAATCGATCGCCAAGCACGAAATCGCCCGCCAGATCGCCTATAATCGCTCAATCGGCGACGAGGTCGAGCGTCTCGATCATCGGCTGGATGTTCTCGGCACGGCATTATTCGCCGCGGCCCTTGCCGGCTGCATCCTATCGATTGTCGCGCTGATCGTCGCGCCGACCTGGGCGGCGCGCCAATCGAACCTGTTCGTCATATTGTCGGCCGGTCTGCCGGCAGTCGGCACGGCGATCTTCGGCATTCGCGTCCAGGGCGATTTCGGCGGAACCGCGCTTCGTGCCCATGCGACCGCCGACCTGCTCGAACGGATTGCTCGCGACCTCAATGCCGCCGGGGCCGATCTGTCGCGATCCGCCGATTTGGTCGAGCAAGCGGCTCGCGTCATGCTCGCCGACCTCGGCCAATGGCGGCTGGTCAACGAGCAGCACGAACTCGCGGTCGGCTAAGAATACCGCTGCCATTCTCGGCCTTACGCGCTAAAGCCGCGCCGTGCCGATCCGATTCCTGCTCGCCTTCGCCGCGCTCGTCGCGGCGAGCCCCGCCGCCGCTTATTGGGAATATGGGCACGAGACGGTGGCGCGGATCGCGTGGGAGCAAATGCGCCCCGACACCCGCCGCACCGTCGCCAGCCTGTTGAAGGACGGCGCGTTGCTCGAAACCCCGACCTGCCCGGTCCGCACGATCGAGCAAGCGAGCATCTGGGCGGACTGCATCAAGCCGTTGGGTGACCGCTTCGCTTACGCTTACTCATGGCATTATCAGAACGTCGACATCTGCAAGCCGTTCGACCTCAAGGGCCCATGCAAGGACGGCAATTGCGTGTCGGCGCAGATCGAGCGCAACGCGCGCCTGGTCGCCGACGTGCATGTGCCGCGGCGCGAGCGGCTGATGGCGCTCGCGTTCCTCGTCCATTTCGTCGGCGATCTGCACCAACCGATGCACGCCGGCGACCACGCCGATCTGGGCGGCAACAAGGTCGCGGCCAATTATGGGATCATCGGCGGCCGGACAAATCTCCACAGCATCTGGGACGGCTGGCTCGCCGAGCGCGCGATCTCTACGCCGCCCGCCGGTGCCTCGGCACTGCTGGCTGCGGTGCCGCCGGCCGAGCGGCAAAGAATTGCCGCCGGAACCCTCGAGGAATGGAGCCGCGAAATGTGGAGCAAGGCGCGGGACCTTGCCTACAAGACATTGGTTGGCGATCCCTGCGGAGCGGCTCCGGTCGGGCGCCCGACGCTTGACGAGGCGGAGGTCCGCGCTTTGATCCCCGCGGTGCGCGAGGATGTCACCGAGGGCGGCATCCGCCTCGCCCGGTTGCTCGATGATGCGCTCGGTTCCGAGCACAAGGCACCGGGCCAAAAGCGAGATTAATGTTATGGCCGGCGCGATGAACAACGTTTGGCGACTGATGATCCATGGCGGCTGCGGCGGGATGCGGCCAGGCTCGCTCGACCCGGCGGCAGATAGTGCGGGACGGGCTGGGTTAAGCGCCGCGCTCGATGCCGGCGCGGCGATCCTCTCGGCAGGGGGCGATGCGCTCGACGCGGTCGAGGCCGCCGCTCGGGTCCTGGAGGACGATCCCGCCTTCAACGCCGGGCGCGGCAGCGTTCTGGCGTTCGACGGTCATGTCGAACTGGACGCCGCGATCATGGACGGGCGCACGCGCGATGCCGGCGCGGTCGCGGGTGTGCGGACGACGCGCGCGCCGATCAGCCTCGCCCGGACGGTGATGGAGCTAAGCCATCACGTCCTCCTGTCGTTCGAAGGCGCCGATCAGTTCGCGCGTGAGCACGGCCTTGAGCAGGTCGATAACAATTGGTTCGTGACCGATGAGCGGCGGCGCCAGCTGGAGGAATTGCTCGCGCACGGCGGTGACGGGTTCGACGCCGACGTCAAATATGGCACGATCGGAGCGGTCGCGGTCGATGTTCAGGGTCATGTCGCTGCAGCGACCTCGACCGGCGGGCTGACCGCCAAGCGCTGGGGTCGAATCGGTGATTCGCCGCTGATCGGCGCGGGCACTTACGCCGACGATCGCTCGGCCGCGGTGTCAGCTACCGGCTCGGGCGAATTTTTCATCCGTGCCGCAGCCGCTCATGAAGTGGGGGCGCGTATCCGTCTCGGCGGTGAAGGTCTTCAGGCGGCGGTCGATGCGGTCCTCGCCGACGTCGCGGCGCTGGGCGGTACCGGCGGCCTGATCGCGGTCGCTCCATCGGGTGAGGCAGCGTGGGGATTCACCACCCCCGGAATGTATCGCGGAGTCGCCGGACCCGACGAGCGCAGCGTCGCGATCTACGACGCGGTGTCGGAGCGGTAGGGCAGCTCCTTGCGGAGCAAGGCCATTTCCTGGGCGATCATTGCGCGTTCGCCGTCGAGAAATTGTCCCACGGCCTGACGGAAACCCGGGTCGGCGATGAAATGCGCCGAATGGGTCAGCACCGGCTCATAGCCCCGCGCCAATTTATGCTCGCCCTGGGCGCCCGCCTGAACACACCTCAGACCATGGGCGATCGCCCATTCGACCGCCTGATAATAGCAAAGCTCAAAGTGAAGGAACGGCTGCTCTTCGCTGGTCCCCCAATAGCGGCCGTAGAGCGTGTCCGCGCCGACTAGGTTGAGCGCGCCGGCGACCGCACGGCCGTCGCGAAGCGCGAGCATCAGCAGCACTCGATCGCCCATTTTCTCGCCCAGCAAATCGAAGAAAGGCCGCGTCAAATAGGGATGGCCCCATTTGCGCGAGCCGGTGTCCTGGTAGAAATCCCACATTGCATCCCAATGTGCCGGGCGGATTTCCGACCCGCGCAGGACGAGGAACTCAAGCCCGTCTCGAGCCGCCTTCCGCTCCTTGCGCACCACCTTGCGCCTGCGGCTGGTGAGCGCGGCGAGAAAATCGTCAAAACTGGCATAATCGCGATTGCGCCAATGGTATTGGATGCCGTCGCGGATGAGCCAGCCGCGCTGCTCGAACTCCCTCAATTCCTCATCGGCGATGAAGGTGGCGTGGGCCGAGGACAGCCCGTTCTGCACCACCACCGCTTCGGCCGCGGCGAGCAAATGTTGTGGCCGGGTGCCGAGCAGCCTTCGTCCCGGCACCGGCGTAAACGGCACCGCGATCTGCAGCTTGGGATAATATTGCCCGCCAGCCTGCTCATAGCCATCGGCCCAGCCGTGATCGAAGACATATTCGCCCTGGCTGTGGGTCTTGAGATAGGCCGGCGCCGCGCCAACCAAATTGCCGGCTTCATCGTCGATCAGGATCGGCAGCGGGCTCCAGCCGCTGTCCGCCCCAACGCTAGCCGAATTCTCCAGCGCGGCGAGGAATACGTGGCTGAGGAATGGGTCGTCCGCCCTGGCGAGCGCGTCCCATTGCGCTGCATCGAGGGCAGAGACGCCCGGCGCAAGGCGAGCAACGAACTGACTTTCACGGTCGGCCATCGGCCTCCCAAATGGGCGCATCGGCGTGAACCGCAACTGTCTGCCGCTGCTCCGGTGTGCGAACGGTCCAGCTGTAGACAGGCATTCGCCCCCGCGCCCGGGCGACCCACGGCTTGTCGATCGCGGCGACGTCGACAGCGAGGAATTGGGGTGAGGCGAGCCGCATCGCCAGCCAGCGCTTGGCCGGACTGAGACCATCCCGCACCACCAATCCGCGGCGAATTTCAGGCAAGTTAGTTTTCAAGAGCCGCGGGAGCCGCGCGTCGAAGCTCATCACCCCGAACGGACCGGCATAGCCCTTGAGCGCCACGCGCAAGGCTGGAGCCCACCGCCAGATATCGCCGTCGACCTTGACCTCTAGCAGCAATGGAACGCGTCCGGCGACCAAAGCGAGGAGGCTTGCAAGCGTCGGGATCGGCCCTTCGCCGACCCTCAGCCGGTCAAGTTCTTCAAGGCGTGATTGCCCTATCCGCAGCGGGCTCGCGCAGATCCGCATGGCGTCGGCATCGTGAAACACAACGATCTGGTCGTCGGCGGTCAGCCGAAGGTCGCATTCGATGCCCGCGCCAAACTCCAGGGCCGCGGCAAAGGCGATCAGGCTGTTCTCGGGAAACGCCGCGCCATAGTGCACCCCGCGATGGGCGAACCCCGCCGGCCCGGGATCGAGCGGATCAGTCGCGGGCGCTTTAGTCGCGAATTTGGACGATCGCATCGACTTCGACCGCGACCCCTAGTGGCAACACCGGCACGCCGACTGCGCTGCGGGCATGGCGCCCGGCCTCGCCGAACACGTCCTGCATCAGCTCCGACGCCCCATTGGCGACCTTGGGCTGATCGGTGAAATCACCCGCTGAATTGACGAAAACGCCAAGCTTCACGACCCGGCCTACCCGATCGAGCGAGCCGAGCGCCGCCTTCATTTGCGCCAGAAGCATGATGCCGCAGCGGCGCGCGGCGGCGATCCCGGCGTCGAGATCGACGTCTTCGCCCAGGCGCCCTTTGATCAGCGAGCCATCCTCGGCAAAGCTGATCTGCCCCGAGATATGGAGCAGGCCGTTGGCCTCCACCGCGGGGACATAGGACGCCACTGGAGCGGCAGGCGTGGGAAGAGTGATGCCGAGCTCGGCGAGGCGCTGTTCGATGCTCATCGGGCGCGCTTGGCGCGCTCGCCCGCGCCCGTCAACCCTCGTGCCGGTGAACCGTGAACCCGGCCCAGCTTTGCGACGTCGGCATCAGTTCGAGCGCGTTGATGTTGATATGGGGCGGCAGGGTCGCGACCCACCAGATGGTGTCGGCGAGATCCTCGGCGGTCATCGGATCCATGTTGGCGTAGAGCGCGTCGCTGGCGGCCTGGTCGCCGCCGGTGCGTACCAGCGTGAACTCGGTTTCGATCATCCCCGGATCGATTGAGGTCACCCGAACGCCCGTGCCGGCGAGGTCACAGCGAAGTCCAAGCCCAAACTGCCTGACGAAGGCCTTGGACCCGGCATAAACCGCGCCGCCGCGATAGGGGTAAGTCGCGGCCACTGACGCCATATTGACGATCGCGCCTCTGCGCTCGATCAGTGTCGGCAGCAGCGTCCGGGTCAGCGCGACGAGGCCGGCGACATTGGTTTCGATGGCAGTGTCGATCGGCGCCTGCTCGGCATCCTGCAGATTGCTCATCGGCGGAGCCAGTCCGGCATTGTTGAGCAACAGGTCGATGCCGCGAAAGGCGGCCGGTAGCGAACCGAACGCCGCCGCGAATTCATCGGCCTTTTCCATGTCGAGCGGCAGCGGATGAAATGACGCGCCAAGCTGCCCGGCGAGTGCGTCCAACCGGTCGCGACGGCGGCCGGTGCCGACAACCTGCCAACCCTCGCCGACGAACTTGCGCGCCGCTGCCATGCCGATCCCGGCGGTCGCGCCAGTGATGAAAATGGTCTTGCTCATTTGCCTTCCAGTCGTTCGATGATCCAGTCGCATGCGGTCGGCCAGTCGTCGATGCGCGCGTGGGCATGGGGCGCCGGCGGCACCGCTGGCGCCAGCCGCGGCTCGGCGACCATATGCAGGCGCCAAACGTCCGGCGCATGCTTCGCCACCGAGGCGTGATGCACGGGCAGGTCGTCGACGAAGGCGGTGGTGCCTGCGCCCAGCCGGTCGATGATCGCGCGGGCCGGAATGCCCTTGCCGCCCTGGTTGCACACCACTTCATGGGCGATGCCGTGCGCGGCGAGTTGCGCCACCCGCCACGGGTGCGCCTCGTCGCCCAAATTGGTCAGGATGACGATGTCGGCGACCTCGCCGATCCGGCCCAATGCTTCGAGCGCGCCGGTAACAAGGGTCTGCCGGTGCATTTCACCACGAAAGAATCCGTCGAGGAGCGGCCAGACTTCCTCCGGCGCGACCGGCTCGCCGTTCGATATGCGGGTGAGCGCCGTGGCGAAGTCGCCGCTCTCAATATCGAAGTGGATACCATGCGCATCTTCCAGCCAGTCGGCGAAATGCGCGACCATATGGAGCAGCACCTCGTCGCAATCCGAGATCAGCAACGGCCGTTTCATCGTGAGCCCATTCCACTCTCAAGCGCCTCGCGCGCCGCCACCAGCTCGCCGGGCTTAACCTCAATCATTTGGGCTATCTCAACCAAATCAGGCTCATGATTTTCGAGGAAACGAAGCACTGCCGCCAACAGGTCCGGATCCCCGGCCCGCTCACGCAGGTCGTCCGGTCCGATCCCGGTCAGTGCCAACAACCGTTCCGCCCGGCGCGGATCGGACAGCGTCGCGGCGAGCGCGCCAAGTGCAACTATTACCGGATCGCCGTGGTTTGGCGTTGAACGGATCATCGCCTATCAGCCGGCGGGCAAGCTATGGAGAGCAGTGTTTTGGCCAAGATCCTGGTTGTCGAGGACAATGCGCTCAACATCAAGCTGTTCTGCGACCTGCTGACGGCGCACGGCCATGAGGCCGAGGCGGTGACCGACAGCAGAGAGGCGCTCGACGCCGCGCGGAACTTCTCGCCCGACTTGGTGATCACCGACATCCAGCTGCCGCACATCAGCGGGCTCGAATTGATCGAATTGCTCAAGGCCGATGCCGATCTTGCCCATGTCCCGATCATGGCGGTGACCGCTTATGCGGCGAGCGGCGACGAGGAGCGCTTCCGCGCCGCAGGGGCGCAGGCCTATGTGTCGAAGCCGATCTCGGTGGTGCGATTTGTCGAATCAGTCAGCGAACTGCTCGAATCCGCCGGGGTTCCAGCAGAGAGCGGCGCGTTCGATGGGCTTGGCGGTGCCTCGGCCCAGAAACCGCCTACTTAATTTTCGCTTCCTTGAAGTCGACATGCTTGCGCACGACCGGGTCGTACTTGCGAAACGACATCTTCTCAGTCTGATTGCGCGGGTTCTTCTTGGTCACATAGAAAAAGCCCGTGTCGGCTGAGCTGACGAGCTTGATCTTGATGGTTGCCGGCTTGGCCATCGCGCGAATCCCGAATGTTCAAAAAAGAAAAGCGGCGCTTCGCCGCTCGAAGGCGGCTCTGTGACCATCAGGCCGCATTTTGTCAAGCATTGCACCGTCATCACTGCGTCTTGAGTGCCTGTTAACCTTTTTCGGTGACGCTGCGCCGGTCAAGGGAGTGTGAACGATGGCCGATGATCCTCTGAGCATTGTCCGCGGCCAGTTGGGCGAGCGGATCGCCGAGCTCCAGGCCCGCGTTCCCGACCTCAGTCCGACAGCGATTTATGCCAAGATGGACGCCATCCGCGCCGTCGCCGCCGAATATGGCCTGGTTGCGCTGGAAGGCCTCGCCGATTGCTCCGCCCACCTCGCGATGATGCCCGGGTGCCGCGTCGCGACCCGTAGCTGCCTCGAGCATATGGGCGATGCGATGCTCAGCAACTCGCCGGCCGACCGCACCACCATCCTCGCCGCTATCGCGGTTCGCCTGCACTAGGCACCAAACGCACGCGCCGTGCATTGTCACGGGCGATGCGCGCCTTCTCCCAGCTTCTCGACGATCTTGTCTATACCCGCTCGCGCAATACCAAGCTGGCGCTGATCGGCGACTATCTCAAAGCCACGCCCGACCCCGACAGGGGGATCGCACTCGCCGCGCTGACCGGCACGCTCGACATTCCGGCGGTCAAGCCGGCGGCGATTCGCGGATTGGCCGAGGAGCGGATCGACCCGGTGCTGCTGTCCATGAGCCGCGACTATGTCGGCGACATGGCCGAGACGATCTCGCTCCTGTGGCCGGTTCCCGAAGGCGAGCCGCCGGATATGGACGACGGGACGATCCGCATTTCCGATGTGGTCGAGCGCCTGCGCAACGTTAGCCGATTAGAGGTGCCGCGAAAGGTTGCTCACATGCTCGACCATCTCGACGTGTCGGG
>DATHFE010000183.1:0-4205 GCA_035318245.1 Sphingomicrobium sp. | reverse complement strand
CGACGATGGTCTCGCCGGCGTCGGCGAACTCAGCGGCCTCGGCAGCCTCGGCCGCATGCGCTTGAGCTGGAACGGCCATTGCAAGGAGAGAAACGGCACTGGCGCGACGAAGATAACTGCGCATGAGGACCCCGGTTGAATCTGATATCCGGGCGCCTAGCGTTAATGCTAGTCATTCGCAATAGCGAAACCTGATTATCGATTCTCCAGCCGTAGCGGCAGTCCGCCTGCCGGACGCAGCGTCACCATTCCCGCTGTACGCACCGGATGGCCGGCGTCAACGAACCGCCACTCGCTCAGCCAATAGACGAGGATGGTCAGTGCCTCGGTCGTCGCAAACTGGGCGCCGACGCAAATCCGGCCGCCAGCCCCGAACGGCAAATATTGGAAGCGATGACGCCCGCCCTTGTCCGCAAATCGCTCGATGTCGAAGGCATCGGGATTGTCCCAATATTTGGAATGACGGTGCAGCAACCACGGCCAGATCGAAACGATGTCGCCGGGCGTCACCTCCGCCGCGCCGATCCGGTCGGCCCGCAGCGCCTGGCGATCGAAGCGCGGAACGGGCGGATAGAGCCGGAGCGATTCCATCAGGAACAGGCGGAGCCGTGGCAGGTGATCAGTGAGCGATCCCGCTCCCTCACCCCGGGCCAACGCCGCCCGCGCCTCGGCGGCGAGCTCCTCCTGAAGCTCGGGCAAAGCGGCAAGCAGGAACAGGGTCCAGGTCAGGGCATTGGCCGTCGTCTCGTGGCCCGCGAGATAGAATGTCGCGGCATTATCGACCGCCAGCGCCCGCGCCTCCTCGGGCGAAAAGCGTTCGCGTAACGCGTCGATCATCCCGCTCAGGAAATCGCCGCTAATTCTCCCCATCCAACGGTCATCGACGACCTCATCCAGCGTCTTGCGGAGAAATATCTGTCCGCGCCGCCCGGCGCGGCCCTTCGGAGTCACCGGAATTTGTGGCAGTCGCAGCAGGGCCAGCATCCGGGCTTCGGAGAAACCCTCGATCGCCGCGGTGATATGCCGCATCGAGCGTTCCGAGATCAGCCGCGCATCCCCGCCGAACAGCGCCAGCGCAATGATCGTCATCGTCGTCCGCGTCGACTCGGCGGCCATGTCGCGCCGCTCGCCATCGCTCCAACCAGCCATCGCCGACCGCGCCGCCTGGACAAACATGCCTTGCTGCGCCGCGACCGCGGCGGGCGAGAAACTGGCGGCAACAATCCGCCTCTGCTCGCGCCATAGATCGCCGTCCGAGGTCAGCAGCCCCCGGCCGATGATCGGGCCGAGCAGGCTTTTGACGATATCGGGCTTCGCGTAGTTGGCCGGATTGTCGAGCAGGACGTGCTGGACCATGTCCGGGTCGAGCAGGACATGGACGGTGAAGCCGAGGATATTCCGCTTCAGATAGTCGGTCTCGAACGCAAATTGCGACCAGCCATAAACTGAGGTGCGCGCCCGCTCGCCAAAGAAGCCGCGCCACGTCGCGACCGGTTTGGGCCGGCGCGGCGGGTGCGGCGGGACGAAGGGCCGGGTCACTCCGCCGCTAATAGCTCCTCCGCCCCGCCGAGGTCGACCGAAACGAGACGGCTGACGCCCTTTTCGACCATCGTCACACCATAGAGGCGGTGCATCCGGCTCATAGTCACGGCATTGTGGGTGACGATCAGGTAGCGGGTGTCGGTATCCGCACTCATCCGCGCCAGAAGGTCGCAGAAGCGCTCGACATTGGCGTCGTCCAAGGGTGCATCGACCTCATCGAGCACGCAGATCGGCGCCGGGTTGGTCAGGAACAGCGCAAAGATCAGCGCGATCGCGGTCAGCGCCTGCTCGCCGCCCGACAGCAGGGTCAGCGCCGACAATCTCTTTCCCGGCGGCTGGGCCATAATCTCCAGCCCCGCCTCCAGCGGATCGTCGCTTTCGATCAATTCGAGATGCGCCTGGCCACCATCGAACAGGGTGGTGAACAGGCTGCGGAAATGGCGGTCGACCTTTTCATAGGCGTCGAGCAGCCGCACCCTGCCTTCGCGGTTCAAATTGCCGATCGATCCGCGCAGCCGGTGGATCGCCTGCGCCAATTCGTCGCGCTCGGCGGTTCCGCGGAGCCTCTCCTGGTCGATCTCGGCAAGCTCCTGCTCGGCGACCAGATTGACCGGGCCGATCCGTTCGCGCTCGGCGGTCAGCCGCTCGAGCGTGGCCGATTCCACATTGGGGTCGGTCGGCGCGTCGGCGTCGAACCCCGCGCGCGCCGGGAGCAGCGGCGGCGAGCATTCGAAACGCTCGAAGCAGATCCGCGTATATTCAGCCCGCCGCTCATCTTGCGCTTCCGCGCGCGCTGCGGCGCCGGCACGAGCCTCGCGCGCGGCGGCGAAGGCTTCGCTCGCAACCGACAGCGATTCGACAACCGCGGCGAGCGCAGCCGCCGCATCGCGCTCTGCCTCATCCGCCGTGGCGATACTCGCCTCGCTGGCCGAGCCCGCCTTTTCGATCGACGCGATCTCAGCTGCGTCGCGCTCGGGTTGACCGGCAATCTCTTCGCGTTCGGCGGCCTGCGCTTTAGCCCGCTGACTGGTTTCTTTCAGCCGCGTTTCGGCCGCTGCTGCGCGCTCGCGCCAGGCCTCTTGCTCGCGCCCCGCCGTTGCATGTCGCTCGCGGTCGGCGGCGGTCATCCGCGCCCGTGTCGCCGCCTCGGCACGCTTGTCGGCGACTGCCTGCCCTGCGACCGACGCCGCGTCGCGCGCCGCCTCGATCTTGCTACCCATAGCCGCCGGATCGGGTAGGTCGGTCAACGCTGCTTCGGCACGCTTGAGCGCTTCCTCCGCCGCTTCCCGAACCGGCGCGAGGTCGGCCTCGCGCTCGGCCAGCGCAACTCGCTGCGCCTCGAGCCGCTCGAGCGCGCCGATCGCGCCATCCTCGGCCCGGATCGCTTCGCGCGCCTCGCGTTCGGCTGCGGCGGCCGACGCCCGCACGGCGTCACTTTCGGCGCGAAAGCGGTCGACCGAGGCAGCCGCGCCATCACGAGCATCCTCTGCGTCCGTGACCGCTGCTTCGAGCGTTGGCATCTCGCGATCGAGCTCGGCCAAGCGATTGGCGCGCAGCAATCGCTCGGCTGCCGCCGCACCTCCGCCGGTCGCGACAAATCCATCCCAGCGCCGGAGCTGCCCATCACGCGTCACCAGCCGCTGGCCAACGCGCAACGCCTGCCCACTGTCTTGGTTGACCACCGCGACTTGTGCCAGCCGCCGCTGCAATTCGGTCGGCGCCTCGACATGAGCGCCCAGTGCGTCAAGTCCTTCGCCTAGCGACGGATCGCCCTTTTCGCTTTCGCTGCCTTGCCACCGCCGCGCGCCGTCCCCCCCGATGCCGGCGTCGAGATCGTCACCCAAGGCCGCCGCCAATGCACGCTCAAAGCCCGGCTCAACCGTCAGCTTGGCGAGCACCGCTGCGCCGCCAGACTGGCTTAGCGCGTTGGCCAAAGCCGTACGCTCGGCCCGGACCGCCGCTAGCGAAGCCCGCGCAGCTGCCAGCGTGCTTTCTGCACCATCGCGTTGATCGGCAGCAGCTGCGCGGGACGTTTCGGCGGTTTCGAGCGCATGCTCGGCCTCCGCCAATTGCTTAGTCGCCGCCGCGCCACGCCGCTTGGCTTCGTTCTGAGCGCCGAGCGCATCACTCCCGTCGTCCAGCAACTCTCGCTGCTGCTTGAGCTTGAGCGCCTCGGCCTCGGCGCGGTCGCGCTGGGCGATGGCTGCCGCCAGAGCAGCGTCGGCCACTCGCCGCTCGGCGCGCATCGCCGCCTCTCGCGCGAGCAATCCGGCAAGCTCCGCCTCGGCAGCTCGTGATGCGGCCTCAGCGTCGGTCAATTCCGCAGCGATCCGCGCGGCCTGCCCTTCGGAATCGCCGAGCCGCTTGGTGATCGTGTTGCGCTCTTCCTCAAGCGCGGCAATCGCGCGCGCCGCGTCATCGCGCAACGCTTCCTCGCGAGCGCTTTCGGCCGCGAGCGACAAATCGAGCCGGTCGAGCTCTGCCAAGCGGCGCACAACCGTATCGCGCCGCGCCCGGGCCGTCGCCAGCGCGTGCGCCAGCGTTCGTCCCTCGTCGCGCGCCTCGGCGGCCTTGGCGCGCCGTTCCGCCAGCACGGCAGATGCTTGTTCCTGCGCCGATTGCGCCTCGCCCGTCGCGCGCTGCAATTGCGCGACCTGCCCCGC
>DATHFE010000182.1:0-4013 GCA_035318245.1 Sphingomicrobium sp. | reverse complement strand
GCGCAGTCAGTTTTTTGACGAGTCAATTTTCAGCGAGCCCGCGTGGGATATGCTGCTTGCCCTCTATATCACCGAGGAGTCCGAGGCGCGCCATTCCATATCGCGATTGACCGAGTTCGCCGGCGCGCCGGCGACAACGTCATTGCGCTGGATCTCGCACCTGGAGAAAATGGGACTCGTCTGCCGCGTGCCCCATCCCAACGACCTTCGCACAGCCTTTATTGAAATCACCGAAGACGCCCGCCATGCGCTCGATGGTTACTTCAGCCGCGTGGTGGCGATGGGATTCGCCGGGTAACCGAGGCCGCCATTGGCAGCCTAGCGCAGCTTGTTGAGCTTTAACCCGTCGGCCTTGGCGCGGGCCTGGGTCGATTCCTCGCTTCGGGTCAGCGCCTTGGCGATGGCGCGCAGGCTCATGCCCTTGCCGGCGAGGCGGTGGAGCTTCTGGATTTCATCCTGGGTCCAGGCCTGGCGATGACGTTCGAAGCGTTCGGACATTGTGCGGTCTCCCAAGTGAGGCCGTAGCGCCTTCTTCAACCCGCTGCTAATCGCACTGGAATGGGCCGGTCCGTTTCCATGATCCTGTGGACGATCGTCGTCCTTTACCTGGCGGTGATCTTCCTGCGTCCGGTCGGTCTCCTTCCGGCTAGTCTCTACGCTCCCCTGAGCGCACTCCTGCCGATGGCGTTCGCCTTGATCCACGGCAGCAAGCATTATGGCTGGCGCGATATGCTGGTTTTCGCCGCGGTCTGCCTGGTGGTCAGCAACGCGTTCGAGAATCTCAGCATCCTCACCGGCTTCCCGTTCGGCCATTATCATTACAGCGACAACCTCGGGCCGAAGCTGTTTCTCGTGCCCTTGCTGATCGGCCCGGCCTACCTCGGCATGGGCTATCTGTCGTGGACGGTGGCGCGCCTGATCCTCGGCGGCGGACGAGCCGCCGCGGACCGCGTCTTCGCCCTTCCAGCGGTCGCCGGCTTCGTCATGGTGGCGTGGGACCTGACATTCGATCCGGTCGCCTCGACCATATCCGGAAGCTGGGTGTGGCACGACGGCGGCGCTTATTTTGGCGTTCCGGTCAGTAACTTTCTTGGCTGGTACCTGGCCGTCTATTTGTTCTTCCAGCTGTTCGCTTTGTACCGGGGCCGGCGCCCGGCCCAACCGCCGCCCGCAACTTCGGGGGCGCCAATCGCAACCACATTCTGGTGGCCAGCGCTGGCAATGTATGCGGCGACGGCCCTGCGGCCGGTGGTGACCTTGCTGTTTCTCCCTGTTGGACCGGCGACCGTCACCGATCCGGCAGGCGTGACCTGGAATGTCGAAGCCCTCTACGGCGTCTGCGCACTCGCCGGCATCTTTACGATGGGCGCTTTTGTGATGCTGGCTCTGCTGAGACTGACCGAGAGGGTAAACGGGGGCGAGGGAAGGATTTAGGGGCGTAGCGCCTTTCCCAACTCGCTGCTAATCGCCTTCCCAGCATGCCGCAGAACCACCTCTATCTCGTCGACGGGTCGAGCTATATTTTTCGCGCCTATCACCGGCTGCCGCCGCTGACCAATCGCCACGGCGTGCCGGCCGGCGCGGTCTATGGCTATACCGCGATGCTGTGGAAGCTGGCCGATGGCCTCAACAAGGCCGACGGGCCGACCCATATGGCGGTGATCCTCGACGCCTCGTCGACGACGTTCCGCAACGCGCTCTACGACCAGTATAAGGCCAACCGCCCGCCGCCGCCCGAAGACCTGATTCCGCAATTCCCGCTGATCCGCACCGCCACCCGCGCCTTCGGCATCCCGTGCATCGAGACCGAGGGGCTGGAGGCCGACGACATCATCGCCTGCTACGCCAAGGCGGCGCTGAGCGCGGGATGGTCGACGACGATCGTCAGCTCAGACAAGGATCTGATGCAGCTCATAGAGCCGGGCGTCGACATGCTCGACACGATGAACGACCGGCGGATCGACGCGGAGTATGTGACGGCCAAGTTCGGGGTGCCGCCGGAAAAGCTTGGCGACGTTCTGGCGCTGATGGGCGACAGCGTCGACAATGTGCCCGGCGTGCCGGGGATCGGGCCGAAGACCGCGTCACAGCTGATCGTCGAATATGGCGACCTGGAAACCGTGCTGGCGTCGACCGAAAGCATCAAAAAGCCCAAATTGAAGCAGTCGCTAATCGACCATGCCGACATGGCCCGGCTTTCGCGGCAATTGGTGCAGCTGGAATGCAATGCCGAGCTGCCCGAGCCGCTCGACGCGCTGGCGCTGACCGGAATCCCCAAGGAGCCGTTGAAGGAATTCCTCGAGGACCAGGGGTTCAAGGCTTTGCTTACCCGGATGGTCGGCGGTGGCCCGAGTGCCGGCAACGCGGCTGCCGTCATGACGCCATCGGCGAGGCCGGCGGAAGCGCCGGCCAGCGAGGCGATCGCGGTCGACCGCAGCGCTTACGAGACCGTCACCGATCTCGGCCAACTCGACCGCTGGATCGCCGAGGCGACCGCGACCGGATATGTTGCGGTCGATACCGAGACCGATTGCATCGATTGCGTGGTGGCGCGGCTGGTAGGCATCAGCCTGGCGACCGCCCCGAACAAGGCCTGCTACATCCCGGTCGGGCACGGCAGCGTCGATTTGCTGAGCGACGCGCCGAGCCAGTTGCCGATGGCCACGGTGATCGAGCGGCTGAAGCCTTTGCTGGAGGCCCCCGCGGTCCTGAAGATCGGCCACAACCTCAAATATGATTGGGTGATCTTTGCCAAGCACGGGATCGAGGTGGCGCCGTACGACGATACGATGCTGTTGAGCTTCGATCTCGACGCCGGGCTGCACGGCCACGGCATGGACGAGCTGGCCAAATTGCATTTCGACCATGAGTGCATCCCGTTCAAGGCGCTGTGCGGCAGCGGCGCCAAACAGATCACCTTCGATGCCGTGCCGCTGCCCCAGGCGACCGAATATGCCGCCGAGGATGCCGACATCACGCTGCGGCTGTGGCAGCGGCTGAAGCCGCGCATCACCGCCGAGGCGGCGACGCGGGTTTATGAGATGGTCGACCGGCCGCTGGTGCCGGTGATCGGGCGGATGGAGCGGCGCGGGGTCAAGATCGACCGCGCTTACTTGGCCAGATTGTCGGCTGAGTTCACCGTCGAGATCGCGGCGCTCGAGCAGCGCGTCTATGAGGCAGCCGGCGGGCCGTTCACGATCGGATCGCCGCAACAGCTCGGCAACGTCCTGTTCGACCGGATGGGCCTCAAGGGCGGGCGCAAGGGCAAGAGCGGGACCTATTCGACCGACGTGACCGAATTGGAGCGGCTCGCGGCCGAAGGGGTCGATGCGGCCCGGCTGATCCTCGACTGGCGCCAGCTGACCAAATTGAAATCGACCTACACCGAGGCGCTGCAAGCGCAGATCAATCCCGAGACAGGCAGGGTCCACACCAGCTACAGCCTGGCGGTAGCGCAGACCGGCCGTTTGAGCTCGAACGATCCCAATTTGCAGAACATCCCGATCCGCACAGAGATCGGCCGCAAGATCCGCGACGCGTTCATCGCCGAGCCGGGGCATGTGCTGATGAGCGCGGACTATTCGCAGATCGAGCTCAGGCTCGCGGCGCACATGGCCGACGTTCCGGCGCTGAAGCAGGCGTTCGCCGACAAAGCCGACATCCACAACCTGACCGCCGTGGAATTGTTCGGGTCGGACGACCGCGAGAATCGCAACAAAGCCAAGACGATCAATTTCGCCATCCTCTACGGCATTTCGTCGTGGGGGCTGGCCGGGCGGCTGGGGGTGCCGCGCGACGAGGGGCAGGCGATCATCGACCGCTATTTCGAGCGCTTCCCTGGCATCCGCAATTACATCGGCGAGACATTGGCCTTCGCCCGCGAGCATGGCTTCACCACCACCTTGTTCGGACGCAAGACGCATTTCCCCAACATCCGCGCCGGCAATCCGAATCACCGCGCCGGAGCCGAGCGCGCGGCGATCAACGCGCCGCTGCAGGGGACCAGCGCCGAT
>DATHFE010000181.1:0-2490 GCA_035318245.1 Sphingomicrobium sp. | reverse complement strand
GCCGACCAATGGGTCGAACAGGCGGGGCGTGGCCGGAAGCGACAACTTGAGCATGACCTGCTGGCCGTCGGGAATCTCGTCCAATTCCTCGAGGATCCCGGCGAGCAACTGCCGGTCGCTTTCATCGCGGTCGGCGCTCTTAATATTCACCTCGGGCTCGATGATCGGCATCATTCCGTGCGCCAGGACCCGACGCGCGACCTGGAACTGCTGCGCGACGAGCACGGCAATGCCCGCTTCGTTCGCGGCATTGATGACCGATCGCTCCTTCGTCCCGAACACGCCGAGCGCCTTGGCACGCCCAAGTAGGGCGTCGAGCCCGGGCATCGGCTTCATCATCTGGACGCCGTTGTCTTCGTCCTCGAGCCCCTTGTCGATCTTGAGGAACGGCACGATTCCGAGGTCGATCAGCGCCTGCGGCACAGTCTTGCCGCCCACCGATCCGTCCATCGTCCGCTCGAACAGGATCGCGCCGATCACCTTGCCCGATCCGAAGCACGGCGAGGTGATGATCCGCGTCCGCATCTTGTGGATGAGGCCGAACATCTCCTCGTCGCTCGACCATTCGTCGCCCCGGTAGCCATAGCCCGTGAGCGCCTTGGGCGTCGATCCGCCCGACTGGTCGAGCGCGGCGATGAAGCCGTTCCCGCCTTTGATCTTCTGGGTCATTTCCGCCTGATTCATGCTTCCACCTGTTGCTGTTCGAGGGCTGCAACGCCTGGCAGCGTGCGGCCTTCCATCCATTCCAGAAATGCTCCGCCCGCGGTCGAGACGAAGCTGAAATCCTTGGCGACCCCGGCGTGGTTTAGCGCAGCAACGGTGTCCCCCCCGCCCGCGACCGAAACCAGGCTGCCGTCTTGTGTCAGCGCCGCGGCAATTTTCGCCAGCGCCACCGTGGCCGCGTCGAAAGGCGGCGTCTCAAACGCGCCTAGCGGCCCGTTCCACACCAGGGTGCGGCAATTCTTGAGCACGTCGCCGAGCGCTTCGACTGCTGCCGGGCCGATGTCGAGAATCATCTCGTCGTTCGCAACTTCGTGGACGTTGCAGATGCGCAGGGATGGCGGGTTCGGGGCGAATTCCTTGGCTACGACAACATCATAGGGAAGATGGATAGTGCAGCCCGCCGCTTCGGCATTCTCGAAAATCGCTTCGGCCTCGCCGACCAGCTCATGCTCGCATAGCGACTTGCCGACCGCGACGCCGCGCGCGGCGAGGAAAGTATTGGCCATCCCGCCGCCGATGATCAGATGCTCGACCTTCGCGATGAGGTGACCGAGCACCGCGAGCTTGGTCGACACCTTTGCGCCGCCGACCACCGCCGCAACCGGCCGCTCGGGATTGCCCAGCGCCCGCTCCAGCGCCGACAATTCGGCCTCCATCGCACGGCCGGCAAAGCTTGGCAGCAAATGCGCGACGCCTTCAGTCGAGGCATGGGCGCGGTGCGCTGTTGAGAAAGCATCGTTGACGTAATAATCGCCCAGCGCCGCCATACCTCTGGCCAACCCGGGATCGTTCTTCTCCTCGCCCAAATGGAAGCGGGTGTTCTCTAGGATTCCGATCGATCCCGGCATCATCGTCGTCACCGCGCGTTCGGCCTGCGGGCCCTGGCAATCCTCGACGAAGCGCACCGGGCGGCCGGTCAGCTCGGCCAGCGGCCGGACCAGCAAGGACAGGCTCATGTCGGGGCGGTTGCCCCCTTTGGGCCGGCCGAAATGCGACAACAGAAGGACGATCGCCCCGCGGTCGCTCAACTCGGCGATCGTCGGCACCGCGGCGCGCAGCCTGGTGTCATCGCTGATCGCGCCGGCCTGCATCGGTACGTTGAAATCGACGCGCACCAATACGCGCTTGCCGGTCAGGTCGGCGGGAAGGTCGTCGAGGGTCTTGAACCCGGCCACTCAGCCCAGCTTGGCCATCGCGCAGGCGGTGTCGACCATGCGGTTCGAAAAGCCCCATTCATTGTCGTACCAGCTGACCACGCGAACCAACTTGCCTTCGAGCACTGCGGTCTCGAGGCTGTCGACGGTCGAGCTCGCCTGATTATGGTTGAGGTCGATCGAAACCAAAGGCTCGTCGGTGTAATCGAGAATGCCCGCAAGTGGCCCGCTCTCGCTGGCCTGCTTGAGGATCGCGTTGACCTCTTCGACACTGGTTTCGCGCTTGGGCGTGAAGGTCAGGTCGATCAGGCTGACATTGGGCACCGGCACCCGCATCGCGGCTCCGTCGAGCTTGCCCTTCAGCTCGGGCAGCACTTCGCTGACTGCGCGCGCCGCACCAGTCGTCGTCGGGATGATCGACATCGCCGCGGCACGTGCGCGGCGCATGTCGGGATGGATCTGGTCGAGGATCTTCTGGTCGTTGGTGTAGGCGTGGATGGTCGTCATCAGCCCGCGCTCGATGCCGATGCTGTCGTTGAGCACCTTGGCCACCGGGGCGAGACAATTGGTGGTGCACGACGCGTTCGACACGATGGTGTGCTCAGGCGTCAAT
>DATHFE010000180.1:0-2820 GCA_035318245.1 Sphingomicrobium sp. | reverse complement strand
CGGCGAGCGCGGCGAAGGTGCCAACGATCCTGCACGAACAGAATGCCGTGCTGGGGCGGGTCAACCGGCTGCTCGCCGGCGAAGCGAGCGCGATTGCGACGGCCTATGAGCAAGTCGACAGGCTGGCGGCAAAACATGATGGCAAGACGGTGCTGGTCGGCAATCCGGTCCGCGACAGCGTCGCGCGGCTGGGCGAAGCGCCGTTCCCCGGATTCGACGAATTTGCGCCTTTGCGCATCCTCGTCACCGGCGGCAGCCAGGGTGCATCGGTCCTCGGCGAGGTCGTTCCCGAGGGCCTGGCCTTGCTCGAACCGGGGCTGCGCCATCGCCTGCAGATCACCCAGCAATGCCGCGCCGACGATATCGAGGCGGTGCGCAAGCGCTACGCCGAGCTGGGCATCCCAGCTGAGCTGTCGACTTATATCGCCGACATGCCCGACAAACTTGCCTGGGCGCATCTGGTCATTGCACGGGCCGGGGCATCGACCATTGCCGAGCTGACCGCGGCTGGGCGCCCGGCGATCCTGATCCCGCTGCCGATCGCCACCGACGACCACCAGACCGCCAATGCCCGCGAGATGGCGCGGGCCGGCGGGGCGCGGATGATCGGCCAGGACAATTTCACCCCTGCCACACTGGCCCGCCAGATCGAGGCGATGGCCGCCGATCCGCAAGCGCTGGCCAATGCCGCGGCGCGAGCGTTGTCGGTCGGGCGGCCGCACGCCGCGCGCGACCTCGCCTTGCTTTGCGAACGCGTTGGCGGCGGCGCGGCACCGGTCGCGATCGGCCCCGTTGCCGTCAATAATGGCAAGCTCGCATTCGGTTCCGCGGGCGTCCCGGCATGAAAGCCCTGGGCACCGACATCGGCACGATCCATTTCGTCGGCATCGGCGGCATCGGCATGTCCGGCATCGCCGAGGTGATGCATCAATTGGGCTACAGCGTGCAGGGTTCGGATATATCCGAATCCTACGTCGTGGAAGGACTGCGCAAAGCGGGCATCCCGGTCGCCATCGGCCATGACGCGGATAATCTCGGCGAAGCGGCGGTGGTCGTCTGCTCGTCGGCGATTTCGCGCGGTAACCCGGAGATCGAGGCGGCCAAGGAACGGCGCCTGCCGCTGGTTCGCCGCGCCGAGATGCTGGCCGAGCTGATGCGGATGCAATCGACCATCGCCGTCGCCGGAACCCACGGAAAGACCACCACAACATCGATGATCGCGGCGATGCTCGATGCCGGCGGGCTCGACCCGACGGTGATCAACGGCGGGATCATCAACAGCTATGGAAGCAATGCCCGGCTGGGCAAAAGCGACTGGATGGTGGTCGAGGCCGACGAGAGCGACGGCAGCTTCCTCCGCCTCGACGGGACAATCGCCGTGGTCACCAATATCGATCCCGAGCATCTCGAGCATTATGGCAGCTTCGAGCGGGCCAAGGACGCTTATGTCGAGTTCGTCGAGAATGTTCCGTTCTACGGTTTAGCGGTGATGTGCGTCGACCATCCCGAGGTGCAGAATATCCTCAGCCGCATCCGCGATCGGCGGGTGGTGACCTATGGCTTCTCGACGCTGGCCGATGTCCGCGCCGACAATGTCGCGGTCGAGGACGGCGGCTGCCGCTTCGACGCGACGATCCTCCAGCGCGGCGGCGAGAAACGCCTGATCGAGGGCATTCATTTGCCGATGCCCGGCCGGCATAATGTGCAGAATGCGCTGGCCGCGATCACGGTCGGGATCGAGCTGGGAATGGACGATGCGACGATCATTACCGGCTTCAATCGCTTCGACGGGGTCAAGCGCCGCTTCAGCCGTGTCGGCGAAGTCGATGGCGCAATCATCATTGACGATTACGCCCACCATCCGGTCGAAATCCGCGCGGTCCTGTCGGCGGCGCGCGAGGCCACGCAATCCAATGCCGAAGCGCGGGTCATCGCGGTCGTCCAGCCGCACCGTTACAGCCGGCTGCAATCGCTGATGGAGGATTTCCAGAACGCCTTCAACGATGCCGATGTGGTGTTCGTCGCACCGGTCTATGCCGCCGGCGAGGGGGCGATCGAGGGCGTGGTTTCCGAAGCCCTCGTGGAGGGTTTGCGCGCCCATGGCCACCGAATGGTGCGAGGGGTGGAAAGTCCAGCTGAGCTTGCCCTGGCGCTCCGCGATCTGGCTGCAGAGGGCGACATGATCCTGTGCCTGGGCGCGGGCGACATCACCAAATGGGCCGCTGGCCTGGCCGACGGAATTCGCGCGGCGCGGAAGAATAAATGAGTGAGGCCGCGACGCTTCCGCGGGCTCGCGGGAAATTGAAGGCCGATGCTCCGCTTGCACCGCTGGTGTGGTTCAAGAGCGGGGGCACGGCGCAATATCTGTTCGAGCCGGCCGACTTCGACGATCTCACCCAGTTCCTGCGCGATCTCGATCCCGAAGTGCCGGTGATGGCGCTTGGGCTGGGGTCGAACATGATTGTCCGCGATGGCGGCGTTCCCGGGGTGGTTGTCCGCCTCGGCAAGCCGTTCGCAAAGATCAGCCAGCTTGGCCCGACTACGATCGAATGCGGAGGCGGGGCTTCGGGCATTCTCGTTTCATCGACGACGCGCGATTGGGGCATTGCCGGGCTCGAATTCTTGCGCGGGATCCCTGGCACGGTGGGCGGTTTTGTGCGGATGAACGGCGGGGCGTATGGCCGCGAGGTCAGCGATATCCTGCAATCGTGCACGCTCGTGCTGCGCTCGGGCGAGGTCGAGGAATGGGAGGCCGAGCAGCTCGCCTACAGCTATCGCCATTCCGAACTTCCCGACCAGGCGGTGGTCGTCGCGGCCAGG
>DATHFE010000179.1:0-8149 GCA_035318245.1 Sphingomicrobium sp. | reverse complement strand
CGGCGGCGGTCGGATCGTCGCGAAGGCGCGTCCTATAGCGGTTTGGCTGGCCGTTGCAAGCGCGGGCACCCGGTGCGAGGAGGTCAGGCGAGCAGGGAAGGAACGCATCATGATATTATTGCCCGTCACGCTGGCAACCGCGGCCGCCGCCGCGGCGCTGAATATCTGGCTCAGCGCCCGGGTCGTTCTGGCCAGAAGGCCGCTCAAGATCAGCGTCGGCGATGGCGGCAGTGAAGCCGTGCTTCGGCGAATGCGGGCGCACGCCAACTTCGCCGAATATGCGCCGATATTCCTGATCCTGCTGGCCGCGATCGAGCTTGCCGGCGGGAATGCCGGTATCTTGTGGATTGTTGCGGTCGCGTTCGTCCTTGCCCGCGTCTCGCACGGCTTGGGTATGGACGCGGGCTCGCCAAGGGTGCTGCGGATGATTGGCATGATGACCACGACGCTCGTGAGCGTCGGCCTAGCCGCTTACGCGATCATGCTCGTGGCGGCTTAGGCTGCCAACGCCGCGTCGCCGACGAAGGGGTTGGTGGCGCGTTCGTAAGCGAAGGTCGACATCGGGCCGTGGCCGGGGACGAAATGGGTGTCGCCGCCCATCGGCCACAGCCGTTGGGTGATCGAATCGATCAGGTCCTGATGGTTGCCGCGCGGGAAATCGGTGCGGCCGATCGATCCCTTGAACAGGACATCGCCGACCAAAGCCAGCTTCGACGGGGCGTGGTGGAAGACGATGTGGCCGGGGGTGTGGCCGGGGCAGTGGCGGACGGCGAAGGTCAGTTCGCCGACCGTCGCCGAATCGCCATCGACCAGCCAGCGGTCGCTCTCGAATGGCTTGCCGGGGATGCCGTACTTAGCCCCGTCGTCGGCAAGCCGCGCGATCCAGAAGCGATCGTCCTCATGCGGACCCTCGATCGGCACACCCAGCTCGGCGGCGAGGATCCCTGCCGATCCGCAATGGTCGATATGGCCGTGGGTGAGGAGGATCTTCTCGATCGTCACGCCATGCTCGGCCGCGGCAGCCTTGAGCTTGGCGAGATCGCCGCCGGGATCGACGAACGCCCCGCGCATCGTCGCGGTGCACCACAGCAAGGTGCAATTCTGCTGGAAAGCGGTGACCGGCAGGATCGCGGCGCGCAGCGGAGGGGTCGGCTGATTCATCGAGCGCAGATGGCGGCGGTCGGCGGACGATGCAAGCTTAGGTGGACGTTACTCGTCTTCGGAAGGGCGCGGTCAGGAACCACACCGGGAGTGCCGCGGCAAGGAGCCCGAGGGTGATCAGCCCGCTTGTCGGATCGTACCAGATGATCGCCACGGTCAGGCCGATATCGAGCAGAAGCGTGAGCGCGGGGAGTAAAGGATATCCGATCGCAGCGAACGGCCGGGCGAGATGGGGCTCGCGCCGACGCAGGGCGAAGATCGACAGGTCGACGACAACGAAGCCGACAACGGCCAGCGCGCCCATCAGACGGAAGGCGGCTTCGAAGCTGCCGGTGGTCGTCATGGCGACCGCGGCGATGCCGGCGAAGAGCAAGCCGACCCAAGGCGTCCCCCCTCGGTTGACCCGCATTCCGTGGTGCGGGAACAGCCCGTCGCGGGCGAGCCCGTAGATGATCCGCGAAGTCATCATGATCACTCCGTTGCAGCAGCCAAGGATGATCACGAACCCGGTAATGCCAAGAATGACCGTGCCCAGCTGACCGAACAGGCGGCCGAGCAAATCGCCGACCGGGATGTCCAACTTGCCGAGTTCGGCGATCGGAATGGAATGTAACAATGCGAGATTGAGGGCGACGTAAACCGCGCCCACCGCGAGCACCGACAGCATCAGCGAGCGCGGCAGATTACGCCCCGGAGCAACGTCCTCCTCGACGAAGTAGACCGGCGTGATCCAGCCCGTATAGGCGCCGTACACCAGCTGGTAAGCGGCGATCATGCCCGCCACACCGATAGCCGGCGCCGCGTTGACCAACGTCGAAACAGGAACTGCGGGCAAACTGATCGCCGCCGCGACGATGGCCATCAGCAAGCCGACCTTGAGCGCGGTCGTGGCGACCTGCGCGGCGCGTCCTTCGCGAAGGCCGAGCGCATTGATCGCGAGCAAGACCAGGATAAGCAGGATCGCCAAGGTGAGCTTCCAGCCGGCGGCGGAAGGCGACGCAAGGGCGAGGAACTCGGCCCCCGCGATCGCCAGAGCGGCCAGCGCCGCGCTATTGTTCAGGACATCACTCCAGCCGACGACCATCGCGGGCAAATCGCCGAACGCCCGGCGCACAGGAACGTACATTCCGCCGGCCTTGGGAACGGACGTGAAAAGCTCTGCCGAGAGGTTGGCGCCGAGCCAGGCGTGGACGGCGCCGAACAGCCAAAGGCCAATGATCCACCAGAAGGATGGGATTTCCGCGGCGACCGCTCCGGGGGTGCGCAAAATCCCGCCGCCGATGATCGTACCGATGCCGACCGCAAGACCGAACACAACCCCGAGCAATTTGAGGAGATGCGGTGCCGGTCTCTCTGCCGGGACGGCGGCAGTGGCGTTCATTTGGCGAGCGTTTCGAGTGATGGCGGCTGGTCTTTCATCGCCGCTGCGGTTGCCTCTGCACCGCGCAACGCGCGCAAGACATTGCCGCCGGCGAGCTTGGCGAGGTTGGCGTCACTCCAGCCGCGGCGGATCAACTCGGCGAAGACAAGCGGATAACCGGCGACGGTGGCGAGACCTTCCGGCGCGGTGTTGATTCCATCGAGATCGCCGCCGAGCCCGACATGGTCGTAGCCCGCGACCCTGGCGATATGCTCGATATGATCGGCGACGTCGCCGACGGTCGCCTTGGGCGGCGCGTGCGCCGCCTCCCATTCCTTGAGCGCCGTCTCGCGCTTGTCCGGCTGACCCACCAACAGTGATTTCAGGCGCGCTTCCTCAGCGGCACGCGAGGCACTCCACTGGCGGTAGGGCTCGGACAAATAGCCGGTGAAGAAATTGACCATCACCACGCCTCCGTTCGCCGGAAGCCGTTTGAGGATGTCGTCGGGGACGTTGCGTGGATGGTCCTCGAGGGCGCGGGCGTTGCTGTGCGAGAAGATCACCGGAGCGCGGCTGGCATCGAGCGCATCCGACATGGTCGCCGGACTGACGTGGCTCAAATCAACCAGCATTCCGAGGCGGTTCATTTCGCGAACGACGATCACCCCGAAGGGGCTGAGTCCGTCGTGCTTGGGGTCGTCGGTCGCGCTGTCGGCCCATTCGGTCGTGTTGAAATGGGTCAGCGTCATGTAACGCGCGCCAAGGCGGTAGAATTGGCGCAGCGCGGCGAGACTGCCGCCGATCTGGTGCCCGCCCTCGATGCCGATCAGGGAGGCAATCTTGCCTTTGCGGTGGATGCGGACAACGTCGTTCGCAGTGGCCGCCAGCTCGAGATCGTTCGGATAGGCTTTGACCAGCCGGGTGACGATGTCGATCTGCTCGATCGTCTGACGGATCGCCTCGTCGCCGTGAATGCCAGCGTCGATGTAGACCGACCAGAACTGCCCGCCGACCCGGCCCGCGCGGAGCCGGGCAATGTCGGTCATCAGGCCCTTGGGTTTCCAGGTCTCGGTTCCGCTGGCGAGGCCTTCTACCTTCAGCCCGTAATTTTCGCGCAGCTGCTCGGGAAGATCGTTGTGGCCGTCGATCAATGGGGTCTTCTTGAGGATCCGATCGATGCGCGCCTGGGTCTTGGCGTCGATCGGCTGGGCGTGAAGGGGGGCGGCGGTCAACATCAAGGTCGCAATCAGCAAAGCCACTCGCATGCAATTTCCTCCCGCCCGGTCCGGGGGGTTTACGGGGTGCAGCGGGTCGGAGCAATGACGGGCGATGGAAGGCCCGTTCATCCTGTTCGACGACGCGCGCGAGGGCGGAGCACCGGCGCGTCTGTATCGCGATCCGGTGGCGACGATCTCGGCGGACGGGTTGGAGGAGGTTCGACCGGCGCTGCAGCGGCTGCGCGCGGCGATCCAAGGCGGCGCGCATGCGGCGGGTTATCTGACCTACGAGGCAGGGCTGGCGTTCGAGCCGCGGCTGGGGTCGAAAGCGCGAAAAGCCAGCGGGCCTCTGCTGTGGTTCGGCCTGTTCGACGGGTTTGAGACGGTCGATGTCGCCAAGTGGCTGCCCGATGCGGCGGGCGGCTGGGTCGGCAAGCCCCGGCCGCGTGTGGCCGAGGGCGACTACCTCGCCGCCGTCGGACGCGTGCGCGAGCATTTGTTCGCGGGTGATTTTTACCAGGCCAACCTGACCTTCGGGAATGATGTCGCGGTGGCCGGCGATCCGCTGGCAATTTACGCGCGGCTTCGGGCGCAGTCGGCGGCCGGGTGGGGAGGAGTGGTGCGCCATCCGGAAGGCTGGCTGTTGTCGCTTTCGCCAGAGCAATTCTTCACGATTCGAGACGGCGTGATCGAAGCCAAGCCAATGAAGGGCACGGCGGCCAGGGGTGCGAATTCGGCGGCCGATGCGGCGGCGGTGGCGGAGTTAGCGGCGGACCCCAAGCAGCGCGCTGAAAATCTGATGATCGTCGACCTCTTGCGCAACGATCTTGCGCGGGTCGCCGAAACCGGATCGGTCGCGGTGCCCGAATTGTTCAAAGTCGAAACCTTTCCGACGCTCCACCAGATGGTGTCGCGAGTTACGGCGAAGCTGCGCGAGGGATCCGATGCCGTGGGCGTGATCGAGACGATCTTCCCGTGCGGGTCGATCACCGGGGCGCCGAAGATCGCGGCGATCGAGGCGCTGGCCGGGCTCGAGCCCGAGCTGCGCGGGGCCTATACCGGCAGCATGGGCTGGATCGAGCCGGGCGGCGGCGCGGCATTCAACGTGATGATCCGCACTCTCGAACTGGCAGCAAATGCGCAGGTCGCCAGGCTCGGGCTCGGATCGGGGCTTGTCGTCGACAGCGTTGCGGGAGATGAATGGGCCGAGTGCCTGATCAAGGGAGAGTTCGTGAGCCGAGCCGCGCCAACCGCCGACCTTATCGAGACCATGCGCTTCGACCCGCACGATGGGCTGGTCGAGCTTGACCGCCACCTCGACCGGATGAGCGCGTCCGCGGCGGACCTCGGCTTCAAATTCGACCGCCATGCCGCGCGCAACGAGCTCCAGGCCGCGACGTTCGGCCGAAAATACAAGGCGATGGCGCGTTTGCTGCTGTCGCCAACGGGCACCATGGCGATCGAGGTCAAGACGGTCGAGGAACCGGATGTGGTGCCGGTCAGTGTCGCGATTCAGCCGTTGCCGGTTGATTCGGGTGATTATCGCCTCAAGTACAAGACCACCGACCGGCGATTCTTCGATGAAGCGCGCCGGGAGAGCGGGGCCTATGAGACAGTATTTGTCGATCCCGAGGGCCGGCTGACCGAGGGCAGCTTCACCAATATCTTCGTCGAGCGCGACGGCAAGCTCGTCACCCCGCCGCTCAATCGGGGGTTGATGCCGGGCATATTGCGGGGGCTACTGATCGAGAAGGGCGACGCCGTCGAAGGCGATCTGACGCCCGACGATCTGGCGGGCGGATTTTTCGTCGGCAACATGCTGCGCGGGCTGATCCCGGCGAAGCTCGCCTAGGCCGCGAGCGGAAACCTCAGCATTTTATCGGCGACCGGGACCAGCGCCGCGGCGCTGTCGCCGACCTTGAGGATGATCTCAGGATGGGCGGCGTCGAGGCCGCCGGTGAGCGCGCCGAAGGCGGGCAGGATGAGCTTGGTATCGGACGCGATGAAGCAGCGGCGCGAGACGCTGCGGCCCTTCATATTGACGCGCAACTTGGGGTGAAAATGGCCCGAGATCTCGGGTGACGGATCGCCCTGGACGGCTTCGTGGCGAAGCGTGATTCCGGCGACTACTTCCTCCTCGGCCAGCCGCCCGCCGCAATGGTCGGCGAAGCCGGGGTCGTGGTTGCCGAGGATCCAGGTCCAGGCGAGGCGGCTGGTCAGGGTAAGGAGGAGATCGCGGGCGGCGGCGGGCAGGCGATCACAGCCGAAGCGGTCGTGGAAGCTGTCGCCGAGGCAATAGACTTTTGTTGCGCCCGAACTTTCGACCAGCTGAGCTAGCGCGGCCAATGTCGCGTGCGAATCGTAGGGCGGAAGGAACTGGCCGAGGCGGGCGAACCAGCTGGCTTTTTCAAGGTGGAGGTCGGCGACGAGCAGTGCATTCTGCGACGGCCAGAACAGTGTGCCATCGGGGGTGGCGAGGAAATTCTGCCCGGCGAACGAAAAGGGAACCATGCGCTTCCTTAGCGCCATGTTCAGCGGCTTTCCAAGACCCCAAGCACATGATCGCGCAGCGCCCGCGCGTCGTGAAGCGCGTTGTGCGGGACTTTGCTGTTGGCGGCGGTGCTGAAGCCGGGCAGGCGCAGCAGGGTGAAAGTGGTCGGCGCGAGCTCGACCATGTCGCCCGAAGTGGTCAGCACCAGCATGCAGAATTGGGCGATGTCTTCGGGCCAATCGGCGACGATCTCCGGGCTGCTGTCCCCGGCCAGGTAATTGGACAGCGCCTGCGCGGCATCGAGCCGCTCGATCGGCGGATGGGTCAGGCCGACCGGGACGGTGTCGAGATAGGGCAGGACGTGGCGTTCGACCCAGGGGATGATCGGATCGGGGCATTTGACGATCGTGTAGAATTCGTCGTCGCCATATTCGGGGACCAGCGCGAGGCTGATCAGGGCGCCGCCGAAGCCGTTATATTCGGTGTCCAAAAAGTAGCGCATTCGGGCTCCTGACCCGCGACGCGCTACTCGCTTTGCGGCTGGGATGCAGCTTTCTTGGCGCGCTTTTCGGCTTCACGTGCTTCCTTGCCGGCTTTTTCCTCCGCCTTGCGCAATTCGCGGCCTCGCTTTTCGTCGGCTTCGGACTGGCTGGTGGTCGCCGCGTCGACTCCCGCCGAAACAACTTTCACAGGAATCTTGACGATGTCGACCGCGGTGCTGGCCACGGTGCCGACGACGCAACCGCCGAGCAGCAATGGGGCAGCAAGGAACAAAAGTCGAAGAATCATGGACATAGCTTAGCACCGCAACTGCGGGGCGAAAGAGGCGTTCAGTCGACCCGCATCGCTTCCGCGGCGAGCGCCTCGGCTTCTAACAGGATCGCATCGTCCGCCGCGCCGCCGGGGGGGGCCGATTCGCGGCCGACGATGACCATCAGCGGCACGGCCATCGGGCTGATCCGGTCGAGGGTGACATGGACCATGGTCGCCGCGGCGCGATCGACCAGCCGGACGAGGCGGCCAAGCTCGGTCATCCTTGCACGCGCGTCGACCCAGGCGGCGGTGAGCAGCAAATGCTCGGGCTCGTAGCGGCGCAGCACGTCGTAGATGAGGTCGGTCGAAAAGGTCACCTGGCGGCCCGACTTGCGTTTGCCCATATGGGCGCGCTCGATCAGTCCGCCGATCACCGCAACTTCGCGGAAAGCGCGTTTGAGCAGGTTTGATTGTTCGACCCATTCGATAAATTCGGCTTCGAGGATGTCTGGAGAAAGGAGGGACTTGGGATCGCTCACCGGTTCGAGGCTGTAACAGGCAAGCGCATAGTCGTTGGCGACATAGCCCAAGGGCTTCAGCCCGGTGGCCTCCATCCGCTTGGTTAGCAACATGCCGAGCGACTGGTGCGCGTTCCAGCCTTCGAAGCTGTAGATGCAGAAGAAGTGGCGGCCTTCGTGGGGAAAGGTTTCGACCAGCAATTCGTCCGGCTGGGGCAGGATTGAGCGGCGGCCCTGCACCTCGAGCCATTCGCGGACATCGTCGGGGAAGCGGTGCCACTCGCCGGTCTCGCAGAGGAATCGCCGGACCCGCTCCGCGAGGTGGGTCGACATCGACATGCGTTGGCCGCCGTAAGTGACGATCCGCGCCGATTTCGACGAGGCGTGGACGATCAGGTCGGTGTCTTTGATCCGCTCCAGTTCGAGGCTCAATCCGGAGAAGAAGAAGCGGTCGCCGGGGGAAAGGGTCGAGCCGAAGCCTTCCTCGACCCGGCCGAGGGTGCGTCCATTCTTGAAGCGCACGTCCATCATCGGCTGGTCGACGATGATCCCCGCGTTCATGCGGTGCTGGACGGCGACGACCGGGCGGGTGACTCGCCAGCGGCCGGGGCCGTCGGGAGCGAGGCGCTTGAAACGATCATAGGCTTTC